>CAZDBE010000111.1:0-13554 GCA_964503675.1 uncultured Pirellulaceae bacterium | reverse complement strand
GTACGAATGCGAACTTCTTTATAGTCGCATTCAGCGGCTTCGGATTGAAGCTGAATCTGCCCTTTGTCCAATCGCGTTCCGTCTTTCTTGGTGATGTCCTTAATCGCCAATACGACAACGCCGTTGCAAACATGGATGGCCGCATCACCGACGACGTAAATGTCGATCGTGTTCCATTGGCCATTGGGAAGGTCAGGCTCCGAAGAGGCTTCGATGTTTCCTTGTTGAGCGTAGTCCGCATTTGGATCAAATTTCTTCTTCTTGCCCTTCCCTTTGGAAGCACGCGATGTGGCCCTCGGGCCAGCAAGAAGATACAGGTCGCCGTAATCTTTCTCTTGAACTTGATACTCGACGCAGCTCTTCCATACCTTCCAGAAACTTCCATGGTTGCCGTAACAGTGATACAGCACTCCGCTATCGCGTATCGTGTTTGCACGTGGCGGCCATTTTTTCTCACCCCAACGATGCTTCATTTGCAGGTGATAGTTTTGAAATGATTCTTTCGTCGTCAGGCCACCATAAATCTCTCCGGTGACATGCAACAGCAGATCCTCTCCATCCCTCTTCGTTGTAAAAACATTTTTCAGGTCGTTATTCAGTCCCAACGGCTTTCCCTTGTGCACGTTGTCAGACTGATAGGTCACCTCAGGCAATCCCTCGACGGATTTGTGGGGAACGCCAGTCCAATTTTCCCACTGCGTCAGTTTCTCGTCAAGCAAATCTGTCCAGTCGCCAGTGCCGGCAGTCCGCGGTGCTGACACGGCAACGTCTTGTGCCAATGATGGATTGCAAAGTGAAATAATGACAAGTGACAAAGAAAGGCAGATAAATGATTGCATAGAAAGTCGGTTTTTCGTTTGGATCAATTCGGCAAAAGCGAGCACTGATAACGCTCCCCGCGACTCAATGTCCACATTGAACCATGTTGGACAACGGGATGTTCGTTTTAATAGGGTAATTGGAGCTTATTGAACGAAAGAAATCGACGCTTTTAAGACAGAGATGCCCAGTCGATAGCGATCTTCGGTCGATGATGTTATGGTCATTGCCCAATATTGTTGTAATAGACGATCGGTCATTGGTTTACCGAAACGCAGAAAGTATATGAAATTCTCCAAGTTGATTCTAATCGCCATCGTCTTGGTTGTGGTTGTTGCGGGGTACGTTGCAGCCGACTGGTACAGCACCGTCGATGTAAAAGAGGGACGGCAGTACGTCGGCCGTATCAGTTGCGCTGACTGTCATCAAAAGCAATGCGAAGAGTTTGTCGGTTCGCATCACGACAAAGCAATGGATCTGGCGACCGAAGATACCGTGTTGGCTGATTTTGGCGACGTAACGCTGGAGCACTATGGGATTACGTCTCGCATGTTCCGCGACGGTGATCGATTCATGATCAATACCGAAGGCCCGGACGGGCAGATGCAAGACTTCGAAGTCAAATACGTGTTCGGCGTCGAGCCGCTGCAGCAGTATATGGTTGAGATCGACCGGCCACAGTCAGCCAGCGAAGATGAAGTCGGACGGGTGCAGGTCTTGCGTGTTTCATGGGACACCGAGAAAGCGAAATGGTTTTTTCTTTCCCCGCCGGACGTGAAGGAAAAACTGGATGTTACCGATCCGCTGCACTGGACTGGGGTGACTCAGAATTGGAATACCTCCTGTGCGGAATGTCACAGCACCAACCTGCAGAAGAACTACCAGCTGCTGACCAACGAGTACAAGACAACGTTTTCGGAGATCGACGTCAGTTGCGAGGCATGCCACGGACCGGCCAGTTTGCATGTCGATCTGGCGGGCGGCAATAGCCTTTTCTGGGACCGCAAACACGGCAAGGGATTAGCTAAGCTCAAAACACCGTCGAACTTGGCTCAGGTTCAGTCGTGCGCTCCGTGCCACTCGCGCCGGGCTGTCGTGCGAGAGGGGTTTGTCCCCGGCTGTAATTTTGACGACTACTACGCTTTGCAGTTGCTGAATGTTCCCGTCTATCACGCCGACGGTCAGATTCGTGACGAGGACTATGTGTATGGTTCGTTTTTGCAAAGCAAGATGTTTCACAACGGCATTCGTTGTAGTGATTGCCACAATCCGCATTCGGCGAATCTCATTCATACGGGGAACCAAGTTTGCACGTCATGCCACCAACATCCGGCAGGAAAATATGACAACGAAAGTCACCATCATCACAAACCGGGTACCGCAGGAGCCGCTTGCGTCAATTGTCACATGCCGGCGACGACCTATATGGATGTCGACTCGCGCCGCGATCACAGTTTCCGAGTGCCTCGGCCAGAGCTGAGTTTGAGTTTAAACACGCCTAACGCTTGTACGGGGTGTCATCTGGGAATCGAAAGCGAAGACCAATCGGCCTCCGTCCACACGCCCAACGCGTACTTAGATTTAGTGACCGCTGCCGAGCGCGGTGATCAAGACGCCGAAACTACACTGCGGAAAATTGATCGTGAAATGGTTAGCGCCACAAAGAAATGGTATCCGACCGCAACTTCGCCGATCAAAACGGCCTATTACGCTGATCTAAGTACGTCGCAAACGGCGATTCTAGACGACGCTTCAGGCAATGAGGATGCTGCATCGACTCTGATTGCTTTGGCCAAAGATGTTCGGAACCCCGCACTCTTTCGAGCCACCGCGTTGGACGTGTTGTCGCTCCCGGTGCGCGAGCCAAGTGATTCTACGGACGAGCAAGTCAAGGCAGCTCGACGATTGCTGAACGATTCGGACATTAAAGTTGCTTCGGCCGCGATTACTCGATTGGAGGCTGAACTGAACGCTGCTGTCGGTCGGGCTCAGTCAGCAGGATCGGCATCTGCCATCAATCAGGCAGCCACGCGGATCAAGCCCACCGCAAAAGCGCTTGGTGAATTACTGGAGACTACCGATTCTTGGCGATTGCGTATTGAAGTGTCGCGAGCGTTGTCAAATTTGCCAGAGCAGTTGCTCAATGAGGCTTTGCCGACATCGGCGCGAAGCGCTTTGGCGAAGGGACTGAAAGATTACGAAAGTTCGCTGCGATTCAATAACGACCGGGCCGGGGTGCATCTGGTTGCAGGGTCGTTGTATGAGAGGTTGGGCCGGACCAATGACGCCATTGCGTCGTATCGAAACGCGATGGCCGTGCAACCCGATCTCACAGGGCCACGGTCGAATCTTGCGGCGCTGTTGGATTTAAAAGCCAATCAGTTCGGCGCTCAGCTACAACAACTCGCTTCACAAAACCAGTTGGCCGAGTCACAGCGCGAAGCTCTGATCGCAAAAATCGCACTGCTTAATCAGCAGGCGAAGGATCTGCGGGCACAGGAGCATGTGCGTTTGGGACGCGATGTCAAACGTGGTGAGGATTTAGCTGGCACACATTTTTTGCACTATCGTTTCGGCATGTCCTGTTATCTACAGGGCGACATGGATGGTGCGTTAACTCAATTGAAATTGGCAGTTAAGAAGTCGCCTGACGATCCTACCTATCTTTTGGGGTTGGCGACGTTCTACGTGCAAGTTGGTGACACCGAGGCTGCGCGTCCGCTGGTAGAGAAATTGTTGAAGCTCGATCCAGACAATGCGAGCTATGGGATGTTGATGAAGCAGGTTACCAAGTAGCCGAGTTTCACCAACGGGCATCAAATGCCCCCCAAGTACAGCTTAATGCTGGAATGCGTGGTTCACGAACCGTTTTCAAGCAAAAGTGATTTAGCCCGTTCAAATTTTGTCGCGTTTTAATAAAATCCAGCGACGGAACGATGTGAAAATCGTTTGAGAATAACCTAGAAACCATTGAGGCATTCAAGTGGCAAATACGCTTTCCCCTCCCGCAAGACCCGACCATACCTTCAAACGCGTAGCGATACTTTTCGCCGGTGGCCCTGCCCCAGCAGCCAACGCGGTTATCTCCGCGGCAGCGGCTTCCTTCCTGCGAGCGGGGGTTGAAGTCATTGGAATCAAACATGGTTATTCGGCATTGTCTGAGTTCGACGGGTCGACCGCGCTCGAAGAGGGCAAAGACTTCATCCAGCTGACTCATAAGGTTCTCGGCCGCACTCGCAATGCCCAAGGCATCATGATCGGAACGGCTCGTAGTAACCCCGGCAAATTTATCTCTTCCCCTGCGGATCTAGACGATTCGGAGAAAACCGCCCCAATGGCGAAAGTGGTTGCTGGGCTAAAGTCGATCGGTGTTGACGCGTTGATTTCTATCGGTGGCGATGACACACTGAAGACGGCGAACAAATTCAAGCTGTACCAGGAGAAGCACAACGACGGTAAAGTGCTGCCAGTGGTGCACTTGCCCAAGACGATTGACAACGACTATCACGGGATTGATTTTACGTTTGGTTTCTTTACCGCAGTTGACTTTATTGCGACTGAGCTGCGGACGCTGATCCACGACGCGGAAGCGACACGCTCGTACTTCTTAACCGAAACCATGGGGCGCAGTGCCGGATGGTTGTCCTACGGTGCCGCGATCGCTGGAGAAGCTTCACTTGTGATCAGCGTTGAAGATGTGATGGCCGGTTATTTGGTTGAAGAGAGCTACGCAGATGCCAAGGGTGAGACTCAAACCCGTCAATGCATGGACATGGATCGCGTGATCGATCGGATCGTTAAGACGATGCTGGCCCGAGAGGCAGAAGGAAAAGAGTACGGTACGATCGTGGTTGCCGAAGGTTTGGCAGAGTTCCTGCCGTTTAGTTTCGTGGAAGGCGTTGAGCGTGACGATCATGGGCACATCAACATTTCCAAGGTCAGCCTGTTTCGGATCCTATCGAAAGCTGTCGAACAAAGTTACACCGAAAAAACAGGTCGTGTTCGATTGGTGAAAGGATTGCAGTTGGGCTATGAGGCACGTTGTGCCAAGCCGCACGCGTTTGATGCGATGCTAGGTAGCCAGTTGGGTGTTGGAGCGTTTCGAGCGCTTGCTGAACAGAAGCTCAATGGCGTCATGGTCAGCGTGACAGGGCAGCTGGACCTTCACTACGAGCCGTTTGAGAATTTGGTAGACCCAGAGACCTTGGTCACTGTCGTTCGCTACATCGATACCAACAGTGATTTCCACCGGTTGGCTCGGTTTCTTGAGACACACGTCAACGATTAAAGTTGCAACGACGTGATTTGCTGCGGAGGCAGGCGAGTTGCTTAGTCATCTGTTAAACAAAAAAACAGGACCCGAATAGAATTCGAGGTCCTGTTTTTGCGTTCGGAAAGATTGTTAAATCTCTCCAAACGAAATGGCGTAGCAAATGGGGAGCGTACTACGCCAGTGTAAAAAGTAACTGGCAACCTAGGGCGATAGTGGGGAGTCGAAGTTAGTCAGTCAAACTCACACATAGGCCACCAGTCGTGTCTCCTGTTCCGATGGAGTTCGCTGGTACGTTGAAGACGTGAAGAAGGTTCAACCTATCGGTCTTCGTCCATGTTCTCGTTCCACTGGTCTTCTTCTGATTTCTGCTCAGTAGATGTTTTCGGCTCGTACATCAACTCTGCAGGCGATTCAATTTGGCGATACCCCAGTTTGTTGAGGACTTCTAGAATCTCGCTGCAGGTTGGGAACATGCGGCCGCTGGCTCGTTTGTATTCGTCCATGGCATGCATGAATTGAACTTCGGCGTCAGTGTACTCACGCTCGCAAGTCGTTGGATCAATTTGGCGGCGACGCTTGCGACGCTCGACAGGAGGAGCAACGTCTACTTTGCGGCGGCCCGTTTCGTTCATCAACTCCATTTCCTGAGGGCTGGCCTTCTTCGTTGAAGTTTTCGTCTTGGAAGTTTTTGTTTTTGAGGCCTTGGTCTTCGAAGATTTGCTTTTGGCTGCAGCCTTCTTTTTAGTGGTTTTCTTTGCAGATGAAGATAGTTTTGCGTTAGCCATGGGAGTCTTTCGAGGTCAGGGGAAACCGGTTAGCGTTGTATTTGGTCAACGAGCGTTGTTGACGTTGAAAAAATACAGCGCTGTGGAAAGATGACGGGGTAAAATAGAAACTTCTCTTCAGATAATGCATGACGGTTAGGGAAACTGTCGGTCTATGATGGTTGTGCGGATTGAGCAAAGCGATACGACACCCCAACTAGCAGTGTGTTTTTCGTGGTCGAGGCTTTTTAGTCGGGAAACCGATCGAATTTTTTCCCCGATTGCGGCGAAAGACTTTGGTATCTAGACGCCAGCAGCTTCCTCAGGCCGTATTGCAAAGCTGTCGGGGCGCCTATAATCAAACAGATAGTGACCAGACAAAGGTGGAGTGAGAGCCCTTTGGCAATCAAGTTCCACTCTGCAGCTTTTACGATGAACCAAACAGGAATAACCATGCGAAATTCGTTCTTGATCCTCTCATTTGCTTTAGTTTGTGTTTTGGCCATCGGTTGCGATTCACCATCGGGAACCAAATCCGACGGTAAGGCCGATGTGAACGCACAAGATGACCACGGGCACGACCATGATGATCAAGGGCACGACCATGCCGAACACAGCCATGATGAAGGTGCCCACGATGTACACGTTGAAGAGATGGGCCCTAACAAAGGGCACATCGTTCGATTGGCGCCGACAGACTACGTTGCGGAATGGCGGCACTACAAAGGCAATAACGTCATTCGAATCTATGTGTTGGATGCGAACAAGAAGACCGTTGCGGTGAACGCGACGGTTTCTGTGAAATCTGAAAGTGGAAAATCAAAAGAGACGTTTGAATTGGTCCCTGAAGACGCCGAGGACGATGGCAAGACTGGCGTGTACATGCTGGACGAGCAAGCTTTAGCCAACGCGATGAATTTGGGTGTCGTGATTACGTTTGAGATCGACGGCAAGGAGTATTCAGGTAAGGTGCCGCCGCACGCTCCTCACCATCACTAAAACTCTTTGTGACCGCTCGCATTGTTTTCACGTTTTCAAGGTGACGATTTCACTATGGCTTCCTATCAAACTGCAACTTGGATTCCCGGTTGGTACGAATTGGACCAAACCCTTTCGCTGGGCGAGCGTCAAAAGGTGTGGTTTTTTCAGACGCCGCCAGACGAGGTGGCAGTCGATGGTCCAACGTCGGATTTCGTTTTTTTCAACCAGCTTGATTCGACAACGAACTGCCAAGTGCGATTCGCCAAAGTTGTGGAAATGGTGCATCCAACGTTGGGGCCACTTACGAAGATTGATACTGACGGTTGCGACTATATCTTCTTCCCTGTGGACGGCGAGGAAGTGGTCGTGAATGCCGAAGAAGACCCGGGCAACACATACAATGAAGATATTAACATCGATCAATGGACTGTGTTTGTTAAACTCGAAGACGTTTCTGAACCCGTCGTCGATGCGGTATAGAGGTGGCTTAATAACCGCTTTCTGGTGCCTGATGATGTTGCTGGGGAGCACCTTTCTGCCGCCGCACCTCGCCTGTAGCCAGACGCCAACACCGGCGAAACCTCAGGCAGCAGGTGCAACATCCAAAGATCCCGCAGACCAGCAAATTCCTGCTGGTCTCGAGAGGCTTTCTAATCGGCCGATGATTCTGTCTGCCGAAGCGCATGCCGGGCGGCCTTATGGAATCGGCAAAATCACCTATCGACTGGCCGAAAGTGACGAGGTGATCGCCCGCACCGGCGCGGTGTTGCTGACCGAAGCCAATCAGCGTGTTAGTTTTCCCGTAATCTCGAAAACGCCGCTGAGAAAGTTCCTAGCCAACTTTATTCGCGTCCGCCGGGACGAGACGCGCGACTCCAAGACTTTCTGGTTTCTGTTTACCGGTGACGAACCTCTTACGGTTTCGGTCCATGGTAGTGATGTAGAAACACTGCAGATTCCAGTCACGTTCGACCAGCCACGTCAGTACCAACGTTTTGTGAAAAACTGGTGGCAGTCGTTCGCCGCAACTAGCTCCGAACGCGTCAATGAGGGCGACTACCCTTTGATGGTGGAGACTTATCTGTCGGCGTTGGTCGGTTCCCGGTTAGGGCTCGATACTGGCGTGAATCGGTCTCGCCGTCGAGATTCTTGGACGCAGGTCTTTGAATTGTTGTTCGATGTTGAATCGCTGAGAATTGACGGAATTAACTCGGTAATGGCCGGTCAGGTCGATCGGGCCGTCGCCACACTTGATGTCCCGCCAGAGATAGAGTGGACGCCGCTGACGGTAGATGATTTGCCAGAGGATGTTGAAGTTGAAGCGATGGCGCAGAGTGTGCCGCGTGAGTGTTTCTATCTGCGTTTCGGTACTTGGGAAAACCAACTGTGGCTGCAGCGATTGACGGAAGAGTTTGGCGGCGATTTGGGAAGAATGATTCAGCTGCGCGGTTACAAGTCGCGGATACAGTCCAAGTTCCTCAATCAGCTTGCCATTCAGTCGAGCGAATTCGATAAGCTTTTCGGAGGCCGGTTGATCAAGGATGTTGGCGTTGTTGGAATGGATACCTATTTTGATAACGGGGCGGCCATTGGGATCTTACTCAATGCGAGCGACTCTAAGTTGTTGTCGGCGAATTTGAGATCAAAGCGCAAAGCGTTCGCCAAATCGCATGCTAAGGATGGAGCCACGATCACGACCGAAACGCTCGACGGTCAAGAGGTGGAATTGCTGGCCACGCCAGACAACCGGTATCGTTCGTTCTATGCGGTCGCCGGAGACAATCATTTGATGACCACCTCGCGCACGTTGGCACGTCGGTTTCTTGAGTCATCACGTGGAGTACAAAGCCTCGCCGAATCGGATGAATTTAAGTTCGCACGCTATAAGTTGCCGTTGTCACGGGAAGACACGTTGTTTGTTTATCTGCCAACGGCCTTTATACAGCAACTGCTTAAGCCTCAGTTTCAAATCGAGCTTCGTCGCCGAAACCAAGTTGTCACCGACATGGTGTTGCTGGAGTTGGCGCAGCTAACTGCGGCCAGTGAATCTTACACTTTCAACGGTGTGGAAGATTTGGTTGAAGGTGGCTATTTGCCAAGTGGTTTTGGAATTCATCCTGACGGCAGTCAGTTTTCTGATAGTGGGGAATACAAGCAATGTTCAGTTCGCGGTAGGCGTGGGTTCTTTACCCCTATCGCAGACATGGAGGTGGCTCGAGTGACGGTCGTTGAGCAACAGTGGTTTGCCGAACGCGCTGACTTCTTTTCGGGCAACATCCGATCACTTGATCCGATGGTGGCCGCGGTTAAACGTTACGAGGAGGAGGACAAGATTGAGCGGGTGGTGTTCGACGCTAGGATTCTTCCGTTCGGCGAGGATAAATACAACTGGTTGTTCAGTCGGTTAGGCGATCCGCTGGACAATGAAGTAGCAGCCATTGAAGACGATATCGTTCGGTTTGAGGGTAGCATTCGCGGTAGTGGAAAAACGGGGGCTCGATCGCATCACGTTTTTGCGGCAGTACAGGATTTCCTTGATCCGTCAGTTGATTTGAAACCGAAATCGTTTTTGGCGATGCTGGATACGTTTCGGGAGACGCCAGGCTACATCGGTGCGTGGCCCAATCTGGGATTTACGGACTGGCTGCCGAAGCTTGGCGGCCAACCTGATGCATTCGGCTATACCTATTCGCGGATACTGCAACTTTGGCGTTTGCAGTGGCAAGGTTTCAGCGTGGTGTCGTTTGACCAACGGCGATTGGAGGACTTGAAAAAGTCATTGGCGCTCACGTCCAGTTCTAGGCCTGCCCACGTGCGATTGAAGGTTGGTGATCTGGCGTCGTCGAAGATAAAAGTTTGGGCCAATACGCTCAACTTCCGTCGCAGTTGGCAGGCATCGATCGCAAATGTGCGTCTGCTGAATGTGCTGCATCAGCAATTTGCGATTCCAATAGAACGCGCCGCCGAAGTGGCCCAGGGAATATTAGACGTTGATCTGGTCTGCTCGCTTGGCGGTGAGTATAAGACGGTTGAGCTTCCTTCAGGACGTACTGTGTGGGCCTCTGATGGTTGGCCCAGTTTCGATGCTAGGGTATTACCAGACCAGTATGTGGCTCCGCTTTTAAAATGGTTTCGCGGATTGGAGTTAGAGGTGGTCAAGGAAGAGACGCAGTTCAAGATCCATGGCATTCTGGATGTTCAGCGCACTGGCGAGGGAAAATTGCCCGCATTTGACATGTTCAAAGGGTTCGGGAAATTGTTCGGCGGCGAGTAAACGGTTGTCTGTTGAAACTTAGAGGCCTGTGTGGCGAGCGCTTCAACTGCAGAACACGTCGCAAGCCGCTGGCTCGCTACCGTTGATAGACCAACTCGTCGTCATGTTATGGTATCAAAGGTCTTCGATAGCTCTACGACAAAGCTATCCCACCAGTGCATGGTCCGCAAACTCCACAACCGCCGCATCCACCGGTCGATGTCGTAGAAGAATCAACTTCGGCGTCGCCGGTTGACGTATCAGTAAGCTCAACGAAACCTTCGTCTGGTAAATTCACTTCTACCGAACCAGTCAACTCAGTCCCACCAGTGCATGGGCCACAAACTCCACAACCGCCGCACCCACCGGTCGACGTTGTAGAAGAACCAACTTGGGCTTCGCCGGGTGACGAAGAAGTCTCTTGAACGAGGCCTTCGTCAGGTAAGGTTACTTCAACTGAAGTTCCTGAACCTGCCACTGGCCGTGTGATCGAGCTAGATAGAATAGTTGATCGTTGAGCGCCGGTGAGTGCGTCTGTGCTCGCAGGTGTTGTCATTAGGTTACTCGACCCACTGACGTGAACTAGGCCCATGTTGTGTGCGATCTCGTGAGCGATCACTCTCGCAACGGCTGCGCGCCCGGCTTCGAATCCAACCAAATCATCGCCGACGTGCACCGCAAGTCCGCTTTGGCCTTGAAAAGCGAGACCGTTAGCATTGTTGTCCGGCAAGTCGATGAATCCGGGGACGCGTTCTACGAAGTAAGCGTCGACCACATTAGCGTCGGAGCTACCGAGACCCGAGCTGTCGCCCTGTGAAACGATAGTGTCGAGGTCAGAGGTAGATCGAGTGCCGCCACCGGTGCCGACATTGATAGATGTATTGTTGGTAGTTCTCGTTGATTCCCACACCACATCAATTCCGGCGACAGAAAAAATTCGATCGATGCGAGCTTGAATGTCGGCTGCCTCTTCTGCATTTCCGAGGAATTCCGCGGTGTTGGAACCATTTGAATTGGATGCCACGATTGGTCGGACGGTAATCGCTTCATCAACGTTAATTGAACTGGCGGTCGGAGTCCCGTCAGCGATTCCCGGAAAGAAAGCATTTTCGACATCCGCGGAAATTAAATTGCGGTCACCGAAGGTTGTGACGACATCGCCATCAACCGTGATCGTATCTCGGAAATCAAGGGATTCAATTCGGTTGCTGGTTCCTCGTTTGACTTGGAAGTCATCACTGCGAGTCGTATACTCAGCTTTGTCAGTTCCACCGCCACCGTTAAGCGTGTTGTTACCTGCAATCACAAACAAGCGGTCGTTTCCGTCACCGCCAGAGAGTGCATCGTCTCCCAAGCCGGCACTAAGCAGGTCATTTCCGGTTCCACCGGAAAGTGTATCGTTTCCTCCGTTGCCACCGACGGTGTCGTTGCCGGCACCACCTACGACCGTGTCATCGCCGGCTTGGCCGTACAATCTATCGTTACCACCCTCTCCATCAATGTCGTCATTGCCTGGACCTGCGTTGACACTGTCAGCACCGTCTCCGCCTCGTATCGTGTCGTCCGCGCCGTTTCCAGAGAGTTGGTCGTCGCCGTCACCTCCGAAAATCGTATCAACATCGTTGCCGCCGAAAATTAGGTCGTCTCCTGTGTCGCCTCGGAGGGTGTTGAGCCCAGCCGTTCCTAGAATGGTGTCGTTTCCTGCGCCGCCTTCGACATTGTCGTCTCCGTTGCCGGCGATCAAACGATCAACTCCACCGTTGCCACGAATGATGTCGTTGCCAACGTTGCCCGCTAAAGTATCATCACCAGATCCTCCAATGAGCGTATCGTTTCCGGCTTGCCCAAAGGCTCTGCTGGGAATGGCCGTGGTGTTTTCAAAGAAGTCATTCCCGGCCCGTCCGATGAACACGATAGACGTGACGGATGAAACAGCAAAAGATTCCGTGTCGAGTCCAGGTTGGACTACTCTGACATCACTGCCGGAAATCGAAACAGTGGCATTGTCGTTACCGGTGTTTCCATTGATTGTGATTTCGCCACCACTAAAGGAGACGGAAGCCAAAAGATTCTTTGGTTCTAACACACTGTACTGAGACACGTTCGTGGCAGTTCTCTTTCGCGAAAGAGACTTGGTCGAGGGCATCATACCGATTGAAGATAGCAATCTTGAAAAGACGGAAGGTTGAAGTTTTTTTGAAGGTGTTAGCTTGCTACTTCTCATCTTCGCCATCTCCGCCGCAGGGTAATAGAACACGGGTGAGATTTTATTGTTTTGCGTAGCGCGCACAAGTTGAGATTTTACAAAAGTAATTCTGCTGATAACTGATGCTGATAGCGTAAGAGATGACGGCATCAGCAACGACATTGCTAGAGTGACAAGTGTGGGCCAGTTTACAAGTCGCCTGCCGTGAGTGAGTTAGAGTTGGCTATCATCCAAGTCGTCAGTCGGTCGAGCGTGTTGGGGATGGAGCTGCCAGCTTAACGCAGTAAGCGATTCGGCATCTGTTGTGATCCGGGCGCGCTGGCTTACTCACGGTGGGCAGCCGATTTTAAATTTGCGTTCGGCTGGTCACTGATTCTCTCTCCCTAACATCCCATGAGGCTTCAGACGAATCGGGGATTGTCAATCCAACTGTCAGCAACCAGCGGGAGAATTTTTGTTAAGGTGCCAATCTGTCACCGCCGATCGGTTGTCGGCGCAGGCTATCTTTCTTGATGAGACAGCCTCGAAAGATATTCGGACTATGTTTACCGCTGAAAATCACTGTTGTCTGTGAACCATGGAAAAAGATCCTCTTGGTTCAATCTTTTTAGCCACAGAGATGCTAATTGGCCCACCAATTGCCCTGTTGAGAAACTTCCTTGCGGTAGCCGCAAATTTGTCAGGGGTTCTTGGTGGACTTTATTCCAATGTCCCTTACCATAGCGGGCCTTCAGCACGGAAAATCAAGCTAAAACAAGCTCATCAGAGATCCTGAGAGCCGGACTATAACAACCCAAACACAAATTTCTGGAGGAAAACGGAGATGGCAGCGACAGCCAAAAAGGCCAAAGCCAAGACGAAAGCGAAAGCCAAATCGGTCAATTTGCAACCCTTAGGGGAACGTATCGTCGTCCGGCGAGAAGAGTCTCTGGACACAACTGCTGGCGGGATCTTGCTGCCAGAATCGGCCAAGGACAAGCCATCGCGCGGGACTGTGGTTTCGGTCGGAGAAGGCCGCATGACCCAAGACGGTTCTCGAGTGGCACTGTCGGTTTCGCCCGGCGATCAGGTCCTGTTCACGACATACGGTCCTGACGAACTAAAGTTTGGCGACGAAACGTTGCTGCTGATGCGCGAAGACGATGTCTTGGCTATCATCGAATAAGTACCCATAAATTACCAACACAACGACACCTGAATTCAGGAGATTTTTATCATGGCAAAAATGATTGCTTTCGAACAAGAAGCCCGCGAAGCC
>CAZDBE010000110.1:15208-16663 GCA_964503675.1 uncultured Pirellulaceae bacterium | reverse complement strand
CCGGAGCATGGCGCGAATAATGCGTGCAAAGTCTAATCCGATGTTGTGCTTTACCTCGACTTGGTTGATTCCAGGCAGGTAGTATTCGACCGGATCCTCGGCGGTGATGATCTTCCGGTCGGGCCGATTGAGGCTGTTGATGGCCGCGTAGAGGGTGGTCGTTTTACCAGATCCGGTTGGGCCGGTTACAAGGACAATGCCGTTTGGCCGTTTGATCAGTTTTTGGAACTTCTCGAAGGTGTCTTCGGAGAAGCCCAGCTGCTTGACACCGACCTTGATATTGTCTTTATCTAGCAGCCGTAAAACGGCCGACTGACCGTTGTTGGTCGGGATAATGCTAACGCGTAAATCTAGCTCCTTCTCGCCGACGTTGACTTTGATCCTGCCGTCTTGCGGCCGTCTTCTTTCAGCGATGTCGATGCTGGCCAGAATTTTCACACGGGAAATAATCGCCCCCAACTGGCGACGCGGCAAACGGTCTCTTTCGCGCAACACGCCGTCGATTCGGTACCGCACTCTCACCCGGTCTTCGAACGGTTCGATATGGATATCGGAACATCGTAATTGCACCGCTTCGGTGATCATCATTTTGACCAGACGAACGATCGGAGCGCTGTTTTCGTCACTGTCTTCATCGTCGGCTGCGTTTTCGTCGTCGACGGTTTCGGTAAAATCGATTTTGGTATCGGTAAATTCCTGCAGCATGGAGTCAGCCGATTCACCCTCAATTTGGCCGTAAATGTTACTGATCGCGGCGATAATGCTGGAGCGCGTGGCCAAAACTACTTTGACGTTACGGTTCAGAATGAATTTGAGGTTGTCGACCGTTTCAACGTCTCCCGGTTCGCTCATGACGACTTTGAGCGTATCGCCGTCCATTTCTAGAGGTAAAACGGTGTTTTCACGGGCGGTTGATTCGGGCATCAGTTCAACGGCCGTGGTCGGGATTTCGACCTTTTTCAGATTCACATACTCCATTCCGCTGCCGGCGGCGACGGATTTCATCACTTGTTCTTCGGTCGCGTAATCCAGTTCAACCAGTGCTTCGGCGAGCTTAATGTTCTTCTTTTTGGCCAGCTTGTCAGCGTCTAAGACCTGATCTTTGGTGACGATTTTGTGTTTGACAAGGATCTTTATAAACGTGTCTACAGCCATAATTTGCCGTTCTATTGACGGGTTGGAATAAGCGAATGAGTGGTGAAACGTGTACTGGAGAGAGGGAAACCGATGAGTCCCAAGATTAATCTTGGACCAGTCGATTGAGGCACCTTAACTATATCTTGGACTATCGGCGGATCAATTGCTAATAAAATAGTGGATTGCCGCAAAGAATCGAAGCTGGGTTTGAACAGTGGGCTGGACGCTCCGCGCCCAGTAGTTGACGTTCACGGAGTGAACGACTCGCTTTTTCGGGCTTTCTCCCACAGCTGAACCGCTTCCCGACGGACGGCATCG
>CAZDBE010000110.1:0-15108 GCA_964503675.1 uncultured Pirellulaceae bacterium | reverse complement strand
CTCGCTTTTTCGGGCTTTCTCCCACAGCTGAACCGCTTCCCGACGGACGGCATCGGCATTTTCGTACGCCTCAATTTGCTCAAGCGTTCCAGCAACGAGTTCCAGCTCTCTGGCACATTGCCGCATTGCAGTGCGCTTGTCGCCTTGACGTGTAATGGGCTGAATCGATCTCTCGGGCTGATGCAGTCTAGGGTCGCGGGACGACGGCAACGCTTTGGCTCGCTCCCGAACCATTTGGCCAAGCTCGCGCGAAAACCAATCGCCTTCGATGGTAGCCTTTCCAGCTGACGAGTTGTTCTGAGAAGGGTGTGTCGAGGGGGCCATAGAAGCGGGTGGCTGCCGCAGCACTTGGTTGATCTCTTCGAATTCACGTTCCAATCCGCCACCGAGCATGGCCCGTATTTCCTGAATATCGGACATAACCCGGCGATCAGCAGGCGTGATTTCTGTGGAACTTTCTGTTGCCTGGCGCGTCAAAGGTTCATTGGTAGGAGACGGGGTGGGCACAGCAGTCTGCCCCAAACTAGGGTCGTTGAAGACGCTGGTAGAAACCGTCAGCACTAAAAGTACTAAGAATAGGCGAGTTAACATTTGACTCTCTTGTGAATGAACGCGAGAAAGAACTTGAGTTCGATTAACAATCGAACCTACGTAATTTCGATTGTCAATCGGAATCCATCCACAGTTTTGGCAGGGCGACTGAAAACGGATGTAAATTCACATTTTTTGCGAAGCGAATCGAGTTAAAATACTACGCTGTCATTCCAAAGGCACCCTGTGTCTGTGAAGAAACCGGTTATGATGGCTGTTAGAGAGCTTCACAAATGTACGACGGACATTCCTGTCCATTGAATAAATTTGCGGACAGGAATGTCCGCACTACTGTCGAAACCGATCTGTCGCTCAACCAGCGCAACACCAAAACAAAGCAACGCTATCTCAATTAGAAGAACTCGGGTCCACAATGCTTGATTCCAACCTCAAAATTCACACTCACTCTTCTTCGGCCTGCCCGCACGCGTTGCTTGCTGTTGCCGTCTCGATGCTGACGCTGATCGTGCTTTTATCCTGCACCCCACTTCAGGCGCAGGAGGCACCGTCGTTCAAGGTCATTCCGATCAACCCAAAATTCGACGATATCTCAACTGAAAATCTCAGCAACGAAAAACGCGCCGAGGCCAGACGTAAAAACAGTGAGGCACGCAAGGTTCGTAATGTGGCGCGCGACGCTGCACGCGATGGAATTTCCAGCGGGAACATGGCGCCTGTTAAAGAGTATTTCAACGGATTCGTTTTCCCGCAGATGACTCAGCCGGAACAGTTGAAAGAATCTGGAACGTTGCGAGACACTTTTTTCAGAACGTTTATGAAGGCGGACGTTAGCGCTGCCAACCGCAAGAAGGTGATCAGTGAGGTAATACTTCCGGCGATGCAGGCGATTGCGACGGGGAAAGAATACTCGCCCTCGGCGAGGTTAAACGCGATTGCACTGGTAGGACGGCTTGATGAATCGGCACTTGTGCGCAGCGGATCACGTGTCCGTCCGCCGCGTCCTTCGTCGGCTGCGTTTGGATTTCTTAGTGCACAGCTAAACGACGCAAGTTCTCCGGCTTGGCTCAAAGCAGCTGCGATTCAAGGGCTTGTTCGCCATCTGCAAGTTGACGCGGCGGTTGGCGGAGAGTTATTGAGCGACCAGCAACGCAACCTCCTAGAGACGTTTGCGGTCAATACGCTTGACGGAAAAAGTGCTGGCCAAGCCAACTGGAGTAAGGACCTAAACTATTGGTTGAAGCGCCGCAGTGTCCAGATGCTAGGCGTTATCGGAAGACCGGGCGCAGGCGGCAAAGTGGTTGATCGATTGGTTGCGATCGCAGGTGACGGAGAACAAACCGCATGGATGCAGTTGGACGCGGTTAAATCACTTCGAACGATTGACTTCACCGGAGCTTCGGAGGCTCAGGTTTCCAAAGTGATGGTGACGGTGGTCCAATATCTCCAGCGTCAATTGGACGGAGAAGAAAAGACAATTGGTACCCTAGTAGAAGATTTGATCTACAAAAACATTCTTTATGGCGACACGGATTTTGTTGCCTCGGGCACACGCTACGCCAAAAACATCGCCAAAGCGGCTCGAGGTGGAATGGGGATGGAAATGGGAATGGGGATGGCTGATGAAATGGAAGACATGATGGGCATGGGTGACATGATGGGCATGGGGATGGGAAGAAGGGGCAGGAATGGTGGTAAGCCTGAAGAGCCTGTGTTTCTCGTCGAGCTTCCGAACTATCAATTGAATCTCATTCGCAGACGAATGAAAATCTATGCCTTCTCTGCCAACGACGTGCTACAAAGTGCGAAGGGCCTCGACTCGGCAGCCTCGGCCAAAGACAAGCAACTGCGACTGGCGATCGATAAGTTTACAAAAGACTTCTTGAAGGATTCCAGTATCGGACTGGTCGATATCAGCAAGGAGGATGATTTTGACGAAGAAGAGATGGAAATGCAGAAAGTAAGCTATACCGACCAGCTTCAGGAAGTCTGCAAAAATGGAGCGTCTAAGCTTAAGACGCTCCTCACACGCCATGCTGGGGATGGCGGCTTGGGTGACGCCCCTGGTGGCGAAGCCAAACCAGAAGGTGGCGGCGCATTGCCATTTTAAGTTGGTCTTGGAATCGCGTAGCGAAACTTAGAGCTTCCGCGACTAGATCGGCCGGCGGCGTGGCGTTCAAAAGCATGAGCGGCAAAACGACGACCGGGGTTAGCCACAGTTGAGCGTTGAGTAACCTTGGCTAACGTTCTAAACCAAAAAACAAGCGGTCACGTCGTTGTATCTACTCCAACCATCTTGAACTCGCAGGAGGAATTGCGACGCCGCCGGGGCGGAACAATCGTGAGTTAGGCAGGAAGCGCGGCTCGAATCCGAAACGGAAACCAAGGTTATCTCGGCTGGCATCGTAGTTGAGCCCTAATTCAATCAGGAACGATTCGCCGATGTACACCACGCCCAATCGCTGGCCGATGGTTCCGGTCTCGCCGAAGTCCACCTGCGCTCCGCCTTTGAGACCCCATTTGTCGCTCAAGCGGTACGTTCCTATTGCCGTCAATACGTTGCTACTGATGGGCCCTTCGATACTTCGAAGCCCCACATACATGTCCCCAACTTCCAGTCGGTTGCCATAGGCGCCAATACTAACGGTCCGCAATCCTTCCGAGAAGAAATCCATTTGCGCGTCCGAAACGATCGACAAACGGTCGCCAACGTGCCAGCGGAAATCGTAGTTCAACATTCCAAAGTCTGAACCGAAATTGTCGCGATCGCCATCAGGGAACAGTGTGGCTTGAACATCAAAATTGACTAAATCGATGATGCGTTCTCGACCGGGAGCACCGCGTTTGGTTTGCCAACGCTGACGGACGCCAAATTTCACCAACGATAGGTCGTCGAAGATTTCTGCTGACGGCGATGTCACATTGCCCTGCAACCCTGATCGAAGTGCGTAGGTGCGCTCATCAAATTCCAACGGTGTGTTGCCTCCGGCGGCAATTCCGAACGTGTTGAACGCAAACCGGCGACGGAAATGTTCCTGAGCATCATCATCGAGTGCATCGTACAGTGGCAGTTCGTTAATGTCCTGCGTTGCGTCGGAGTAAGATGCGTCGAAGTCAAACGTCACTTTGTGTGCCAGCCCGTTGAGATTCAACAAACTGCTTTGAACGGTCGGGTCGACCTTCCACATCGGCACGCTGCCGCGCACACCGACCTGTCCGCCCACGCGAAACAGATCGTTTCCGTCGAGTGCTTCTTGCCACCACGTGAAATCAGTCAACGCATAGGGGACGACCTTCGTAGGGCCCAGTTGCAGCGGTATGCTCAACTCCTGTCGAGTACCAGCACGGAACCCCGCCACGTCGGTTTCCCATGCCAACGGGTCGAATAATGCTGCATCGACCGGATCAGTCGGAGCATCGGCGACTCGCAGTTTCGCATATCCAGCATGAGCGTGACTGCTAAAGAGTGCTCGGTCGCCGAAGAGGGGTTGCCCAATAGTGAACTGGTCGAATCGCGGCAGCCAACTGGTCTGAGTAAAGAAATCGTTGATCTGCACATCGGCGGTCAGGTTGTAACTTTGTGTGCCGAAATTGCGCTCCAGCCAAAGCCCCGTCGTCGCGTCTTTTTGAGTATCCCATTCGCGCTCGTAGTACTGCTCCAAAAAATTTCGGTCGGATACGTAGCCGACTTCCGCGCGAAGCGAATAACCGGGAGCAAACTGGTGGCGATGTTTGGCGATCACTCGGCCGCGAAAGTCTTCTTCAGGTGTCAGATTAAACCTATTCCTACCCAGAAAATCTTGGCCCTTGTCTTTGATGAACCAACTCTTGTACTCCCCTTGGACAAGCCCCGGAATCCCCAGCAGACCTTGTCGCGTGTAATCAAATTTGCTGCCGTACCCGAAACCGCGTTCTGACAGGTAGTCAAGAACACCGGTCCAACGCGTTCCGCTGGGAGCTTGGAGGCCGAGTACTTTGTACATGTCAAATCCACCGTGGACTTGGGTGCCAAAGATGTTGTCATTGTTGACTGCAAACTCAGTCAGATACAGCGACGGATCACTGAGCTTGGTTGAAAACTGAGGCCACGAGAAGATTGGAACTCCGCCGAGGTAAACCTTATTGCCGGAGGCTCGTGCAAAATAGTCATCGCCAATCTGTGGCTGGCCGGTGACCGGATCAAATAGCGCAGCACCGGTTTCTGGATCAGTCTGCTGCGCCGGTTGCTTGACCAGATCCATTTGTTGCGACTGTAGCCAATAACTGGGCACGCCTAAGCGACTGGAAGTGAAGGCGCTGTTGAAGGCTTGCAGATTATTGTCATCGATTTGACGGACGACTTCGGCCTTTAGCCTCAGCAGGCCGCGATAGTCTGCGACAGGCGTTAGTACTTCGGCGTCGAGGATGGTACCTTGTCGTCGCTCCACGTTGTAAAACATGCGATCGGCATAGATCACGCGCTGGTCTTTCGAAAACACCACATTGCCTTCGAGGTAAAGTTCGTTTTGCTGTTGGCCATTGGGCAGCGTTCGTTGCCACTGGACAACACTATCGGCAAGGATAACGGCTTTGGTTTCCTTGTCGCCGCTGAACGCGCTCATCCCAGACAGCTTGGGCGAATCGAGTACGATGCGGACACCGCCGACGCCTAACGACACGCGCTCGTCAGCCCGATTCGGATTGACGAACGACCTAAAATTCAGGCTCATTTTCGAATCGCGCGCGGTGATTTGAATCTTGGAGGAGCCACTTTGTGGATTACGGTTGTTAGGATTTGGGTTTTGGTTCGGATTGGAAAATGGCTGAGTGTTTCCGGGCAAGTTTTGACCGGTGGAATTCGGTCCCGAAGGCTCGGCCGGCGAGGAGAAGAAGTCGTCGGTGAATGCTTGCGTGCCCGGAGCTGCGGGCGTTGGAACAGGATTTTGAAACTGAGGTGCGGCTGACTGGAGTGAATTGTCCAACGGACGCGTAGGGAATTGCGGTACGTTACCGATCGAAGGCAGGGGGCCCGTGGGCGCGGGGATGAGCTGACCTGTTTGCGGCGACACCATCATCGGACGTGCCGAGGAAGCGTTTCGAAAAGTTTGCCACGGTCCGTCGTCGGAGAAGGAGCTAAAAGACGAATTCTGGATTTGAGCTTGTGCGATAGACGGTACTTGGAAGGAAAGAAACATGCCGACCAAGCAGCACACCAGCGCGCTGATCTTGTCACCCTCCCTCTGGGAGGGTCGGAGGCTCACCGACGGGGAGGGCAGTGTTTGTAGATCTAAATGACAATAGTTCATTGCCATAACAAGCCCTCTCCGCCGCTGAGACGGCGACTCTCCCAGAGGGAGAGTAGCTGCATAATCGAAGCCCAGTTTTTTAAATTGAGTGCAAATGGATATTAGCCATCGGCATCCGATCAGTACACTTCGTCGCCGGTGGCTGGGTTTCTGGCCAGTTCGCGCAACATCTTCAGACACCACTTCTTCGGGCCAGCGCCCTGGTGTTTTCTGGTGAATTGTTTTGGCTGTGGGGGACTTCAAAACGGGCTAGATTGCTTTTAAGTGTCCGAGAGAAAGCTGGGGGGTAGAACTATTTTCCGGCGGCGGAGTATAGGAGTGCAATCAAGCCCCCACAAGACAGATGCTTGGCTTCCAAATCCCTTGGAATTTCCGGTACAATGGGCCGAATTCGTCTCGGCGGAAACCTAGGTGACAGGCATTCTGGGCCTTCGATCGCTAGCACTTTCCACTTAGCGCCTTTATTCCAGACAACTATTGGCCGGAAGCTTTCATGCAATACAACGATGTCGTCCAAGAACTGATTGGCGCAGATGCGCTGAAGAACTATGCCACCTCCGACACCGGCACACGTGAGATGCTGGTGGAACTTCAGGGGCTAACGCGCGAGGACTTATTTCCTGGCGGCTATGAAGATTCGGACATGGCGGGGTGCTGTTTGGCTGGCCTTTGGTTGCTGCATAATTTTCTGCATGAGGGCCACGAGATTTGTCAGGACATCGATACGCCGGCCGGCAGTTTTTGGCACGCCATCATGCACCGGGCCGAGGGCGATTATTCGAACGCCAAGTATTGGTACAGGATGGCTAAAACGGAGCCGCTGCACGATGCCATTTCAGAAGTCGCCGGCGAGCCTTACGATCCAGCAGCATTGGTCGACGGGGTGGAGAGTGGTGGTGTCGCGTCGGTCCATCGATTGATGACTGCGGAATGGGAAGCGCTGTTTAATCACTGCTACCGTAAAGCGGCAGGAACATCGTAACCTTCAATCACTCAGCATTCTGAGTCGATCTTTTCGTTCCTGTGAACAATGCGACTACCCAAATCGCAACAAATGCCACGACAGTCGCAACAATGAAGATGGCTTTGCGAGCATCAGCTTCGGGCTGTCGCATGATGCCGACGGCAATCAACACTGCCCAAATCGCCAAGAAAACAAACAACAGGAGAATTGGTTTTCTTGATACGTGTTGTTTGTTTTCTGCCATTCTCGCCATCTCCAAATCCCGCACGCGGGGTCACTTTTGCCGGATAAGTGTGGCGGCTCTTGTCGCGCGATCATTCGTTTTTATTCGCGGCACATCAACGTCAATGCTACCGATCGCGAATCGCACTAAATCGTCAGCGTCGTTACCGGAGAGCATCAGTCGTACTCGACAGTCACCGCGCACATCGGCGGGAACGTTCAGTGTCACTCTAAAAGCACCCTCCGTGATTCGCGCACTTTGATCACTGCACACCAGATCATGGGCCTGTTCGTATTGTTGTTGATAGGCACACAGGGCCGCCTCATCAGGGTCATATTTGCGTCTGCGTTTAGGGCGCGTGCGAAAACGGTCTCGGCGATACACCAGCTCCGCCACTAAATCGCCGGCAAACGGGCTCGTGGCGGAAACGGAGATCGCGCGCTCCTCGGACACCCCATCGTCTTGAAACGCTATTGAGTCAATGACAACGCGCTCAGGGCGCTGGAGTCGCAACAGCGGATCCCCCAGCAAATTAATCAAGTGAAGATGTTCCGTTTTCTCCTGATTCAGCATCTTGGGGAGAGGACTCAGGGTTTGCCCCATTGTCTCGATCATCTGTCGATAGGGATCGGCGTCGGCATTGGCAGCTGTGGTGTCCACCATTTTTTGTTTGGCCCGCATCAATAAACCACCGACGGTCGCACACTGACCATGGAAGTACTCATCCGACATCTCCATCGCCAGCAGGCTCATCGCATATGGCATCGTCACGCGCGAGCCCGCGACGACCGCAATCGGTCCGGCGGGCTGTTTCATCATTTGTTCGGCCAAACAGTCTTGGCTGCTGTCGATCGCGCCCGCGTAACAGGCAAGAAAAATTGCGATCGGGCTGCCGCACCGGCAATCGAGTCCTTTGACCGCTTCGCCGTCAAGTATTTCGTATCTCTGCTTTGGCCGTTTGGCCCCGTCTTGATGTTTGGGAACACGCATTGCGTCAGTGCGCTGTCGTTCACCGTGGCCAAGGTAAACCCAGAACATGCAACCTTCATTGAATCGCTCGACAGCCGTGCTGGAAAAATTACGCGGGTCAGGGCAGTAGGGGCTTCTCCAACTTCCCTGAGTCATCGAGGTTTGAAAACCGCCGGGAATTTTGTCGGTGATGATCTTGCGTGTTGTATTTTCGATCAGCGTATCGGTGACCTGACCGAAGCCTACAATCCCTGCCACCAGATTGATCCGCCGCTTCCAAGACTGGTCGGGCGAAATTTTTGGATCGGGATTTTCATCCTTCTCGTGGCTTCCTTCGTACGCGATCAGTCGATCAATGTACTGGTCCAGTTGGGCGGCATCGGAAGCGGCGATGCGTCCCACCGCCAATTCGGGCGTACCGTCATCGTTGAGATCGCCGTAAGTGTTGTCGGTAGCGATGTCAAATTCACTACCGAAGTTTACGTTGACCGTGGCCAAAATAAAGTCGGTTGGCAGGAGAGCCGTGGGTTCTACTTGCCAGTCTCCTGCATCGCCGACCAAGACCAAATGGTCAATCGTTGGGTGTTGACCGACGGCTAGCCGTATCAGAGTTTGGTTGTCTTTGGCAAATCGTCGTGAATCGAGCAGCAGAATTTTTCGCCCCTGCGATTGGCGGTATTCGACCCAGCGGCCGAGTGTTTGTTTAAGTTGTGGCGTGCAGATGGCAAGAGTATCGAAGCCTGAACCGATCGGAGACGCTGGCAACTGTGCCGACGCGCTTGCGGCAAGCGCGAGCCAGGCCGCAAAGACCATCAAGATATAGTGCATTCGTCGCTCCGGTTTACTTTTTCTCCGTGGAACAGTGTGAGCCAAAACGGGTGCCCAATCAAGAGAAGTATTGTTGCCAGTACTTTGCAACACGAACTCGAAGCGCGAGGTGCTAATGGAAATAGTCGTCTTTCGCTCCGCGAAATAACGCGCGCACGGCAAATTTTGCTCCGCAAAATCACGTGATTTCGCGGAGCGAAATACGACGCTTTCAATCGCGGTACCAGCACCGAATAAACTGATGCCAGCGGCTGGGGGCATCGGAACTGGTACCCAATGAAGCATCCACCGATCCCTCTTCCCAGTTCGCCCAAATATTAGGAAGCACCACCGTCTCGATCGAGATTACGGACACCTCATTATTCACAAGCCAATCATTGGCAGCCTCCATGGCATGGTCAAAACTCTCGTGCTTACCCTCTTTGAAAAAGCCGGGCGCCTCGATTTCTTTGGGAACAAAATCTTTGTACTTCAACATGACAGTCACTCAACAAGAAAACTATTTTTTGTTTTGATAAATCTTCTGAGTCTCAATGTACTTTTCGACCGCGCGAGAAGTTTGATATCGGATACTGTTTCCCAATTCGACTTGCTGCCGGATGTTGGAACTACTGATTTCTATCAGGGGCGAATCGATGGTCAGCCGTCGAATGGTCTCCATTTGTTCTTCATCAGTCAGTGGAGCCAATGTTTCCAGATCGACCTCTCCTTGGCCCGGACGTGGCACGACCAACGGAGTCGCCAACCGCAAAATTTCTGCGGGTTCCTTCCACGAATCAAACGAGTTCAGCGAATCGGCGCCCATGAGGAAAAACAATTCGTTCTCAGGACTTTCTTCTGCCAACTGCTTTAGCGTATCAACGGTATAGCTGACTCCACCGCGTTCAATCTCAATGCTAGATCGCAGAAACGCCGGATGGCCGCCGATGGCAAGATCGACCATCTCCACGCGCTGCCGGTCGGTGGCAGTGGCTCCATCTGCCTTGTGCGGAGCTTGAGCGCTGGGGATGAACAACACTTGGTCCAGCTTCGCCTGCTGGCGACATTGCTCGGCGAGGATTAGATGTCCCTGATGAATCGGGTCAAACGACCCGCCGAAGATTCCAACACGCATAAATTTTTCCAGTTCAGTTTTTACAGGGGCAGATCGCCCGTATCTCTGTGTGAAGAAAATAGCAAAAGCGGAGGCAATCCGCGAGGCGTAGGATTGCCTTCCAGTGATGTAAGCCAATCCTTCTCCGTTTTTTGGTATGCTTTGGATCTAGCCGCCTACCCGGCAGATTGACGAATCCCAGAACGCCCTAGTACCGCCCAATGGCCAAAGCGCAAAATTCTCTTTTCGACACCGCGCCCCAACCGTGGGAACTGGACGATCAGGATGATTGGCTGGCCGCGCGAATTGTTTTCGCCGAAAAACCTTACGGACCCTACGACTATTCCATTCCGGCCGAGCTCGAATCGGCTGTCAAACGGGGTGTCCGAATTGAAGTCCCTCTCGGTCGCGGCAACCGAAAAATGACGGGCTACTGCATTGATGTCATCGGCCCCTTTCATGAATTGGCGTCCTCGGTCAATCCCGGCAAACTAAAACCGATCCAGCGCGTCGTCGATCCGGTGCCGCTAATCTCGACAGCGCTTTTAGAGCTGGCAAACTGGATCAGCCACTACTACGTTTGCGAGTTGGGAATCGTTATCGAGACAATCATTCCCACGGGAGTCCGCAACGATGCGGGCACGCGTGAGATGTTGTTTATCCGAGTGGCCGACGACGTTGTCGACAACTTTGACGCACATCGGCTGACGCCGCTGCAAAAAACGATTCTCCAGACGCTCGAAGGATCACGTCAGGATTGGACGCCCCGAGAGCTTGGTGAAACCGTCGGCTGTACGCAGGGCCCCATTTCAACGCTCCGTCGACGCGGGCTGATCGTCACTAACACGCGCCGTGTGCAGCAGAAACGCCATGACATCGACCCTGAACAGCGACAAACAAATTTCACGCTCAACCCCGAGCAACAAACGGCTCTTGACGCGATCAACCACCATATTGAATCGGATTCGCACAAGACATTTTTGCTGCGCGGGATCACCGGTAGCGGCAAAACGGAAGTCTACATTCAAGCCATCCAAAAAGTGGTCGAGTTTGGCCGGCAGGCAATCGTGCTGGTTCCCGAGATCAGCCTGACCCCTCAGACGCGCCAGCGCTTTCGCGCTCGTTTCGACCATGTTGCCGTACTGCATTCGCATCTAACTTCCGCCCAGCGCGCTTGGCACTGGAAACAGATCGCGGCGGGTAAGGTTCAGGTGATCATCGGTGCCCGAAGTGCCATTTTTGCTCCAACGCCTCGACTCGGTTTGATCGTGCTTGATGAGGAACATGACGGCTCTTTCAAACAAGACAAAGCGCCGCGCTACCAAGCACGCGACGTCGCAAATTGGCGCGCATCCAACGAGCATGTGCCGTTGATTCTTGGATCGGCGACACCGTCGTTGGAAAGTTTTCAACGTGCACGTGAGAAAAAGTACGAATTGCTGACTTTGGAAAATCGCGTTGCCGACCGACCGCTGCCGGATGTGGCGACGATCGACTTGCGCGTCGATTTTGGCGGCCGCAAACGCTTCAGTCCCATTAGCCAGAAGCTTCGGCAAGAGATCCAGTCGGCGCTCAACACTGGTGGTCAAGTGATCCTGTTACTTAATCGTCGGGGGTTTTCCACGCGCATTCAGTGTCCGGGCTGCGGGCATGTTGAATACTGCCCCGATTGTTCGATCCCACTCACGCATCACGCTGAGGGTAAAAAAGCGGTCTGTCATTACTGCGACCACACAATCCCCGAACCAAAAGTTTGTAGTGATTGCGGAAATCCGTCGGTACGCTTCTCGGGACTGGGCACGCAGCGTTTGGAGCGAGAGGTCGAAGGCCTATTCGACGTTCCGATCATGCGGATGGATACAGACACGATGCGGAAGCCCGGCAGCCATGAAAAAACACTGGCCAAATTTCGCGCTGGCGAAATCAAAATACTGTTGGGCACGCAAATGATCGCCAAAGGGTTGGACTTCCCTAACGTCACGCTGGTTGGTGTAATCAATGCGGACACGGCTTTGCACTTGCCCGACTTCCGCGCAGCCGAACGTACGTTTGGTTTAGTGACGCAAGTGGCCGGACGAACGGGGCGCGGAGAGAAAGGTGGCCGGGTGCTAGTTCAAACATTTAACCCGGACAATAAAACAATTATCGCTGCGACACGACATGACTACATCGGGTTTACCGAACTGGAATTGCCGGAGCGCGAGGAGCTGGCGTGGCCGCCCTTTGGGTTTCTGGCGCGGCTGGTGGTCCGCAGTCCAATTCAATCCAAGTCAGAACAGATGGCCGAGCACATTGCTGAATCAATTGAAAAATCGGCCAGCGAGCTTGAGACGCCGGTCGAGGTGCTGGGCCCATCGGTCGCGCCGGCGGAGAAATTGCGTGGGCAATATCGTTATCACATGATGGTGGGGACCACGAAAGAAGGCGTCTTGCAGAATGTGATGATGCGGGCCAAAACGAAGATCAAACCGGTCGATGACGTTCAATGGATGATCGACATCGATCCGCAAGATATGTTGTAGATAGTAGTCTTTCGCTCCGCGAAATAACTCATCCGCGCAAAATTTTGCTTCGCAAAATTGCGTGATTTTGCGGAGCAAAATACGACTATTTGACATCTGTATTCCCCTGTCCCTTCACCCCTTCTACAATAGCAAGACAGTCACATTCTTGCTTGTCCCCTTTCAAAGGCTCCATGTCGTATCGCGGAATCAAACGCGTCCTAGGCGAATCGTCGCTGGAGAGGAAAATTCTGATCCTGTTCGGGGTGTGTCTGTTACTGTTGATAGGCGGATCGTTTTTGTGGGTCAATCGAGTTACCGAAGACACAATCCGTGGCAACACGCGCGACAGAGCAAAGAGTCTGGTCGGCGATCATCTGTTGCGGAAACACCTTCGCAGCGTCGAGTTTCGTGAAACGTCCGACGCCACCACCAAGCTGAAAGATCTCTTTGCTGTGATCAGTGAGGAAGGACAGACGATTGAGTACGTGGCCGACACAATCGTGCTGGACGACACCGGCAGCCGTAATAAATTGTCGCCGGTGGTGGCGACCGACCCCGGTGAGATCGCACGGTTACAGCGCATCACAGACGCAGCCCGGCAAAAACAATCTTTCTATAATCGGCAAGCTCTCGAAGCGGCGCTGGATCCTCAGGCCGCAGCCAAACAAGCCGCCGAGGAACCACTTCTCGAAACTGATGACGACCGGTTGGCGCACGCTGAGGTCGAAGACGATTTCACTTTCGGGCAAAACTATGTTTACTATGCCCCCATCGTGTTTAAAGGCAAGTGCATTCTCTGCCACGACGCAACAGTCGCAGATACTCAGCAGCTAGAACAGATGGCGATTGAAGAGATCGAGCAACTGATGTTTGATCGCCGAGAAAAGATACCGCCGACATTTCTGCGAATCAGGCTCGACTATAAGCCGGCTAAAAAGGCCATCAACAACAATCGCGCCATTTTGATCTCGGTTGCCATTGTCACCGCCGTGTTTTCGGTGTTGGCATGTTGGTTGATTGTACGGTACGTCGTGATGAAGCCGCTCAAACACTTGCAGGATGTTTCGGACGAAATTAGTCGTGGCCAAATGGACGTGCGAGCTGAACTGTTCACCGGTGATGAATTCGAAAGTCTTTCAAAATCATTTAACCGCATGGTTCGTCACCTGCTGGACACACAAAACGAGTTACGTGGCGTTAATGACGATTTGGATGCGAAAGTTGACGAACAGGCGCAGTTAAATTTGAAGCTTTATGAAACCAACCAAGTGAAAAGTGAATTCTTGGCCAACATGAGCCATGAACTGCGGACACCACTGAACAGCATCATCGGATTTTCTGAGATCCTTGAAGGTGCTAAGGGGCTGGAGTCAAAACAAGTTCGTTTTGCCAAAAACATCCGTGACTCGGGGCGCCTGTTGCTGGATCTGATCAATGACATTCTTGATTTGGCAAAATTGGAAGCCGGAAAAATGGAGGTCCGGCCCAGCGAGTTTGAGATTGGCTTGATGGTGCGGCGGTTGTACGACATGGTCCGGGCGCTGGCCGACCAGAAGAGCATTGCGTTAATCTTTCACGAAGATCCACAGCTGACCACGCTGTTCCAAGACAAAATCAAATTCCGCCAAATCTTAACCAACCTTATTTCAAACGCGATTAAGTTTACCCCCGAGGGTGGACGCATCATCTTACGAGCCAATCGCATCGTCGATGATGAAGTCGATTTGATTGAGTTGGAGGTCGAAGATACGGGTGTGGGCATCGCCGAATCGGATCAGGAAATCATTTTTGAGAAATTTCGGCAGGGTCCCTCCGCGTTGGGCAATGACAGTTTGACGCGCGAAGTGTCGGGCACTGGATTGGGATTGTCGATCGTAAAAGAGCTGTGCATTTTGCTGGGCGGCGAGATCGAACTGTCCAGCGTGGTGGGCAAAGGAAGTACATTTACTGTAACGTTGCCATGTAATATTCAGGTCGCGCCGAAAATCAATTCAGAGATCTCACAGACGATTCAGGAGATCACCAAAGGCAGCCGGGTTGATTTTGGCCGCACTAGTATGACGCCACAACCATCGCCCGCGGATGTTGTCGAAGAGTGATGCGGTTCGGTCTGGAAAATTGTAAAAAATTCACTTGACCGCCCCCTCAGTATCGAACTACTGTTGAATTAGAGGGTCAGGTGGTCACGAGGACTGCAATGGGCTCCTCGGGAGGTCTTTATGAATCGAAATTCCGATTCGGCAGTCCACCGGTATTTTGCGGGCTTGGCCGAATCTACGTTTCAGTCTCATCTGGGCGTTGTCGATCCGCCATTGATCGACTATCTGAGCGATTTGTTAATTCGCTTCGTTCACAACGATGTTGTGCACCGCGTGCGTGGTGTCAGTGGTAAGCGTCTGCTGTCAGTTCCCGAAATGGTCGTTGAGGCGTCTCACCGTCTGGGGGATGCAAAACGTGAACTTCATCAGCACATCGGCGATTTCACTTTGTTCTGGGCCGGTGTCTATCCTGAGGCTCTGCGTCAGTCGGACCCCAGTAGCGATGACAGCAAATTTGATGTTTACCGTACCTTCGGCAAACGTGCTTACTTGATGGCCAGCGAAATTGAATCCGGCCAAGACGGCATTGTTCCCAGCAGATTGCTGGAACGGTTGAGTGCTCAATACGATTTATGCTGCTATGGGTTGCGCGAA
>CAZDBE010000109.1:0-16666 GCA_964503675.1 uncultured Pirellulaceae bacterium | reverse complement strand
TGAGACAAAGAAGCGTCCGTCGACAGAGAACTCAATTTTGTCAGCGAGTTCATGAATGACAGTCGAATCACCCTTGATCTCTTTCCAAAGCAAGTGCCATTCAATTTTTCGATGCTCTTGAGGAATGCCGCTCAATAGCTCCACCGCTTGATCGGTTTTGCCTTCTTCCCATCTGAGCCTTGCCACTTGAAAGTCAGAGGCCGCGAGAGTTTCTGAAAGCTTCTTCTGCGATTCTGTTGACTTGGCCAACGCTTCCGATTCGCGTCTGAACGCTTTCTCTGTTTCGTCGACCTTGACTTGGTTTTGGCGAGCGAGCTCGCCGTTGGTCGCAGCCAACTCTTGATTCTTGTCAGACTCTCTTTGGGCGCGTAAGTACATTGCTCCAGTTCCAGCAAGTCCAGCTAAAAGCATTGCAAGAATTGCGAGCGTGGTCAGCACTGCGGCTTTATTCTTCTGGATAGCTTTCAAGGTCAGATATGAAAAAGTCGGTGGGCGTGCAACAACCGTATCTCCAGAAAGGTAGTTGTTGATGTCCGCAGCGAAATCATTTGCAGTTGCATAACGCCGAGTGCGATCTTTTTCCAACGCCTTCATCACGATCCAATCGAGCTCTCCGCGAAGAATCTGCTGAAGTTTGATGGGCTGGATTTGGCGAAGTTCGCCAATCATTTTGCTTTCACCTGAACTACTTAGCCGATTGCTTGGTTTGGGAGGTTCGAGTTCGCGAATCACCTGCAAGACTTCTAGTAGTTTGTTGTTCTTAATAGTGTCGTGGGCAACGGGCGTGCTTCCGGCGAGCAGTTCGTACAGCATTACGCCAAGAGAATAGATGTCGCTACGAGTATCGACACTCATGGCATCCATGGTTGCTTGCTCGGGCGACATATATTGCAGTGTCCCGACAACTTGACCGAACTCAGTAAACATCGTTTTGTCGGTCAATTTGTACGTGTGTTCCAACGCCTTTGCCAAACCAAAATCAATCACCTTTGCAACTGGCTCGCCTTCAAAAAGCTGCACAAGTACATTGGATGGTTTGAGGTCGCGATGAAGGATTCCTTTCTGATGTGCGTGCTGGACTGCCTTACAAACAGGCACGAAAAGTTTGAGCCTTTCGTTGGGTGTAAGTTTGTTGCGGTCGCAATATTTGTTGATTGGAATCCCTTGTACCAACTCCATGACAAAATACGGGTTTCCAGTTTCCGTCGTTCCCGCATCAAGAACTCTAGCAATGTTGGGATGGTCCATCATCGCCAATGCTTGCCGTTCCGCTTCAAAGCGAGCGATAACCTGTTTGTCGCCCATGGATCCCTTGATCAACTTCAGGGCGACTCGACGGCGAACTGGTTTTTCTTGTTCCGCCATCCAGACTGTTCCCATTCCTCCTTCGCCAATCTGCTGAAGAAGTTTGTAGGGCCCGATCCACGCAGATTTTTCTGCTTGTTTCGCGGACTCTGGGTCTGGCGATCTCTTTTCAAACTTTTCCGAGTCTGAATCGATACGTAACTGGGTCTTTTTATCGGTTTCCGAAATTAGTGATTCGGTAATTTCGACGGCTTTGGATCCGAGGACTGTGTAGATAGCGGACGTGACTTCGAAGCCATTTGCTTTTCGGTAATAGACATCCAGCACAAGCAGCTCTCGCAAAAGCGGCATTCCAAGGGACTTGTTTCCGTCACCGAGATACTCGACTAGCGACGGAGCGTCACCTTTCCTCCACTGAGCTTCGAATTGCTCGCAAATGAGATTGATTCGAGTGTCGGCTGAGTTCTCGTTTGAATTCATGGGATTTGGTTCTTCGAATGGTGAGCCGAAGATTCGGCTGCAATTTAGATGTTTCGGTCAGGAGGCGCGTTTCCAAGCGCTGACCAAGCCGAACTATTGTTTACCTCAAATTTCGGTAGTGCAAACAAGAGATTATCTCGACACGATTTTCGCGAGAATTTTCTCACATCGCGGGCATTTTCGTGTTTGAACAGAATTTGGCCTTTGGCAGCCAGGACAATTCGCAATTGCTCGTTCGGCGCTTCGTTTTCGTTCGCTAAATTGGATTCCATTCACTATGAATACGGCACTGAGCAAAACCACGATCAATGTTCCAAGCATAATGAAGATTAGTGTCCCAGGCACGAGCAAAGCAAAGGGAATCAACAGCAAAGGCGTGATGTAGTAAATCAGGACTAACGTTACTAACAGTAAGCAAATGTTGATGAGCCTTCTGACGACTTTCGAAAGTACCAGCTTGGCACGCCCCAGTGTTGCTGACCGTGTGGAACAAATGATATTTGATTCGTAAGGGTTTTCTGGCATTTCAGTAGCTCCAATAATTGTTTGCAGTCCTAGATGGTGTTTGGCCAATGGAGCCATCACAAATTCCCCACAAAAAATTTAGAATTTGATACGACTCGCTTTTTACGGCACAATAGTGTCACTTGGCCACAACGCGCCTGTTGCTCAAACCCCGCTTTCAATGAGGAGATACACAATTGGATCATCTTGAACCTGCCCCCAGTCCAGAACAGCTATCTCAATGGATCAATGGCGCTCGCACAGGAAACGAGGACGAATTCAATGAGCTTGCGAACTATTTGTTGAAGAAGGCATTTGACTTTGCACAGTGGAAAATGCCAAAGCTAAGCCCAGTCGATGACTATGAAGACGTGGCTCTGAGTGCCGTCAAATCCATCTGTGTCCGTTTTCGACGCGGAGAGCACGAATTCAAGGGTGAAAAAGAACTGTCCGGGCTCCTAAAAAAGTTCGTTGTGGGAAAGATCAAGACGCGACAGCAGTACCACTACGCTGCCATGAGAAACGTCAATCGAACTTTGGATGAAGGACATGGCGCGGGAGGAAACGATGACTCAGGATTGCGATCGCCTGTTCAGAACAATGCTGTTTCAGAGGACCAGTCTGTTTGGCTCGATGAGCAATCCGTCAACCTGAATCCTGAAGAGAAGAATTTCCTTGATGAAATGCTCCTGGGGCTTGAAGGGGATGTTCGTGGTCTGTTTTCTGAATTAGTAAAGCGTCTGGATGAAAAACCAAAACAGGTATTGATGTTGATAACGACCCGTTCCATGACCAACGAAGAGCTAGCCAAGGAAATGGATTGTGCTCCACCAAGCATCGAGCGATATCGAAGGATCATTCGCAAGAAGCTCTCAGAAATCGTGAACGGATAGAAGTTCACTTGACCATTTTCTTCGCAAAGTCATGTGGGTCCTTTGGTGCCATTAGCAACCTTTTATTTCTAGTTCGAATGACAAAATAGACGGCATTTGGAAAATGCTGTTTGATTCTACCACCGATCCAACCAAGCGAAATCTGTAGCAAACAGGCTTCCAATAGGCTTGTTGGATAGCACTCAGGTTTTTCTCGACTTTCAATAACCGCACCGAGCCCCGTATCGATCTTCCATCGATCATTTGATTTAGCAACCTGTCGAACGGTCGATCTCCAACGTACGTATTCCAAAATCAAACCCGCGAATAGTGTCGATCCCAACAGCCCATAAAACTTCCAGCTTTCATCGATCAAGTCAAAACGACTCGAATAGAACTCTTGAAGCACATAGAGCAACAAAGGAACTAGAATCAAAATGGCGCCTAGGGCATTGGCTGCATATGCCGCGTGAAACCGTCTGGAATGCCAAACAACAGAACTCGAATCTTTCACCCGAAGACTCAAGCGGCGATAGGCAAGTTTCTCGCGATTCATGTAGTACGAATAATTACCTAGCGACAAAATCACGGTGGATGATACCATTGCGCCCAGCAGCGGCAGTACGAGGGTTGAGGGTACAAAACTTCGATAGATCTCCCAGACATTTGCGCCGTCAAACACCGCAATCATGAAAGGTAAGGCTATCAGTGCCAGCCAAATTCCTACAATCAAAGTCCAGGAATTGACGAGCGCGGGCCCTGGATCTTTGAGGATGGCAATGGCAAGAACGATCCACATCAAGCTGACCAAAATGCACACACCAGCGTTAATGGGGACTTTCTGCAAGAAATAGGCCGCCTGATGATCTTCAAAGGACTTCAAAGCTGATTCAAAGTTTGCTCGGTTCTCAGCATTTTTTACGTCTCCAACGACCAATGACCTAACTACCAATAGCTTTACTTGATTCAACGCGCTCCGCAGATTCTGCTGACGCTGATGACGTTCAAGTGTCATTGCGACCGTGGCGACGATTAGCATCATGGCTACAGGAACCAACATCATTGCAGCGTCATAGATTCTTTGCTCTTGGCTAAGCCATTTTTTAACGCGAAGAAACGTGTCTGTAGGGCGAGCAACGACTGGTTCATCGCGTTCAAATCTGGATAGATCATCCTGAAGTGCTTTAGCTGTTTGGTAACGGGATTTGGCATCCTTGTTTAAGCACTTTAGGCAAATTGCCTGTAAATCAATTGGGACGGACGGATTTATTTCTCTCAGTGGCTTGGGGTCGTCCGTGAGGATTGAACTCATCGTTTCCAATGCGGTCGCGCCAGAAAAAGGGGGTCGTCCTGTCAGGAGTTGAAAGAAGATAATTCCCAATGAAAAAACATCGGTCGTTGCAGCGATTCGGTCATTGAGTCCCGCCGCTTGTTCGGGAGCCATGTATGAAGGTGTGCCAAGTATTTGCCCTGAAAGAGTTTGTCCAGACTCTACTTCCAGTCGAGCCAATCCAAAATCCGTGATTTTCAGATGATCATTGGAGTCAATCAAAATATTGGCTGGTTTCAAGTCGCGATGAATAATGCCATGTTCATGCGCGCATTGAACGGCTTCAGTAAGTTGACGCATCCATGTGACAGCCAATTCCTGGTCAACCATCTTTTGCTGAATTCGATCGCTGAGGCTTTCACCCTCCACAAGCCCCATCGCTATTAAGTGACAGCCATCGCGTTCGCCATATTCGTAGACTGGAACAATGCCGGGATGGTCGAGCGTCGCTGCCGCCTTGGCTTCGATTTGGAATCTGGAAATTTCCTGTTCGCTAGCCAACCTGGAGTCTCGAATCATCTTGATTGCAACTTCGCGTTCAAGTTGCTTTTGAAACGCGGTAAGGTTCTTTGGCCACTTGGGGCGTCGGTCGTACTGTCGCTCTCCTGCCCCGACTCGGGTGGAATCGTAATGTCGGAAGCCTTTGAAGCAAGAATCTCTTTTGCTATTTCGACAGCAACTGGTCCGCAAACCGCGTAGTTGCCCGCGACTACTTCACGGTTGTTTTTTAGACGATAGAAGACATCCAGTTTCAGTATTTCCTCCAAGAGTGATCTATCAAGCTTTTCGGTGTCGCCAATGAATTTGTCGACAAGAGGTGCTTCACCTGTTTTCCAATGCGATTCAAACTGCTCACAAATTCGGTTGATTCGAGTCAGATCTTCGTTCTGCATATGGCTGGCTTTGAAGGTGGGTGATTTCAGATTGGATTTTGACTTGGTGACATACGGCCTGAACACCGGCGATTTTACCTTAGAACAAATTCCTTATCAAAAATTGATTTTCAATTTTTGGGACAGACTGAAGAAACACTCTGTACTTATATAAAAAGAGCCGCCAGAACTCCAGCGACTCTCTGAAGCCTATCCTTTATCGGCCTATGTATCGCACTCGAACCTGTCCCTTCAAAACCGTTGTGCTGCGCGTACCGAGATTCAAAAAACTATGATTGACGCCTCGCATGTAAGAAGAAACGCGGATTGAATTATCTCCCCACAGTTCCGCTTTGGGCCGACCATACTTTGACTTTTCGTTCGAGCCCAGCGAAACAATCTCAGCACCTACCACAGCACCCGGCACTGCGATCGTGGTTGCGACTGTTCCACGTGATCTTGAGCTGCTGGTTAGCCGATAGTTGAAATTTTGGCTTTTGATCGAGTAAGCGGGCGTACCACGATAGACCTGAACCAGCCCCTGCGAAAAGTACTGGAAGTTGACTTGCTGGAAGCCCTGTCGGACACGATCGCTTCCAGATTTCCCAGCAGGAACCTGTTCACCCCACATTCGAGTGTACGCGTTGGCATCGAGAACGAAGGCGTGGAATTTTTCTGGCTTGACGTAGCCGACACTGCTTTTGCCGTTGTAGCTGATTTGGCCAGAGGAATCTGAAACGTAGTAGTAGCCTTCTGGCATCTTCATGGTTTTCCCGGGCTTCAAGATGAACCATCCTTCGTGATTCCAACCAGGTTCCGAAATGAACGCGAGTGTGCTTCCCCCATTCCCTCCGCCACGTTTTCCATCGTAATACGTTTGGCGGGCAATGTTCACGTCGCTATTCGACATATTTGCGAAGATGACTTGCGCGTCCGCTGTTGCGGCGGATATTGCTGAAAAAAATGATACAAGAAGCAAGACTAATTTGAATCGAAACATGACCTTTTCCTTTTAAACTAACGAATTGGCTGTGGTCGAACCACAGGGCCAGATCTGGGATCAAAGCGTTTACTATCGTGAGTATCCTTCCCGGTAGCTGAATCGGTTGGTTTGGTTCTGCATTTGATTGTGGTAACCCTGTTGCTGAAACCTGTATCGACTCTGCTCTTGGTATTGAGGGCCGCTCAGCTGCCCAAAGGTGTTACTCAGTGAACCAAGCACGTTAACTGCACCAGCGTTTTTCTGAGCGTCGCCACTCTGCAGTCCACCGGCAATCGCGCCGAGGATCCCTCCAACTAATGCGGCTCGCGGGTTTTGGTGACTGATTTGGTTGCGGTACTGATAGTCCATTTGCTGACGGTAGCCGTAGTTCTGCACCATCTGGTTTTGTTGCTGGTACTGTCCTTGACCGTGCCAATCAATATTGCGAACAGGTGCTTGTCGCGGTTTGTACTCACCGTTGACAGTCACTGAGTACATCTGCCCAAAGGTTGTCGAGCCAAAAATGGCGGTCAAGATAATTGCGGCCGATGATCGCGCGATGAAATGTGTCATTGTCTTTCTCCAAGTCTGGGATTGGGTTTGTCGTGAGAGTTCAAATGGGGATTGTGAATCCAATCCATCACGAAAAATGTGGAACTTTTCCAATACTCGAATTCACACAGGCTTTGGGCCCACCGAAAGCTGACCGACTATTCATCGACCTCTCTAGAGAATGCTGGCCTATTCGCGGATTTGCCGAATCAACTCTTATTCTCACGTCGATGCAAGGGTAGCTCGGGTCTTTATTCCTCAGCACGTGGGCTTTACTGGTGTTCCACGACATGTAGAAGAAACAGGGGCCAAGATTGATTGAATCTCCGAGATCAGGAATGACAACGACTTCAAGATTTTTCTTGATGGTTGTCAATCAGGAAAACCATTCGTATCCAACAACCCAGATTCAAAACAACTACCTGGAGAACAATCATGAAGAAGGTCATCACACTCGTCGCTGCATTGGCTGTTACTATCGTTTCACATGCAGATGCTTTCGCACAACAAGCGCAGCAAATCAACATCTCGCGAAGCAATTCATATAGCTTCAACAACAGCTACGGCTTCGGGCCCGGCGGAAGCTGGACTTCAGGCGACTCGGCGTGGAAGAACAACCGCAGCGTTTCAGGATCACATCATGGCCCGCAAGGCCACGGGGCCTTCAACCTCTCAACTAGTACTGGAGGCCAGAATCGCTATGCCACCAATACACAAATGACTCCGGGAGGTGGCTGGGTAAACAACTCGATTAACAACAGCAGTAACTTCTCTCGGATCAATAATCGAGGCTTCAACAACACGCCCTACAGTAATCAAACGTGGGACAAGTCAGCGTGGCGTGGAAACGTCAGTAACTCCGCGTCAACGTTGGGGCAAACCCCGTTTGGATCTACTTTTGGAAGTCATACCTTCCGAAACGACCCTTTCGGCGGCGGATGGAACAATGGAAGTGGTTTTCGCCGCTACTAGGCCGATTCGAACTAGGAACTCGCGTCTACTTCGACGCGAGTTCTTTTCTTGCTACACATTCATTTACATATGGAGATTCTGACATGTTCCGCTTAACAATAGCTATCGCAATTCTTCCACTGCTTTCTGCTTCCATTTTTGCACAGTCCTATTCTTATTCCCATTCCTGGGGAACGGGGCTCGACAAGGTCAATACGCTTGAAAAGCAGATTGATCGAAGACTTGGCTTTGACAATAGTCGCTCTTCGACATCTTTCTGGGGCGGATGCACCCCCCCGTTTCGTTCGACTTGGCCCGCAACACAATATCGGCGACAAGATAACTCATGGGGAAAATTGAATCTTGGATTTCCTCCATCAACACGTTTACCTTTAGTATCCAAGACATATTGGAATTCCGACTCTTCCGCTTCATTCTCGACAACCAATTCAAGTCCTGGCGTTGTTCTGTGGCAGGTCGTGAGGAATTGGGATTCTGATCTTTTGATCGACGATGCAAGCTCCCGATTAATAGCAAAAGGCAAGCCAATCAGCCTGAATGTCACAGGGCAAGGCAATCTCGCCGAGACGGTTATTCCCATGATTCTGAACAATTGCAAACTGGAGTTAGTTGATACCGATCTAGGCTACGCTATCTGCCAAAGAGGCCAAAGCGCAGCGATCAAGAAAGATGTGCAGGAAGGAGTCTATGAAGGCAGAAGTTTAAAAAAATTGCTCGTCCTTCATCAGCTCAACGGAGCTTCAGTCATGAGTGGCCCAATGCCGCTTTCAACCTACCTTCAATTGCTCGGCGGGCAGACAGGGCTTGAGATCGATTGTGACTTCAGGGGTCTTGGAATTACGGGATGGGAGTATATCGATACCTGGTCGTCGACACGCGCAACCAATTCAGAAGTTCTTGGCAAATGCCTTGACCGGTTGGGGCTTAGGTACACTGTGGAAGGAACCAAAGTTTTAGTCTGCGCGAAATAGCCATAGCTCTATTTTCATTAGTCTACTTGAAAGCACGTTGGCACTTGTCAACGTGCTTTTTCCATTCCACTTACTGATTCTACTTGTCAGGAGTTTTCCCTGATGGATTTTCAATGCTTTGCCCATCTGTGCTTACCTTGCTAACACGCGATCAGCCAAAAAAGGAAATCCATGAACACTTCAAATACGATTGCACTCGTCGATGACTGTCTCAATCACCTAAACTCTGGAGATCACTCTGTTTTGGAACGATTAGTCGAACACAGTTACGAAAGGTTTCGAGTCTTTGCCAGTCGGCAGCTCCGCCACTTTCCGACGGCAAAGAAATACAACGACACACAGGATATCCTTCACGATGTCCTTTTAAAGATGCTCAAGAAGATCAAGAGTAATCCACCGTCGTGTGCACAGGAGTTTTTTGCCATTGTTTCGCGTGACATCCGCAATCATTTGGTCGACCAATTGAGGTACTTTCTCGGACGTGTCGATGCCGCCGATGAATCGCGTCCGAGTCGAGACAAGCTGTATGGCCCGTGTGATGCTTTGGACATCGAAGTCCAGCAGCAAACATACGATCCATCGAAGATTCAGCTTTGGACCGAGTTTCACCAATGTGCCGATCAATTGCCCGAAGAACTGCGTCTCGTCGTTGACTTGATGTTCTATCAAGGCTTTACGCAGGAAGAATCGGCAAACGTTCTCGCAATCTCGCGAAAGGTGCTTCGCAATCGTTGGACCAAAGCCAAGCTAATTCTTTCGGAAGTGTTGCCAGAGGATCCACAGGTTGTTGGTTAAGACTATTTAGGAAGTAGATCAATGAATACTCCTGCAACTTTTGAACTTGCTGAACAGATCCTTGAAGCTTGGGAAACGCTTTGCGAGTCAGGTCACGAATGTTTGACGGCCAGTGATGTTTTGGAATACCGTCCAAATCTCGCCAAGTTGGTCAAGATTAAGCCCCAATCGCTCAAGAAAGCTGACGAACAAATCAACAAGCTCAAGGCGTTTGATTCTCAATTTCTCGAATTCAACTACAGTGACCTCGATATTGAGGAAGCACTGGCAGACCATTTCTGCGAGTTGGAATCAGGAATGTCGGTTCACGTTGAATCTGAATTGACAATTGAACGCGAGTTTAATCGCGGTGGAACCGGGCTCATTTACACTGCGAAGGAACGCATGTTCAAGCGTCGTGTTGCAGTCAAAACTGGACTAAAGGTTCACGTCAGCGAGGCGGAGCAAAAACGGTTCAAGATGGAAGCAATACTAACCGCTCAATTAAACCACCCTGGAATTACGCAATTGTATGGAATCGGAACAACCGAAGACGGACTTCCTTGCTACACCATGCGGCTAATTGAAGGCAAACCTCTCTCAGAGCTAATTGTCGAACACCACAAATCAGACTCACTTGACCGGAAAGAACTCAAGCGACTTTTGCGTTGCTTCGTTACGGTTTGCCGAACCCTGCAGTACGTACATGACCAGGGGGTCGTCCATTGCGATGTGAAACCGCAGAATGTCAGCGTTGGAACGTATGGAGAAACGGTGTTGCTTGATTGGGGGGAGGCTGTTTCTCTCAACCCACGAGTCAAGGGGCATAGCGTTCACCAGGGACGCATTACGCCGAGTTACGCAGCTCCTGATCTTCAGTTGGGACACCGGCCAGCTAAAGCTTGCGATACGTTCAGCGCAGGCATGATGCTCGCCGAAATTCTTGTTGGGTCACCAACTTCCAGTGAGGTAAAACCTCAGTTGTTCAAGAATGTACCTGCAGCGCTGGTGTCAATCGTTAGTAAGGCAGTGCAAAAGAAGTCGTCGGACCGTTATCACCGTATCGAACAATTGGCGGACGATGTAGAGGCTTGGATCGGATTTGATCCAGTGTCCGTCCATAACGACAATGCAAAAGATTGGTTTGTGAGGAGTTTTTCGCGGTATGACACCCTGGCACGCATTGCAGTTATTGGATCCACTCTCTTTCTCGCAAGCCTCATCGCCGCGATCTGGCTACTCACATTGGCAAATAATTCACAACGGATTGCCAAAAAGAACGGGCTGTTGTTTGCAGCAGGTGTTGCTTCGGACAGGGTGGCAGATGAATTCCGTTTTCGACTCGATGCGCTCGAAGACTTGTCCAAAGAGATAGCAGACTCTAAGGAACTTTCAGCGTGTATGCAGCCGACTGAGTCGACCGGCGATTGGCAAGATTCTCAAATCCATGGCTGGCTTCAAAAAAGAATCGAAGGGGATCTTTCATTCCCAATTCACGCCTCTGTATTTGTGCTAAGCCGGGGCGGAATCCAAATTGCAAAACACTCGGGCCATGAGAATTGCAACGGAGTTCTAGGAAGTCTCGGCAAAAATTTTAGTCATCGATCATACTTTGCAAGCAACTCCGAAGGCTCAAACGGAAGCATCATCGATGCTCCACATTTATCGCGATGGTATCTCAGCAGTACATCCAAAAACAAGATTCGGATCGCATTGTCGTGCCCTGTAAAAAATGAGAATGATAAGATCCTTGGTGTCGTTGGGCTTTCCCTGAATCTCGATGATCTTTCGTTTGTTCGTCGCCGCCTTGTCAGTGGCCAGCAATTCTCAATTGTTGATTTGCGTCCTGGTGAATCAAAAACAAAACCAAACATTGGCAACTCTCCTGGATTGATCGCCTATCACCCCGGCTACCAACTGAAGATTCAGAGTGAAGGTGTTCTTCAGGAATTCCAGTTTATTGGATCACAACAGGTCGGCGACATGCTTGACGTTCGGTCACGCAGACTCAACCAATTTGCCAATACAGATTCCCATCAGCCTCTTGGATTGCTTGACAACTTCGTCTCGAGCTACAGCGATTCAGTAACGGGTGCCAATGAGCAAAAGATGGCTTACGAGCCAATTATTGTTAGGCACGGAGATGGCTGGATTGACTCTGGATTAGTTGTTCTCGTTCAGGAGGAGTAGTTGCCAAAATTGTCGGGCCGAAGCTGAGGCTACTTCCGAGTTGCTTCGTAGAGACCGTACCTTTTTCAAGCCAATGCTATGAAACGAAACTCGGGAAAACTGCGCCACAAATTCTTCGTTCAACTGCTGGCAGTATATGTGGCCGGGGGTTGTTTTCCAAAAATTGGACGTGTTTTGGCTGAGAAAACTTGGTCTGTCCCGAATGAAGGTCCATTGATTCCGCAGCTCCTTTTAGGGCTAATCGTATTGCTTTCGGCCTATGTGTATTGGTCAAAGCATGAAAAGACTTTGATGTCACAGCAATTGCTAAACAGTATCGTGTCTGTTTTTGTGGCCAGGCTTCTCCTTTTCGTGTTGGCGATACCAATACTTGCAACATTGTCCCTGCTTGGATCGGCGACATCTCAGATCGGACTTGGCCTTACTTTGGTGCTGATCATGCCCACTGCTTTCTCTGCCATCGCCTGGTCGGCAAAGTCAAATGGCGAATCGTTGGTCGCGTTAACATCGGTATTTGGAACAACGCTTCTTTCCGGACTTGGTTTAGTGGGATTTCTGTGTTTCTACGGTCAATTGCAGCCAAAATTTGGATGCGTTTTCACTAACCCAACCGCGTACACACTATATTCACTCTATCTGTACTTCGTGTTCCCTGGACTGCTGATTGGAAGTTTTTGCGGGCGTTCTAAATTCACTGCAAAGATGTGCCCATCCGTGATTCGCAGCACGAATGGGATCCTGATATTGATACTAAACTACATAAATGCATCATCCGCTTTGCCTCAGATTATCAAAAGTCCTTCATTGATGCCGTTGATAGCGGGAGCGCTCTCAACGCTGCTTTTATGCTTCATCGGGTATGTAATAGCCCACCGGGTCGCGAGGCGACTTCAAGCTTCACGGGCAACCAAAATTGGTAGTGTCTATTCGGCAGCCATGTTCAACACAGGCCTTGCCCAAGTGCTAGTCGTTCTTTTTTTCCCAAACTATCAGTGGATTCTTTTTCCTGCGTTTGTACTTACCTTTTTTCAACATTTTGGTGCAGCTTTGTTTTACTCCAAATTGGAACACCAAGATTTTCAAGTTCGTAGAATTTAGGAGTTTCTTTTGACAAAGATTGATTCTGACCAAGCGGATTTCAGTCTCGCAATGAGCCCGATGATGACGAATGATCAAGAAGAAATAGAGGGCAAAGAGAAGAAACAAGTAAGGAGTTTCAAGTCAATAATGATTCAACAAAACTTTACTCAAAGGCGTAAATGATGAAGTTACAAAAAGGTCCTTATTCGGATCGATGATGAGAGAGACCCCGGAGAGGTTGAGGCACCAAGCGTCGTGTGGGTCAAAGCATATTTAGATTTCGTGGCGTAGTTGGAAGATAATCCACTTCATGATGCAGTTTGTTTTGATCACGATCTTGAAGATGGTCCGCCCGAGCGGCATAGATGCCGCAAAGTGGCTTACCGAGCACTGCATGCGCCTCAACGAAGCATTACCAAAATGGAATATTCAAAGCGCCAACCCAATTGGCAAGAAAGACTTGAGGCATTGCTGACTTCTTTTGAAAGAGTCTTTGGCAACAAATGAAGCCAAGACAGAAAATCGAGATGCCCAGTTAAAAACTTCAACCCAAACTTAGCTCTAGTCCAGGTTTTTCAAGTCCAATATCGACCGCTTCACTACCAAACGGATAGACAGTCCATTTGAGCGTCCAGCTTCATCCAGCCTAAAACCGGTCAATTGCTTCTCTGATTCCTTGGGCCAGTGCTGGGGCCTGCGAACTTTTTTCTGAATACGAATGAATGGCCGCTAGGAATTTGGGTCGGAACGCATTGCCCCATCGCGCAATGATTTGGCCTGCAACCAAATTTGGAAGAGCGATTGTAAATCGCTTCACCACTTGCTGATATAGAACCTCACAAGGATCCTAAGTACGATCTAGCGATTTCAAAAGGAACAAAGCTTCGCGCACCTGTCGGATTCAACAAGCTACAGAGCAAGCGCGCTAATGCTGCCGCGCATGCCAAACAATTTGCTTTGTATCATTGATAGCTAAGAGAAAACCAAGCTTCCCCGCCAAACTTGGCAGGGAAACTTGGAGAATTCGGTTGGACAAAATGTAGAAAAGAACAAAACGCGATATCTCAGACGACATCAACCAATGTCATCGTGGCGCCTAGTATCGAAGAATCCCAGTCGACAATCCGAGGTGGAGCATCAAAATGGAGTCGTTCGAGGTCGTAGATCGGGCCGTCAATCAAACTGAATCCGCGTTGGTTAATGTCGCAAACATCTTCGCCGGTCGCTTCCGCCACCGCCAATTCAAGTTCGCTTTGAGTCATCGTTATTCTCCTAAAAAGAACGACCACCCAGCTCGGGGCGGTCGAGTTAAAAAACAAGACCGCTCCGCACGATGCGAAGCGAAGTCAATTGATGTCGTGAGAGGCTGACGACGAAGGCTTCGCCAGCCAGTTGTTTCGCAACCAGCCCGTTTCAGCTTTCAAGGCCGACGTTCTGTTTTGATATGGGCCAAGCTGTGGCCCTTGCACTGGACTTAAGTCGGCGACCCACTGCCCATCTTCATTTGGTTCAACATGAGACGCACGCCGGATCTTGGCTTGGCCAAGTTGCCCCAGTTGAATCGCTTCTCCATAAACACAGTTGACCACCCCATCCGAGTGAATAACGATCTCCATCACTCACCACCTGACTGAGGCGAGCGACGAAGGATTCGTCGTCGCGGTTGGTCAACCAAAAGTTGATCAAGCGAATTCTGGACAGTTGCGAGGTTGGTAGACAAACTACGTCTCAGTGAGTCGTTGTCGCGCAACCCCTGTGGCTGGACGCCAGACATCAACTGTTCGCAGCGATCTACTAATTGATCCAGTTGCTCATTGGAACCAACATTGAGCTCGCGAAAGCGACCAAAGAATTCGCCAAGGTTGCTGACCGCCGAATCGCGAAAGACTTTAGGGCGACCGTCGTCATCGCCAGCCAACCGCTCAGACAAGTGATTCACCAAACGTGCAAGCTCTTCAATGAAGGCTTGCTCAGCCAATTCAACAGCTCGTTCAAACCGTTGAGATACTCGCTGGGCTTGCTCACGATAAAGATCGGGGCTTAGGCGAAGCAAGTACGGAGGCGGATCAACTTCTGGAAAATCCCATTCAACCGCGAACTCATCAAAAATCGAACTTGGGTAGTCGCTTGAGTCGAAAAGATCGCCAAGCCGCTCACTTGCAGCAGTTTTGATTTGATCGAAGTGATCGGCAAGCATTCGCACACCAGCTTCAATCTGTTCACGATAGTCTTCAAGCGTCGCGTTGAACTCGTCGATTCGATCCTGGCGAATCAACCGAATTCCAGACTCGGGATAGGCCAGCGAATTGTCTTTCCAATAACGAGTGATCTGAGACTTGATTGAAGTCAAAGCCCTATACGCATCGTGCTTCGTGTCGATCAGCTTCTTCCCCGCAGAGATCGAGTTCCCGTCAGCGCCGAAAGACTCTGCGGCTTGAGACTTCTGCTCAGACGATAGTGTCTTTGAAGTCCCCAGCCATTTGAACTTCACACGACAAGCCGCGAAGTCTTGCCGGATTCGCTCAGTTGATATGCTGGTTGTTCTTCCGATAGTTTCCGAATCGACTCGCGACTCAGGTTCAAGCGTAGTGCTCATAGGCGAATTCCTTTTTTTAATTAAGCGCGTAAAAAAAGCCACTCGATGAGTGGCATGCTGTGTAATTGAGTTTTATTGGTCGAGTTATTTTCGTCCCGTCAATCCATCGAAGACCAATCTACAAACGGATTCGAGACGCAAGTCATAAACTGGACTACCTTTGGATTCCGTCCAACTGAAATATTCCCACGGCTCGTTTCGGATATGCCGACAAAGCACAACCCATGCGAACCAATGGAAAGCAAGCAAGCCTACTAACGAAACAGCCCCGATCCACCACATATGTCCAAGTTGAAAAACCCATGCAACGAGCACACAAATTATTGCGATTAAGATTGGCATACAAAGCAATCTCCAGGGCTTGTCGCAAGGTTGCGGGAAGTCAAAGCCCCAATTCGTTGATGAATCAAAAATTGGATACTTCCAATTCCCGAAACGAAATCCGTCAAATCCAAGGCTAGAAACAGAGTAAGGAAAACGCCGTTCGCACTTACCTTCGCTGGTCTGCCCTGACACGACAAATTTATTCTTGTGAACCACCAAATGTTCGCCCTCGGTGCCTTGATCTACATAATCTTCCACATTCTCAATCTTTGAAAAGTCAATTCCGCGAACGTCAGCGCCAGAAATCAACACTTCTGTGAGCTTGGAGTTGTTGAATTCGGCTGCCTTCAGTGAGCTGTTTGAGAAATCAGTTGAATTCAAGGTTGCTGAGGAAAAGTCTGACTTGCAAAACAACGCATTTGTGCACCTCGATTCGCTGAACGACGCTTCAACAAAATTGGCATCCATCGCACTTGCTGAGTCCAAGTCAGCCAAGTCGAACACTGCCGCGACCGCAGTAACATCCTGCAAGTTTGAGCCAGAAAGATTCGCTTTGGTCAGAGTTGCATTACTGAGGTTTGCGGACGAGAGATTAGCACCCTCTAAATTTGCGTCATCAAAGTTGGCGCCTGATAGATCGAGCCCTACCAATTGGGCCCCTTTCAAATATTGGCTGGCCAACATCGCGCCGACGAACGAATCGCCGGGCAATTCCACTAGAAGTTGACCTTCAGCGTTTAGTATTTTCGGCATCAAGAGTTCCTATCTGTGAAATGATACTCATAGTCCGTGGTACATCTTAACAACAAATGTGATGACTATCAGCATCATGCCTGATAGTGACATCCTCGAAAAATTCGGC
>CAZDBE010000108.1:0-16710 GCA_964503675.1 uncultured Pirellulaceae bacterium | reverse complement strand
TCGCGATGCATGTCGCCGAGACGCTGGCCGAACGTGAGTTCGTTGAGAAGAAAACAGGCCCGTTTCTCGAGATGCTCAAAACCATGGGGGTGTGGAGGGCGGAGGCCTACGGCAACTATGAATCAATTCTGGCGATCCTCGAAAAATTGTCTGATTGTGAATCGTCTTTGGTCGTTCACGGAAACTATTTGAATGCCAGTGAACTAGATTTCGTTGCGGCAAACCGTGAGAGAATGTCGATCGTTTTTTGTCCAAGAACACATGCGTATTTTGATCACGCACGCTATCCGCTGAAGGAAATGTTGGAGCGTGGGATTAACGTTGCTGTCGGAACAGACTCTCGCGCTTCCAATCCGGATCTTGACCTTGGGCGGGAACTGGCCGAGATTCGCGGGCGACATCCAGAAGTCGCTCCTGAGACAATTCTGAGAATGGGAACGACGGGCGGCGCTATTGCGCTTGGGCTTGATCAATCGTTTGGTAGTTTGGCTGAGGGGCATATCGCCCGGTTTAGTGTTAGGCATGCCGTAGATACCTCTTCACCGTATGCGTGGCTTGAAACAATAACAGATTAGAAAATCCCAAAGGTCTAGTTACGAGAATGCAAAAGTTGCCAATAATTGGTCAGCCGTAACGAATGGAGTCTAATCAAGTTGCCGATTTTTCTTCCGAGACCTTTTAAAAGTAGAACCAACTCACAATGCAGTTTCATCATTCGTGCGAATCAGATCAGACTTCCAAGCAAACGCATGGCGATCCGGGAATTGAGCAGGTCCATCGCTACTTGATGTATGGATTGTCACTGCCAGAGCGCGCCGTGCGCGGAACCGCCGCGCTCGTTGGCGGTGCGATCAATGAATCTGCTGCTTTGCTAGTCCCGCAAGCATTTCGTGATTCGACGACGTACAGCAAATTCGTTCAAGAGATGCTTGACATGCTCAATAAGGACGTGGGAGGTGTCAGGCTGCCCATGAATGATCCTGCGGCGAGCGATAACGATGAGCCTGCGACAGAGGTCGCCAGAAAGGTCGCCGAAGAAGACGTGGCTGAATACGTCGCGAAGAAAACGGTGGGCACGTTTATTGATTTGGCTGGGATGGCGACGTTCCACTTGTCACCGTTGACCGTTTTGGCGATCGTCAGTGATCTGGCGTATGGCTCGCAAGCGTATTTAGAAGAACTGGCTGTTGAGCTAAAGAAAGAGGGAGTGATTGGGGAAGAGTCCACGATCAGTAGCACAGCGGAATTGTTGGAGGTGATCAGCGCGGCTTCGGCCCAAACGACAGCTAACTTGGACACGCCACCGCTGAGTGTGGAAGGCTTGCGGGAGACGATCGCCGACACGCAGGAGCAGCTGGCGAAAATTGATCCCACAAAAGTTTTGCCACAGTCCGAACTTCACCGTTTGTGGGAGGACATGCATGAGATGGCCCATCAAAATGATGCGTCGCTGTTTGAAATTTCCAGTACGCTTACAGTATACAGTTTGAATCAGGTTTCTACGGCGACTAAGGGCGCGCTAACGACGGTGCGTGTGACTGGGAACCTGCTAGACCAGCACCTCTTTGATCACTACCGACAAGGGTTGGTCAAAATTGAAAGCGATGGCGTATACGGCGTACTGGCCGAATCAAGCAAGCCTTACTTCGACGCGCTATGGTACAATTTTTCAGACGAACGCCCGACGCTGACCGAGGACGTGGTTTCTGGGAGAATGATCAGCCGGTTCTGGGTGTGGATATCTCAATTGTGGGCGCGGAAGTAAACCGATAAGGAACTTTTCTACCGTGTCGACGACAGAAAATGCAAGGAGCAGAAGTGCGGCAACCAGATTTCTATCGGTCACGAGTTCTTTCTTGGGTTATTGCACTATTGGCGGCCGTGATCGCAACGCCAGTTTCATTTGGTCAGCGCGCGGAGAAACCGAACGTTCTCTTTATTGCGGTCGACGACTTGGGCTGTCAGCTTGGTTGCTACGGTGATTTGGTTGCCAAAACCCCGAATGTTGATCGGTTGGCGTCGACAGGAATTTGTTTTCGACGTGCCTACAACCAGCTGCCGCTTTGTAATCCTACGCGGGCGTCGGTGATGACGGGGTTGAGACCAGATACGATCAAAGTCTACGATTTAGACGCCCATTTTCGCGATACTGTCCCCAATGCGGTGACGCTTGGGCAAGCCTTTCAAAATGCTGGATACTTTTCGGCGCGGGTCGGTAAAATATTTCACTACAACGTCCCTGCGTCAATTGGCACCGAAGGATTTGATGATCCGCCAACGTGGAATCGAACTGTCAATCCTAAAGGACGCGACAAGACAGATGAAGCGCTGGTCTTCAATGCTGAACCTCATCGAAAGATCAGCGGGGCGTTGAGCTGGCTGGCGGCAGATGGAACCGACGAAGATCAAACAGACGGGATGATTGCTACCGAAGCTATCAAGATCATGAAGGAGAAGAAAGACGAGCCGTTCTTTCTTGGCGTTGGTTTCTTTCGCCCGCACACGCCGTACGTTGCGCCGAAAAAGTATTTTGATATGTACCCCACCGAAGGACTGCGGTTACCCTTTGCTCCCACGGGAGACCGAGACGACATCCCTACCGCTGCGTTTGCTCAGAATTGTCCCGTACCGAACTATAACTTGGATGAGTCGACGCTGCTCAAAGCAACACAGGCCTATTACGCTTGCGTGTCAATGATCGATGATCAGGTTGGCAGACTGTTGAAGGCACTTGACGAACTAGGGATCGCCGACGAAACGATCGTCGTGTTTTGGAGTGACCATGGATATCACCTTGGCGATCACAACGGTGTCTGGCAAAAGCGAACCTTGTTCGAGCAGGGAGCGAGAGCTCCTTTGATCATTCGTCCACAGAACAATGGTAGTGCTTACGGAAGCGGACCATTGGAAGCCGTCGTCGAGTTCGTAGATATCTACCCAACAGTTACTGACCTTGCTGGAATTGAATCGCCTGATGGGCTTGAGGGACGTACGCTACGTCCGTTGCTGGAAGATCCAATTGCTGATTGGGACGGCCACGCGGTTACTCAAATCCTGCGCCCGGCCGACAGCCGACTGGCGGAGCCTGTAATGGGATGCAGCATTCGTACGAAACGATTTCGATTTACCGAATGGGCAGAAGGCAAACACGGATCCGAGCTCTACGATCACCAAACTGATCCCGGCGAGTTCAACAATCTGGCGATTGATCCAGATGCCCAGTCGATTGATGTGATGAACCGACTGCGTCCGTTGTTGCGTGCCAAAGCATCCGGCAAGACGCCTACCTCCCCGGTTAATCCTAAGCGACTGTAAAGTTCGGTTAGTTATCGGCAGCAGCATTTCCTCTCAACCTCACAAGCTCTTCAATAGCCAGTCGATTCTCGACAGGCTTTTTACCTTTTCCATTGGCTTCGTAGACAAGCCACTGGTCGTAGTCGACTTCGTCAAGGGCAGCGGCAAGTTTCGCCAGATCGATCTGCCCTTCCCCGGCGATGGCGGATTTGGAGGCTTTGATGTGCACTTCGCAAAAGTGTTCTTTACCGTATTTGCGAATTGTCTCGTAAATGTCTTCCTTGGGAAACAAGTTGCCTGTGTCATAGTAAACTTTTAAATGTTCTGGGTAGTTCAGTTTCTCTAACAGTTCCATCACACGCACGGTGGTGATGGGGGCTTCGATTCCAATGACAACATTTTTCTTCTGCGCATAGGGCAGTAGTTCACGCATGAACTGAGCCACTCCTTCCAACGCCGCATCGTTTTTCTGAAAATTGGAGGGGCCGAAGAAGGGAAACAGCATGACGTTCGAGCCAACTTTCTCACAACCGTCGATAGTTTGTTTGGCAATTCTCATCGCCAGTTGTCGGTCGCGATCCCAAATTTGGCACTTATTCAAGCTGCCAGCGCAAAGAGAAATAATCTCGACACCATGCTTTTCTGATGCAGCAATCCATGATTCGAGAATTGCCGGATCGTCGCCGATCGGAAGACCTGCTGATTGATCGTGATCTTTCTTTTTCATCCCCGTTGGCATTCCCGAATGCATTTGCATGGCGGTGTAACCCGCCGCTTTCGCGATGGCAAAACTCTTCACATCACCACGCTTATTGAACGCCGTTTCCATCACGCCGATACGGGCGTTTGTTGCCTTTTCTTGGGCATCTGAAGAGGCTGTTGATAGCAGAGTGAGGCTGATGAGCGCAAAAGTGACCACTAGAATTCGTGACATGATAATTTTTTGGGGGTGAGGGCAAAAGGAAATTGGGTCAATACGTGTCTCCGCATTGTACGCGGCAAGACGTTCTTTACTTGATGTTTTTGTTGGCCTCTTCGATGCGCTTGCGCTGAGCTTCTGTGAGGCCGAACTTGAAGTTGATCTCTGGGTTGTTGAAGATGTCCGACTCCTTCATTTCCAAATCATGCACATCGAGACTCAGATCGCAGTCGAACCGTGCCAGCATACTGTGGCTTTTGCCTTCGGCTCGTTTGATGTTGCGAAAGTGACACAACCCCCAAGTGATCCCCCGTCCATCTTTGTTTCCTAAGAAAGCGTCGGGCACAAATGCGCCTGGCGCGATCGGCATCAGCCCCGTGATCGCCGCGATCTCGAAATTCACGCCGTCAGGAGAATACTGAATCGTGTTGTGCTCAAGTCCATGGCGGCTGACGAGTGCTGCCAAGCCAGTCTTGAAGGGAAACAGAGACGTCTCGTGGCCTGAATTGATCACCGGGTTGAGTGGATGCTTTTTGAAAGGTCCCATAGGATCATCGGCGATGGCGAGGCCCTGAGCACGGACTGGTGGCGTGCCTCCCATTTCGCCTTTGTAGTACAGATAGATTTTTCCATTGAAGACAATCGGATAGGGGTCATGGATAACGTACTGATCCCATGATCCCGGCGGACCGTTTTCGACAACGATCTTGTTGGACGGAGTCCACGGTCCGTCTGGCGAATCGGCCCAAGAGACAGAGACGGGGCAGTCGTCGCCATTGGTGCCGCTGGCAGTTCTACTGCCGGGCATGTGTAGGTAGGCTTGGTAATAGAGGTAGTACTTGCCTTTCCAGAACAGAATGTCGGGGGTTGAGACAGAGCGCCAGCCAGCGTTGGGTTTCTCCATCCTTTTGACGGCAACGCCCTGTTCTTCCCAAGTGAATCCGTCATCGCTGGTCGCGTACCAGATCTCTGCAAGATCCCAGTCGCGCGACGGAATCGTCTCGTTAGCGCCGCCATCGTAGTTCGGTGGCGTAGGCGTTTCTCGATGCGTATACCAAACGTAGTACTTGCCGTTAGCGCGAACGACCTTGGTTGAATCTCGTCGCGAAACGGTTCCGTCGCCGCCGTGATAGTCAAAACCTTTCAATGGCGTGTACTTGAAGTTCGTGAATAGCTCATTGCGAAAGCAATCAACTCCCTTGTATGTTCCGTCATAGACGCGGCCCATCGCCTTGCTCAAGGGAATATCTGGTTTGGTTGCCGGTATCGCACCATAAGGAAAAACTGGTGCGTCTTGAGCTGCTGAGGGGGAACCGCAAGCTAGAGATAGAAAGAGAAGAAAAGTTGGTAGACGAAGATTCATTTTGATGTCTCTAGTTTTGGGGACACGGAGGTTGGGAACGATCAACACTGCATTCCGTTGCTCCCCTTTTTATCATAGTCTGAGTACTTGACGCAAGAATTTGGACCTGCCAAAAAAAATCTGTTCAGCCCGCGTGAAGCCACGAGAAAAAAAGATTATGCTTTACGGCTTACGCCCCTTCCGTTTGGGCCAATCAATCACATATGTGCCCACCAATAAGTCAATTACGAAAGAAGTTAGACGATGAACTACCTTAAACTTGCCATTCACACCGGATTTGTTGTCGCTCTTGTTGTCGCCACCACAGCCACCGTTGAGGCCCAGATATACTATGAGTCGCCTGTAGTAGTCCAAGGAGGTATTGTTCAACAGGGTACCGTTGTTCAGCCAGTCCAAGCGATTCAACAGCCTACCGATGAGCAGCTGAAGCAACTGAGAATCGGTGCCAATCTTTATGATAACGGCAGCAGCCCGGTGGTTCGGTCTGTGTTTACTAACGGACCTGCTCAGAAAGCCGGTTTGCGGTCGGGCGACGTTATCACAAAAATCAACGGCGAAGCTTCAACCACCGTAGCCGAATTCAACGCCAAATTGTCAAGTATGTCGGCCGGCGATACGTTTCAATTGACTCGCAGCCGAAACGATGAGGAGACTGACGTTACGGTCTCGGTAATGACTTTGGCCGACGTTTTGAAGGCCAGTCTTGTTCCGGAGCCAGGCATGTTCGATTCTGCGATTGGGCAATCCAAGACCCGCATCACTTCGCTTAAACAGCAGATTGAAAATGCTAAGCTAGACATGGCTGATCTAGAGAAAAGATTGGCCGCCGAAGAAAAAGAGCTTGCCGTATTGACCGGGAAAGCAGAAGTGGCGGCTGAAGAAGTTAAGAAGAAGGAAGCCGAGAAAGCGGCAAAGAAAGAAGCTGAGAACGCGGCGAACAAGGAGGCCAAAGACAAGGAAGTGGAAGGAAACCTTGAGGAAAATTAGTTAGTGCGGGACACGTCTTCCGCTAACTTAATGCCCGCATCGATTTGCCTTCAACAAGGTTGGTCTTGCGGGCTTTTTTGGTGAAACGGCCGCCGAGCGATTGATAGTCACGGCGTCAACTACCTATCTTCTTTCTTCGATGTTCGTGATCAACGCTAGTCTTCTTCCATTATGGCGAGTGGCGATGATGGTGGCTTTGTTTTCGCCGGCGATCTTTAAGGCTTGAATGTTGTCGAAAATCGCTTTGTCGACGCCGCGCTTCTTCACCACGATTTGCCCGATTTTACGTTGCCGTAGCTCCTTCGAGAGCAGCTTGAGATTCAGTTTCAATTCGACATCGATGCGGAATTTTCGAATCAGCTTACATCGCTCCGACGGTATGCCGGTCAGGTAGTCAACATGCGCATCGACAGGCCGCAGGCCAAGTCTTCTGGCCAGTGGGTTGACGAGTCCGGCAGCAAGGATAGTCGGGTGAGGTTCGTAAATAGCCGTGCTAAGCTCGTCGGGAGGGTTGGGACGGCTGCGAGCGAGTTCCTTCGCCGTGGCGGTGAAATGGAATGCTTTATGTTGTGAGCTTACGTATGTCGCAGTGCGGCAGCCGGGATTCTCCGTCGCTGGGCCAGACCAGATCACTTGTTCTTTGCACTCTCTGTTGTCGCCAATCCATTGTGTTTCGGCGTCAGCGGGAGTGCTGCGGTGATGCGGAGTGGCAGGGGCGACTTTGATCGCAAGGCTTTGCTCCTGACTCACACGTTGACGAATTTCAGATAGTGACGGCTGAAAAAAATCCCCACGCACCGTCCGGTTTTTAACACGACGATCAGGATCAATGTGGATGCCATCAAAACGTTCGAGTGAGACATCTTCAAAAGAAGTCTGAGTGACAACCGCATGTTCAAGCCCTAGCACTTCTATGTTTTTGCCGGCAAACAAAGCCGTCAACTCATCCATGTCGATTCCAACGGTTTCTGGAATGACCGAATTCGACATCTCTCGTTTTGCCAAAGCGATCAAGTCGCCGCCAATCCCGCAGCAAATGTCGGCTACCGATGGAAGGTGAGCGAAACGATTGGCTTTGTGGCGCGCGATCCGCTCGCTGGTCGCTTGTTCGAGTGACTTGCGCGTGAAAAAAAGCTCGCTTGCGCGATCGAATTTTACCTTGGCGCGTGATCGCAGAAGCACCTGCTCGATGACGATAGCCGCTCTAGTTGGTGAGATCGATTTTCTTAGGCGCTTGTTGATGGTGAGCGCGTTGACCTTGTCCCGGAAATCTTCTTCCGCCTGGTTGAGAACCGGTCGCGCGCTCTCTGACGTTAGCCAAAGATAGTCATCTCGTACGGTAGAATCCATGTATCGCATCGTAAACACGTTTGGGCGTTAATACCATTGGATAAATGCCTCGTTTCCTGTTCTCGAAGGTCAGGATATGTGTATCATTTAGACACTGGTACTTTGAATCATTTATTACGATGAAATCGGCCGCTGAGTATGTTTATCGACCCGTCACGCGAATTGGTAATATTCGCAAAACTGGCCCAAGCCTTCAAGTCACGCCTCATGATGCAGGACCGCGATCGTGCTCTGGTGATGGCGGGAGTTTGCGCGTCGATGATGCAAATGAAAGAGATCGCATCGTTTTGCCACCAATTGATCCTACAGAACAACCGCGGCCATATGCTCAAGCGCTACGAGAGTTTCGAGGAGGCCCTTACGACCGAGGATTTCGTCACATTTCTGAAACAGGTTAGGCGAAAGTTACCAACTGAGAGAGCGGAAACGCAGATCGAGGAACTAGGCTACATCTGTGATGTCAGACGTAAGGACTATGATGATCCCGACGTTTATGTCGCGGCATTGCTGGGCGTCGATTTTGACTGGGTGAAAGAGAATTTTTCCGAATAGTCCGGTGGCGTCGCTGGCTCGGGTCGGGCCATCACAATAGCTATTGATCAGTTTTCTCAGGGCTTAAGTCGATTTAGGAATAAGGCGTACTAGGTCAAAACGTCGAATCTTCGATGCGTTTGACGCTGTCTCCCTTCTTTCAAAGTAGAACTGAATCAGAGCCCCACTATGTACAAATCGATCTTGCTTCCTGCGTTTATTGCCAGCGTGATCGCAATTCCACTGATCTACCAGAAGAGTACGTCCCCGCCGCGCGCCCCCAACGCGCAAAACGGTTTGGCGTGGTCGCAAGGAGCTGAGGCTCCTGACGATCAACAGGTCCGAGGACAGTCTGGGCGGCCGGTCCAGTCTGGGCAGTCACAGATTTACGGCGGAACTGTGCAACCTCAATCTATCTTTCACTCAAACCCGCCGGCAAATCCAGCATCAACTCGCGCGGTGTCGTCGGTGCAGCAAGTTGCTGGTCCGTCTTCTAAGACTGCGAGGCCGTTTTCACTGCCGGCGTTGCGAACCCCAGCAAACCAGCCGCCGGAAAACATCGCGCCTGTTTCCAAAGCTGCGCTGCCAAGTCAAAAAACGATCACCGCCGCGGATGCTTGGGGCATCACTAATTCTCCTTTGGCTGTTCCTGCTGCGACAACGCCACCAATGGCTACTCCCGTATTGGCGTCTCCGGTGGCATTCTCTGGCACGCCTGACATCACAGGAATGACGCCTGATTTTGGTAAGGCCGAAACGACTGTCTATCGGGGAACAGCAGCCGGTCCAGATTTGACTGCCAAGCCACTGTCGTTTGTGCCGGTCAACGATTTTCGTGAAGTCTTCCGGTTCGATATCAGTGAGTCGTGGGTCAAGCAGCGATTCAAACGCATCTCCACCGTGCCAGCCGACGCCGGTTTGCACGGTTTGAGAACTGCAATGGTGACGGGAACCAATTCGTGGGATCTGCACGGTTCGCAAACTTACTACTTCGATACCAACCACCGCCTCCAACGCATTACCTTTCGTGGCTGGGTGGGCGATCCAGCTCGGTTGTTAGAATTGGCCACCCTCCATTTTGGTTTGAAGCCTCAGCCAACGCATTGGGCAGGATTGTATTTGGGTAATTTTGGCGGCAAACTAACGGGTGGTTTGATTATGAAAGATCCTGACGTGATCGATCAGAGGAATCAACTTCAACGGTCGGCCGTGTTGATGGAAATAAATCAACCAAGTGGCAAGTTCGAAATGAGCGACGACTTCCGAGGCCTGATCAGGTCAGCCGCAGGGAAGTAGTAACGGGTATCAAAGCGGATTGTGACCGGCTGTTTCATGTGCGCGTATTTCGGGCCATGCCAGCCCGAGGTAGGGCCTAGCAGGAACTAAAACGAATGAAAATAGTTGTTCTCGATGGATACACACTCAATCCAGGTGATTTGGATTGGGACGGATTGAAGAAACTGGGTGATGTGACGGTGCATGATCGGGTGGATCATTTACCCGAAGCAGTCATTGAAGCGATTGGTGATGCTGAGATCGTCTACACGAACAAGACTCCGCTTCCTCGAGAGGTTTTGAGCAAAGTTTCGAGCGTTAAGTACATCGGTGTTTTGGCAACGGGTTTTAACGTTGTCGATGTTGACTGCGCCAAAGAGTTCGGTGTTGTGGTGACGAATGTCCCTACTTACGGCACCGATGCCGTCGCGCAGTTTACGCTTGCGTTGCTGTTGGAGATGTGCCACCGAATAGGTGACCACGACGTGGCAGTCAAAAATGGAGAGTGGGCAAGCTGTCCAGATTTCTGTTTCTGGAAATATCCGCTCATCGAGCTCTCGGGAAAGACCATTGGCTTCATCGGTTTTGGACGAATTGGACAAGCTACCGCGAAAATCGCGCAAGCGTTTGGATTGAATGTGTTGGCATTCAACAGAAGTCAAAATCCTGACATGGTCAGTGATACCTGCCAGTACGCTAGTCTTGAGGATGTGTTGGCGAAGTCTGACATCATTAGTCTGCATTGCCCGCTCACCGACGAGACGCAAGGCATTATCAATCAGTCGAATATTGCCAAGATGAGAGATGGCGTGATGATCATCAATACTGCGCGTGGGCCCCTGATCGTTGAGCAAGATTTGAAAGACGCCTTAGAAACTGGAAAAGTGGCTGCTGCCGCGATTGATGTGGCCTCCAAGGAACCAATTTTAGCCGACAATCCCTTGCTGACCGCCAAGAACTGCATCATGACGCCTCATATTGCTTGGGCATCGAAAGAGGCGCGAGAAAGACTGATGAATACGACCGTCGAGAACTTGGAAGCCTATCTCAATGGCAATCCTACCAATGTTGTGAATTCGTAGCCGTCAAGACGCAGAGGCAAAGCTTGATCTGGCGTGGTAGGATAGAGACAGGTCCATCATCATCGTTTTGCTGAAAGTTGAATGCGTTTGTTGTCCATTCAGATACAAGTCGTTTTTGTTTTCGCACTCGCGTGGTTGTTTAGCTTTACTTCTGCAACCAGTGAAGGCAGGTGCGACGATCCGCAGGAAGTAATTCAAACGTTTGTGTCAGCGCACTGTGTTGATTGCCACAATAGTTCAGATGTGGAAGCTGGACTGGATCTAGAAGACGCCGTTTTTACTTCTGAGGCGTTAGCGGAGGACCCATCGCACGCTGATTTGCTAGAAAAAATTCTGCGTCGAATCGGTGCGCGGCAGATGCCACCTCCTGAACACGAAGATCGGCCTCAAGAAACAGAGTATGCCGAAGCCGCATCGGTGATGTCCAAGTTGCTGAATGACAACTTTGATGCCAATCCGCGTATGGGGAAGTTGGCAGCGATTCGTCGTTTGACTCGCACCGAATATCAAAATGCCATTCGGGATTTGGTGGGCGTCCAAGTGGATGCTGCCACACTCTTGCCTAAAGATGAATCCAGTCATGGATTTGACAATATCACGGTAGCCAATCTCTCTCCGACGTTGATCAATCGCTATATGTCAGCGGCTGAGAAAATCAGTCAGTCGGCAATCGGAGCGTCCAGCGTAATCGTAGGCACGAACATTCGTGTGGCTGCCGATCGAACGCAAGAAACCCATGTAGCTGGATTGCCTTTTGGAACACGCGGTGGGGTGACGTTTGAACATCAGTTCCCGCAAGCTGGCGAGTATGAGATTGCAGTTAAGTTGACGCGCGACCGCGACGAGAAAGTAGAAGGCCTCAACAGTAAACACGACCTAGATATTCTGATCGATCGGCGTCGCGTTCATCGGTTCACCGTTAGCCCTCCGACGAAGCCCGGGAAAGGCTACAACAACTATCAGGATTTTGGCAAAGTTGATTCGCATTTGATCCATCGCGTTCATGTGGAGGCTGGCCCCCATCAAGTTGGCGCGACTTTTCCCAAAGCGAACTTGTCTTTGCGAGAGACGAAGCGCAAACCATTTGATGCCAGTTTCAATCGTCACCGACACCCTCGTCGCAGTCCCGCGGTTTTTCAAGTTTCCGTGGTTGGCCCGTTCAGTTCATCTGGACCGGGAGACACGCCTAGTCGTCGTTTGATTTTTGGAGACGACTACGATCCGGAAGAAATGAGCATGCTGCCGACCGAGGATCAAGAACAGGCGGCGCGGAAAATGATTGGTCATTTGGCTAGGCGAGCATATCGACGATCGGTTACCGACGAAGATGTTCTGCCGCTGTTGGAGTTTTATCGACAGGGCGTTGCTGAAGTGAATGAATCCCGGCAGCCGGAGGAATCTGCAAATGTGTTGGAGTCAGGCATGCAGATGGCGCTGACTGCGCTGTTGGTGAATCCAAATTTTCTGTTGAAGATCGAATCGGACAAAGATTGGGCTGACAAGCGGAAATCTGTCTATCGGATAAGTGATCTTGAGCTTGCGACGCGTCTCTCGTTTTTTCTATGGAGCAGTTTACCGGACGAAACATTGTTGGAACTGGCTGAGAACGGAAAACTAAACGACCCACAAACGCTGACACAACAGGTGGACAGAATGTTGTCCGATGCTCGTTCTAAATCTCTGACGACCAACTTCGCCGATCAATGGCTCCAGCTACGGAACCTCCAAGGTATCACGCCGAACTTGCGAACCTATCCAGACTTCGATGACAACCTGCGGACGGCATTCCGCGAGGAAACCCAGCGTCTGTTTAGCGCCATCAAAGAAGATAACCTTAGCGTTTTGAAACTGATCCAGCCGGGCTTCACCTTTTTGAATCAGCGGCTGGCAACGCACTATGGCATGAACAATGTGCTGGGAAGTCATTTTCGCAAAGTTGATCTGCCGTCAGACAGCCAGCGCGGTGGGATTCTGCGACATGGAAGTGTACTGATGGTGACCTCATACGCGACGCGAACATCGCCGACGATTCGTGGAAACTGGATTCTTGAGAATATTCTTGGCACACCGCCGCCACCTCCACCGGCCGATGTGCCAAACTTAAAGGAGAAAGAGGACCTTGTCGCAACCACCGTTCGCCAACGACTGGCTCAGCATCGGCTGGATCCGGCCTGTGCTGGATGCCACAATCTGATGGATCCAGTGGGATTTTCTCTGGAAAACTTTGACGTGGTTGGTCGATGGAGAGACTATGAAGGTTCTTTGAAAGTAGATGCCAGCGGTCGCTTGCCCGATGGACACGCTGTTGAGCGCCCGAGCGATCTTGAGGCAGGGGTTCTCAAACGCCCAGAGTTGTTTGTCAGAACGTTGACTGAAAAAATGATGACGTTCGCGTTGGGACGTGGTGTAGAGCCCTTTGATGGTCCGGCGATAAGGAAAATCGTTAGCGAAAGTAAAGGGCAAGTCGAACAGAATGCAGCTATAGTGGATGAAACGGAAAACTATCGTTTCAAAGATATTGTCACCGGTGTTGTTTTAAGCCAACCATTCCAAATGCGGAGCCAGCAGTGATTATTACCAAAAGAGCGATCTCTCGGAGAACCTTGTTGCGTGGCGCCGGTGTAGCTGTGGCGTTGCCGCTTTTAGATGCAATGGTACCCGCGCTGACGGCTACCGCCGCAACGGTCGCCTCACCTGAGCAACTTAAGCGTATCGGCTACGTTTACATTCCAATGGGATTCAATCCTGCGAAGTGGACTCCCCAAGAGAAGACATTGGAAAAGCTGCCGTTTAGCCTGTCTCCGCTGCAAGAGGTCAGTGACCAAGTTACCGTCGTTTCCAACATGGATTTGCAGAACGCGTACCCGGGATCACATGCGACTTCTAATTCAGCTTTCTTGAGTGCCGCTCGTGCAAAGCGCACCGAGAGCTCAGACTACTATAGCGGGACCACTGTCGATCAAATCGCCGCTAAGCATATTGGGCAGCAGACGCAGCTTCCTTCTCTTGAGCTGTCTATGGACCTTTTGTCTACGGTTGGACAATGCGACAACGGATATGCGTGCGTTTACCAAAACAATCTGTCTTGGGCCTCGCCAACACGTCCCCTGCCCTCAGAAGCTCACCCGCGCGTCGTGTTTGAGTCGCTCTTTGGAAACGGTGGAACACCAGAACAACGCGCTGCGGCACTCAAACGACGCGCAAGTTTGCTGGATTCGGTCACCGGTGAGATCAAACGGATTGGCCGGCGCGTCGGATCTGCAGATCGCAACCGAATCGAAAGCTTCATGACCAGTATCCGTGAAGTTGAAAGACGTATCAATTTGGCGATGCGCACGGCGGCCGATAATCCTTTGCCGGACCTCGATCGCCCAGTTGGAGTGCCAGTAGAGTATGCCGAACATGCAAAACTAATGTTCGACCTTCAGTTGCTCGCCTTTCAAGGAGACATCACACGTGTGGTGACGTTCCAGTTGGCTCGTGAAGCCAGCACACGCTCCTATCCAGAGATCGGCGTGGATGATCCGCATCATCCGGTAACTCATCACGGCAACAACCCAGAAAAACTTGAGAAGGTCGCCAAGATCAATCGCCATCACGTTTCATTGTTTGCCGATTTTCTTAAACGGATGAAAGAGATTCCTGAGGGTGAAGGAACTCTGTTGGATAACTCGGTCTATATGTACGGCAGCGGCATGGGAGATCCTGATGCTCATGATCATTCCAATCTGCCGATCGTGGTTGCCGGTGGTAAAGCAGGAAAAGGAAATCGTCATCTGAAGTTTGATGATCCGACGCCGCTTTCGAATCTCCATCTCACGTTGCTAAACAAAGTCGGTGTGCCGATGGAGTCGTTTGCTGACAGTACCGGTACCGTTGACGATCTGTTCGATCCGGTGAATCTGTAATGCTTGTGGTGGGATGCAAAAAAGTTTCGGCGGCAGGCTTTGCGATCGTGTTTTTCTTGTTGCTTCTGCCAGCAGCCTTTGTGCTTGGTCAGACTGTCAACAGTTCCAAGACGCCGTTTGTTGATTTGATCCAGCAGCGTCAGTGGGAAGCGGCTAATGCGCTTTTAGACGAGAGGCAGCTCAACACCGCTCAGCTGAAACAATCACAGGGCGATGGGATGACTGCTCTACATTGGGCCGTTTTCCACGGGCATGTGCCAACTCTTGAGAAACTGATTGCCCTCGAAGTAGATCCTAACGAGGCGACCGAGTATGGAACGCGCCCGCTTTTGTTGGCCTGTGAAAATTCGTCAGTGGCGGTCGTTGATCGTCTATTGGAGGCAGGCGCCCATGTCGACGGTCGCGGTGGGGGAAAAGAGACGGCTTTGATGCTGGCCTCCCGCCGTGGTGATATCAAAATCGTGGCGCGGTTGATTCAATCAGATGCAACGATCGACCTGCGCGAGCGTAATGGAAACACGGCACTAATGTGGGCTGCTGCTTCCGGCCATGCGGAAGTCGTAAAGAAGCTGATCGATGCGGGTGCAGACGTTAGTTTAAAGTTAAAGTCGGATTTTACTGCTTTTCTGTTTTCAGCCCGTGAAGGTCACATGGCGGTTGCCGAAATGTTTTTGCAAAACGGTGTTGATGTCAACGCGATCATGCACCCCAAAAACAGCAAGGGACGTAATCCACGAGACGGAATGTCTGCGTTGATGTTGGCTGTTGAAAGTGGTCACTTCCAATTAGCGCTGAATTTAGTGAATCAGGGCGCTGACCCAAACGACCAACGCAGCGGCTACGCTCCGCTGCATGCAGTCACTTGGGTGCGAAAAGCTGACAAGGGTGACAACGTCGAAGGCGATCCGGAGCCGCGCGGATCGGGAGACCTGACTAGCATCGATTTTGTCAGGGAGCTTATTAAAGCGGGAGCAGATGTTAACCTTAAAATAGAAAAGGGAAAGTCGCCCGGCAAGTGTAAGCTCAACAGGAAGGGGCTGACGCCATTGTTACTAGCATCGCGTACGGCGGATATCGAACTGATGAATCTATTGCTGGAGTCGGGCGCTGATCCGAAGCTGACCAATGCCGACGGTTGCACGACGATAATGGCCGCAGCCGGTGTCGGCGTAGTTGCTGTTGGTGAGGAGGCTGGCACAGAGGAGGAAGTTGATAGGGCGATTGAGATTCTCGCTGAGCTTGGCGTCGATCCGAACGTGGTCGACAAGAATGGCGAAACGGCCATGCATGGAGCCGCCTATCGGAATTATCCGTCTGCCGTCACGACGTTGGCGAATTTAGGCGCTGATTCAGCCGTTTGGAACAGGAAGAACAAGCATGGATGGAAGCCCCATGATATCGCCTCTGGAAAGCGGCCGGGCAGCTTCAAGCCATCACCGCCGACCGAGCGGGCGCTCGACGCCGCGATGAAGACGACAGACTAGAACTACGTTCTTATGCAACTCGACCTTCACATATCGTTTTGTCAATTGGTGTCGCAGATATTTTTGCACTCTAGGTGCTTTAGGTGGTATGTCATACGCCGTTTTGTAAGCTTGTTGTGGCCGATTAAAAACAGAGATAAATTCGTTGATAGTTCATCGACTGACAAGCAACAATTTATCAACACTGGCAACTGGTAGGGACTTGGCTGGTTTTTCAATCTTTTTTGAAAACTCGGAAAGCGTTTGTTGAGGTTTGTGAAAACTTGGACCGAAATTGGGAATAGTCATTTGACAGACCTGCTAGCAACTTTAGAATCGCCACCTGTTAAGAGACGTTATCGGATCGCACTGAAGCGAGCCAGCTACAAGTGAAAATTAAGGATACGGCGTTTACGGGTTTCGAGGGAAACGAAGCAAATTTTGAGCACCTGTCGCTCGCTCGATGGCCAACTGCTTTGGTCAAGTTTTCCACTTCCGTCCGTTTGCGTCGCGTATCGATAAACCGTTAGGACGCGCA
>CAZDBE010000107.1:0-16727 GCA_964503675.1 uncultured Pirellulaceae bacterium | reverse complement strand
CTCCAGGACGTGGTCCTGGCGTCTTGCTTGTTAAACGAACGGAGCATGCTGTCCAAGCGGTTTCAATCGCGGTCTTGAATTGCGTCTATTGATGTAAACGACTCATTCATAATTCCTATCAGATCAGGTAGAATAGGGTTTTCAATATTCCATCAGACGCGTTCACTCACCGGAAGATTAATGAGAGTCCTTTCTGGCATCCAGCCGACCGGTCGTCCCCATTGGGGCAACTACTTTGGAGCCATCAAACAGTACATCGACCTTCAATCTGAAGATCAAGCCTTTTATTTTATTGCCAACCTGCATGCGTTGACAACCGTCCGGGATGGAGACACTCTTCGCCAATTTTCGTTAGACGCCGCAATGGATCTATTGGCGTTGGGATTGGACCCCAGTCAAGCATCACTGTTCATTCAGTCTGATGTACCGGAAATCTCCGAGCTGAACTGGTTGTTGTTGGCTGGGACTCCTATGGGCCTGTTGGAACGCTGCGTTTCCTACAAGGATAAAATTGCAAAGGGCCTGCCCGTAGTGTCTGGGTTGTTTGCCTATCCCGTGCTCCAAGCCGCCGATATTTTGGCATATGACTCGGATATTGTTCCCGTTGGCGAGGATCAAAAACAGCATATCGAAGTCTGCCGTGACATTGCTAAGGCCTTCAATCACCAGTACGGCGAAGTGTTCGTGATCCCCAAAGCAAAAACATTGGACGCTTCGGCAAAGGTGCCCGGTACCGACGGCGACAAGATGTCCAAGAGCTATGGCAACTTTATCGAGATCTTCGAACCCGTCAAAGCGATGAAGAAGAAGGTCATGCGGATTTCGACTGACTCGCGGGAGATGCACGAGTCCAAGGCTCCTGAAACAGATCACTTATTCCAGTTGTTTTCGCTCTTCGGATCTCAGGAAGAGATTGATTCTATGGCGGATCTGTATCGAGCCGGTGGATTTGGCTATGGCGACATCAAGAAGAAAATCGCTGAAGCGGCAGCGGACTATTTCGAACCTGCGCGCGAACGTCGATTAGAGCTAGAGGCAAAACCTAAACGGCTCAAGGAGATTCTTGGCGACGGTGCCGCTCAGGCACGTAGAAAGGCGTCCGAAGTTTTACTGCGCGCTCAGAAGGCGTGCGGACTAAAATAGTGGTCGTCAATTCAAAGGTAGCTGTATATGAATAACGTGATCGGAATTGGCACCGATATCGTAGAGGTCGCTCGAATCGGGGACATGATCGAGAAACACGATGACACTTTCATTCAGAAAGTTTTCACCGAGAGCGAGATCACTTACTGCGGTCCTCGCAAAGCCGCTGTGCAGCACTACGCCGGCCGTTGGGCAGCGAAAGAGGCGATCCTCAAAGCGATTGGGACAGGATGGTCCAAGGGTATTAAGTGGACCGATATCGAAGTGATCAACGAGATGGGCGGCAAGCCTTTTGTTAAATTGAACGGGAAGGCGACCGAGGTCTGTGCGGATCGAGGAATTGATGAGATTCTGATTTCGATTTCGCACTGTAACTTATTCGCGACTGCGTTCGCAACGGCGCTCAGCGGTATTGCTAACGGCGACGCATCGAAAACCTAGAACTGACCACCGAAAACCCACGCCAATGGATCCCGATCGAGCAAGAATTCAGGATGATCTCGCCGGACTGCTTGAAGGGCAGGTTCGCTGTGACGATACATTCTTGCAACTCTACTCTAGCGACGCCAGCCTGTACGAGATCGAACCAATCGGTGTCGTGCGACCAGCAGGGACAGCTGACGTGGTGGCGTGTATCAATTACGCGCGTGAGAACGATCTGACCATCATCCCACGTGGCGCGGGCTCTAACGTGCTGGGTGCTGCGATCGGCCCCGGTTTGATTTTAGATTTTTCTTACTCGATGCGGCAAATATTGGCGGTCGATCGTGAAACGGTGCGTGTTCAACCGGGGTTGATTCTTGGCGACTTGAATCATCATCTCGCCTCTCACGGGAAAATGTTTGGTCCAGACCCTTCGACACGCAACATTTCGACCATTGGCGGGATGCTATCGCTCAATCGAAGTGGTAGCCGCTGGCTGAAAACCGGTACCCCACGCGAACATGTCGTCAGCATTGAAATGGTGCTTGCCAGTGGCGAGGTCGTGCAGTTCGATTCTAGCCTTGGGCAGCAGGTGAATCCTGACTTGCAGAACGTCCAGAAAAGCTTCGAGTCGACCCAGTATGAGGGGCGCATCAAAACGATCATTGACCGTAATACTCAATTGATCACCGATAGCAAGCCAAACGTGAAAATCAACCAAGCCGGCTATCATGTTTACGACATCGTCGATGGCGATGAGGTGGATTTGACACGCTTGTTGGTCGGCAGCGAGGGTACACTTGGTGTAATCACAGAAGTGACACTGCGAACGATTCCTGTTCCTCGCCACCGAGGTGCAGTGCTGTTGTTTTTTCATCGTTTAGAGTCTGCTGCGGTCGCCGCGGTCGATATTGCGGGCTCGGGTGTTGTTGCGTGCGATCTGATGGATCGACGTTTGCTGCGATTGGCCTTGGAGAATGATGCGCGTTATGCAAGCGTTATTCCTGACGAAGCCGAAGCGATGTTGCTAGTTGAGTTCGAAGGTAACGACGATGGGGATCTTCGAAAGAAGATCGATGGATTGGTACAGCGTGTGGTGCGCCGAAAGAAGTGGGCGTTCGATCATCGTAGTGCTACTCAACAACAACAGAGAGACTTCTTCTGGCGAATTGCTCGACGTGCCGTCCCAACGTTGTATCGTATGCAGGGGAATCGCCGCGCAGTTCCATTCGTCGAGGACATCGGGATTGATCCGAAGCGTCTGCCCGAGTTTCTTAAAGAAGTTCATTCGGTTCTAAATCACAATGAGGTGACGGCTTCGATCTTTTCACACACGCCACAAGGCACCGTCCATGTGCGTCCTTTCGTGACGATCGGAAACCGCGAGCACATCGCCAAAATGCACCGAGTTGCGACCGACCTATATGAGAAGGTTCTTGAGTTTGACGGAACGATTTCGGCTAGTGAGGGCGACGGGATGAGCCGTACGTGGTTCCTGAGGCGTCAATTTGGGAAATTGCACAGCGTATTCTCAGAGATCAAGAACGTCTTTGACCCTCAGAATCTTTTTAACAACGGTAAGATCGTCGGTGGGCCTCATATGGGGCTGACCGACAACTTGCGCAGCGTTAACGTGGCCCTCATTGCTTCGCCGACAGGGGGCTCCCCCGCAAAGAGCTCTTCGGAGGATGACGGAGAGTCTGAAACGAACGCATTGCCAACCATTACGTCGGGCGCTGGTAAGCCAAACCGGAAAAAGGTTTCTAAATTCAAGGTGCGTCGCCAAGCGCGAAAAGCCAAAGCGGAGGCCGCGAAAGCTGAGCGAGAATCGGCTGCAATGGAGGGTGCGAGTTCAGAAGGTGGAGGCGACTCAGGAGTGCTCAAGTCGTTGCCTATTCTCTCTCCTGAGTTGAACTGGACGATTCCTGAATTGGCGTTGGCGGCACAAAGCTGTAATGGATGCGGCAGATGCCGGACTGCGGTTAGGTCAGAGCGTATGTGTCCGGTGTTTCGATTGGCGCCTCGTGAGGAGGCGTCTCCGCGAGCAAAGGCCAACCTTTTCCGCGGTGTTGTGACAGGAAATCTTTCGGTCGACATGTTGGCCAGTGATGAGTTTAAAGGCGTTGCGGATCTGTGTGTGAACTGCCATCAGTGCCGGTTCGAGTGTCCGGCGAAAGTTGATATCCCCAAATTGATGGTCGAAGCCAAAGCGCAGTATTTCGCGGTCAACGGTATGAAGCTGTCTGACTGGATTCTGACTAGGTTGGATTTGCTGTACCAGTTCGGAGGTCGCATGCCTTGGCTGACGAATAAAATTTTGCGTAGCCGTGGCGCGCGTTGGGTGATGGACCGCGTGTTGGGGATTGCGCAGGGACGCAAACTGCCAACGTTTACGACCGGGACATTCTTGAAGTGGGCGCAGCGACAAAAACTTCACCTCGCCTCAAAACAATCGACTCGCAAAATTGTGTTTTTCGTCGATTCTTTCGTTAACTGGAATGATGTTGAGCTGGGGATGGCATTTTGTCATGTCATGCAACACAACAATGTTGAAGTGTTGGTGCCGCCCAGCCAGAGTATGTCTGGAATGTCGCTCGTTTCTGACGGTGCGATTGATCGCGCCAAGAAAGTCGCCGCTCGCAATGTTGAATTGCTTGCTGATCTAGTGCGGCAAGGGTACCAAGTAGTGACGACGGAGCCCTCGGCAGCACTCGCGATCAAACATGAGTACTTGAGTTTGCTAGACGAAGAGGACGCGAAGTTGGTGGCCAAGAATACTACCGATGCCAGCAATTTTCTCTACGCTCTTCATCAGGCGGGCGAATTGCAGCTAGACTTCCGCCCCGTGAATGAAACCATTGGATATCATCTACCCTGCCACCAACGGGCATTGAATCATGATAGGAATCGCGGGGACGCCCCGGACGATCAGATTGCTGGAGTGAAGATACTTGAACTCATTCCGGCACTTCAGGTGGAGACGATCCGCAAAGGTTGCAGCGGGATGGCTGGTACGTACGGAATCAAACGAAAGAACTATTTGAGGTCGTTGCGAATGGGAGTCCAGCTGATCCAAGCGATGCGAGAGCCAGCAATTGTGGCTGGATCGACCGAGTGCAGCTCATGTAAGATTCAGATGGAGCAAGGAACCGTCAAACCGACCATTCATCCGGTGAAGATTTTGGCTCACGCGTATGGTTTGATGCCTCAATTGGACGATTTGTTCAATCGTAAAAGCGGAGAGTTGACGATATCATGATGGTTCGTTTGAAAGTATTCGCGGCGGCCAAAGAGATGGTGGGAGGGCCGTTCGTTGAGCTGAAACTGGCTGACGGCGCGGTTGTTTGTGATCTGAAAACTACGTTGGTCCGACAGGTGCCTGAGCTTGAAGCTTTGGTCAACCGCTCGGCCTTCGCGATTGATCAGCGGTATGCCTCGGACGAAGATTCAATTCCTGAGTCTTGCGAAGTTGCCATGATTCCTCCGGTCAGCGGTGGATAGTGTTTTAGTTGAGTCCAAAGAAATAATGATCTCCATCGTTACAGACAAAATCGACACGCAAGCTTTGCTGGAAAGCGTATCTTCGCCGAACTCGGGCGCGTCGGTATTATTCGTCGGCACAACGCGGCAGTTCACCGGCGAGCGCGAGACGACGTATTTGTCTTATGAGTGCTACCAAGAGATGGCAATTGTGAAATTAGAGGAGTTGCGAGATCGGGCGGTGGAGAAATGGCCGATTGAGCGTTGCGGTATCGTGCATCGGATTGGCGAGGTGGCGATTGAAGAGGCAAGTGTGGCCGTCGCCGTAAGTACACCGCATCGCAAGGATGCTTTCGAGGCGGCTCAGTGGTTGATGGATCGACTTAAGGAGGAAGTACCCATCTGGAAGAAGGAACATTGGATCGACGGTGGGCAAGAGTGGATCCACGAGGGATCTGTGACAGGCGAGCCACGACCTATCGTAAATCCACAAGGAGATTCGGCATGAGCGATTCCCCGTTGGTAGATTCGTTTGGTCGAGTCCACAAGAATCTTCGGATTAGCGTGACCGATCGTTGCAACATTCGTTGTTTCTATTGCATGCCTGAAGTTGTGAAGTTCCTTCCTCGCAAGGATGTGCTGACGTTCGAAGAGATTGTGCGGTTGACTCGGGTTTTTGCCTCAGCGGGAATCGAGCGGATTCGATTGACCGGTGGCGAGCCGCTTGCGCGGAGGGGGCTGAGTGATCTTGTCGGGATGTTAAAAGAGATCGATGGTATTAAAGAGATCGCTGCGACGACCAATGGATTACTGTTGGCGGATCAGGCGGCAGCCTTACGCGCGGCGGGCTTGGATCGGCTAAACGTCAGTCTGGACACGCTCGATGCGGATAAGTTTCAAAAGATCACGCGCCGAAATGGCTTGGAGAAGGTCATTGCTGGAATCGAAGCGGCTCAGCAGGCGGGATTCGACAACATTCGGTTGAACGCTGTGGCCATCGCGGGATTGACTGAGTCAGATATCGTTCCGTTGGCAAAATTCGCTCGGCAGCGCGGTCTGGAATTGCGGTTCATCGAGTTCATGCCGCTTGATGGAGACAAGCAGTGGGATTCGACATCGGTGATGACCGGGAGGTCGATTCGAGAAACCATTGAACGAGAGATCGGTACGCTAGTAGAGGGGAAAAGAAAAATCGCCAGTCAACCGGCGGTAGAATTTGCGTACGCCGATGGGCAGGGGCGGGTTGGATTTATCGATCCGGTCTCGGCGCCGTTTTGTTTGGCCTGCGATAGGGTGCGGATCACTGCCGAGGGTAAGCTGCGAAACTGTTTGTTCAGCACTCAGGAGTGGAACCTGATGAAGTTACTGCGTGGCGGAGCAAAGGACAGTGATATTCTTGATTCGATTGTTCAGTCGGTTGCTCAGAAAAAGGCAGGACACGGGATTGATTCAGATGAATTTATTCGGCCTGAACGCGCGATGTACCAGATTGGCGGATAGCTTCTTTGCGTTAGCTGATTCATTGAGAGGAAGGCTTGTCGCTCTCTGCGTAGGTTGTGTTTGCACGTTTTTCATTGGGGCCACGTGTCTTCCGTAGACGAAAATTCATTTCTGCCCTACATTGTTAGTAGTAGGAATCAGCCAAGTTCGAGTGGTTAAGAGCAATCGATGAGTGAACAGGAACCTTGGTACAAGGATGGATTAAAGTTTTCTTGCTCTGGCTGTGGTGACTGCTGCACAGGTAGTCCCGGTTACGTTTGGGTCAACAAGGCAGAAATTGCCGTCATGGCGGAATCGCTAAGCCATACTGTTGAAGAATTTGAGAAACTTTATGTGCGGAAAATTGGAATCCGCAAAAGTTTAAAGGAACTTCCAGGCAGCTATGACTGCGTATTCCTACACGAAGAAACCCGAAAATGCGAACTGTATGATGCTCGGCCAAGGCAATGCAAGACTTGGCCTTTCTGGGACAGTAATCTTAAGACGCCTGAGGACTGGGAACGCACTTGCGAACAGTGTCCCGGGAGCGGGCAAGGAAAACTGGTCCAATTAGATGATATTGAACGACAGAGAAAAGCAGTAAGGATTTAGACAAAAGTTCGAACGCTTGTAAAATTTATCCGTATCTCAGCTTCGTTTTCCACCCGAAGCTGTTTCATTGTCCATTTTGGATTTTTCTTGATAGTGCCTACATGATTGCCCTCCCCTAAGCTTCAGGAACTGTTCTCTCCACCACCACTCCCTCTTCATTCTTTTCAAGATTCCCTCCCGCTCAAGGAGTATCCAGTGAACAAACAGGAAATGATCAACCTTATCGCCGACGAAACGGGAGTTTCGAAGGTCAAGACGCGCGCTGTCGTGGAGCTTACGTTTGAGACAATCATTCACTCGTTGGTGACCGATCGGCGGATCGAGTTTCGCAATTTTGGCGTCTTTGAAGTCAGGAAACGTAACGCCCGCAACACGCGGAACCCGCAAACGGGCGAGCTGATGGCGATTCCAGAACGCTACTTTGTTAATTTCAAAGCTGGCAAGGACATGGACGATCGCGTACGGAGGCTTGGCATCAAAAGCGTAAGCGAGGCGATCGAGGAAGAGCTTGAAAGGAAGCGGAAAGAGAATGAAGCCGAGTAGTAGGTCGCCCTTTCTCCCGGCGCTCTGTTAGGAAGAAGCAACCCGAATTGCCTTGCTAGTGTTTGGTGGCTTGACTGTTTATCTTAAGCTGCGCGTTGATCTTGGGGATTTGTGTTTGCGAGCGCCCCAAATGTCGGAATGTCCATCCATTGGCCCAGCCCTGATTCGCCGTGCTCAGAGTGGCCACTGTTTGAATTCAGGTGGTTTCCTGATTAAATTAGGGGTTATGAGGGCAAAATTCACGTCTCGGGGCCAAGAATCGGTCTGACTAACTTTAACGATAGGGTAAAGTTACTGGCGTTGGAAACCGTCTCAATCGAGGCCGTGCCCTTTTTTAACCCGCTAGTACCGGAATTTCCCCAGCGATTGCTTAATCGTTTTCAGGAGCGAATGGATGAGTTTTAAACTTCGTTTTGCATCAAGTGTTTTCACAGTCCGTGCATTGGTCTGTCTGTTGCTGGCGTCGATCTTTACGTTTGGCTGGTCAACACAGCTTCGCGCAGATGACACCGATGATGGTACGTCCAAGAATTCGGAGTCGAAAGAAGACGAAGACGAGAAGCCTGAATATCCGCCTCTTAAGAAGGTGGTGAAGGACTACAAAGAGGTCGAATCAGAAGAAGGCGACGAATCCTTCTACAAGCTCTGGAAGAACGACGACACCGGAGTCATTCTTGCGAGACTTCCAAAGAACTATGCTTCTAAAACAGCACGCCAGTTTATTGCTACGACCGTTTCTGGGGGCGAGACCAGAGCCGGACTGCAAGCCAATGACTTCTACGTGTACTGGCGAAAGTATGGCAAACGCATCGCTCTGATGTCGGAGAACTTGAGGATCAAAGGATCGGACGAAGAGTCCAAGTCCTCGGTGTCTCGACTGTTTACCGATCGCGTACTACTTGATGTCCCCATCCTGACAATGGATTCCGGACGTCCCGTGATCAATTTAAATTCTGTGTTGATTTCCAACTCACGAACATTCTTCGGATACGGTCGAAGTTTGAAATCCAGTTTGCTGAAGATCAAAAAGGCTTCTGCGTATAAGAAGAACATCGAAATCGCTTACGAGGCACCGACCTCGGGCGGAAATCTAAAGACACTGCATTATTCAATCAGCGAGATCAAGGGCAGCGATGGATTCAAGCCTCGCAAGGCGGATCAGCGTATTGGGTATTTTCTGACGTCTTATGAGGACTATGGGAAATACGAAGCAGATGATACCAAGGTTAACTACATCAATCGCTGGCATCTAGAGAAGCGAGATGACAGTCTTAAGATGAGCCCTCCGAAGAAACCGATTGTTTTCTACATCGAACACACAACGCCAGTGCGCTACCGTCGCTGGGTGCGGCAGGGAGTATTGAACTGGAACAAGGCGTTCGAAAAGATTGGTATCTCCAATGCAATTCAAGTTCGTCAACAAGATAAACAGACTGGCGAACATATGGAGTTGTCTCCTGAAGATGTGCGATACAACTTTGTTCGATGGTTGAACAACAACGAAAGTACGGCGATTGGTCCCAGTCGCGTGAATCCTAAAACTGGCGAGATTCTTGATGCAGACATAATCCTGACCGATGGTTGGATTCGAACATTTGAGAACCAGTTTTCCAATTTGATGCCGAAAATTGTGATGGAAGGAAAGTCCGCCGAAACGCTGCTGTGGTACGCCAAGCACCCAAATTGGGATCCGCGTCTGCGATTGGCGGAGCCCGGACAACGACGTTTCCTTCAACAGCAGTTGGCCTATCAGGCGTCTCGTCCCTACGCCGGACACTCCGCGCGAACTCAGAATACAAAAATGATGGGTGACGAGATCAGCGATGGTCTGGTCAATCGTACTAGCCAAGTTAACGGCGGCTGCATGGCGGCCGAAGGGCGAGGGTTTGATGTTGCATTGATGCGAATGTCAATGTCGATCATGCGTGCTCGCATGGCGGAGGACGACGAAGACGGTGAGGACGACGAAGATGAAGACAAGGACGAGGATGACGCCGAAGAGGATGAGGACGATGAAGACAAAGAGCAAATGCTTGACGGAATGCCAGAATCATTTATCGGTCCACTGCTAGCCGATTTGGTTTCCCATGAGGTCGGCCATACTCTTGGGCTGCGGCATAACTTTAAAGCGTCAAGTGTCTACGATCTGTCAAAGATCAATAGTGAGGAAATGAAAGGGAAGAAGCCGTTGTCGGGTTCGGTGATGGATTATTTACCGACCAACTTCAAGATGGACCATGGCGACGTTCAAGGCGACTACGCCATGATCGGTATTGGTCCCTATGACATGTGGGCCATTGAATACGGTTACACATTGGATAAAAAGAAACTGCCGAAGATCCTTAAGCGTGTCTCGGAGCCAGAGTTGGCCTACGGAACCGATGAGGATACATACGGACCTGATCCATTGGCTCGCCGATATGATTTCGGAAAGAAACCGCTCGACTTCGCCAAAGACCAAGTCAGTATGGCATTATTGCACCGGAAAACGATACTGGACAAGTTCGTCGAAGACGGTGAATCGTGGGGCAAGGCTCGCAAAGGATATGTGATGACGCTAGGTCTTCAGACTCGGGCGACATCCATGATGGCTAATTGGCTCGGCGGTACCTTTGTGCATCGCGACAAGAAAGGCGATCCCAACGATCGCAAGCCAATCGAAGTGGTGCCGGCTGACGATCAGCGCGCTGCTCTTGATTTTGTGGTAGAGAACGTTTTCTTTGATGAAACGTATGGCTTGACACCGGAACTTCTGGCCTACATGACCAATGACCCTATGAAGGGATACAGCAGTCCATCATGGCCTATTCACGATCGCGTGATTGGGATTCAGGCTTCGATGCTGTCCAACCTGATGGATCCTACGACATTGACCCTTATTTACGACAATGAATTTCGCGTGCCATCTGATCAAGATGCCTTTACGCTGAACGAATTGTTTACCAAAGTCAATGAAGCAATCTGGAAGGAAGTCGACGAGGCTCCCGAAGGCAAGTTTACCGAACGCAAGCCAGCCATTTCATCTCTGCGTCGAAACTTGCAGACAGAACATATTGAAAGGCTGTTTGATCTTGCTGCGGAATCGGAAAGTTCGACAGCGGCGATGAAGCCAATTTCCAACCTAGCATCTATGACATTGAGAGATCTGATGACAAAGTTGGAAGAAGCCAGCAAGAACGGAGCCTACGATGCGTACTCCAAAGCTCACCTTCAAGACTCCTTTCACCGTGTTAAAAAGTGGGTCGATTCTACCTACGTCATCAACAACGATGATAGTTCAGGCGGTGGGTTTGGCGGATTCTTCTGGTTCAAAGAAGGAATGGAAGCCCAACAAGATCTCCAGCAAGAGCAACGCTAAGTTGCTCTAGTAAAGACCCGCAGTCGCAAATGAAGCTCGACCGGATTTCGATTCGGTCGGGCTTTCTTCAATTGGGGAGGCGTTTAGGGACAGAGCTCAGCTCAAAATGTCTTTAACCACGTGAGCTTCTTCGACTCCCGTCAAACGTTGATCTAGGCCTTGGTATTTGACCGAGAGGCGTTCGTGGTCGAGTCCCATTTGATGTAGGATGGTAGCATGAAGGTCTCGCACGTGGACCGGGTCGGAAACTATGTTGAATGAAATTTCATCGGTTTCACCATAGACACCGGGTTTCACGCCACCCCCTGCCATCCATAGAGAAAAACACCTTGGATGATGATCACGACCGTAAGTCTTATCGGTGATGCCGCCTTGAGAGTAGGCTGTTCTTCCAAATTCACCGCCGCAAATGACGAGCGTATCTTCAAGTAACCCGCGTTGCTTGAGGTCCTGAACCAACGCCCATTGAGCTTGGTCGACGTCTTTACATTGCTTGCTAAGGTGTTCTGGTAGCGTTTTATGTTGATCCCAGCCTCGATGGAAAATTTGAACAAAGCGCACATCGCGCTCTATCAGCCGGCGCGCCATTAGACAGCTGCGGGCAAATGTGCCGGGTTTCTTGCTGTCTGGGCCGTACATTTCCCAAGTCGATTCTTTTTCACCGCTAAGGTCGGTCAGATCTGGAACGGACGCCTGCATGCGGAACGCCATTTCGTATTGCTTCATGCGCGTCTGAGTCTCAGGATCGCCAACTTGGTCGAACGATTGCTGGTTCATGCGATTGAGATTGTCGAGCATGACTTTACGAAGATTCCGGTCAACTCCCGGAGAGTTCTTCAGGTAGAGGACTGGGTCGCCGTGCGACCGCAGCGAAACCCCGGCGTGTTTTCCAGGTAGGAATCCTGATCCCCAAAAACGGGAGGAAATCGCTTGAGGGTCAAGCCGACCGGTGTTCGACGCATGGAGAACAACGAATTCAGGAAGGTCGCGATTCATCGACCCCAATCCGTAAGACAGCCAAGCGCCTATCGAAGGTTTGCCGCTGATCATATTACCGGTGAACATTAATTGATTGGCCGGTTCGTGGTTGATTGCATCGGTATGCATCGAACGAATAATGCAAATGTCGTCAACCATTTTGGCGGTATTGGGCAAAAGCTCACTTACCCACGCCCCGTTCTCTCCATGTTGTTTGAACTTAAACTTGCTCATCACCGCCGGGAACTCAGCTTGGCCCGAAGTCATGGTTGTCAGACGTTGGCCCGATTTGACTAACATCTCTTTGAGATCTTGTTTGTGAATCTCTTCGAGTTTTGGTTTGTAGTCAAATGTTTCGAACTGGCTGGGAGCGCCAATCAGCGAAAGGTAAATCGCTCTTTTCGCCTTGGGAGCGAAATGGGGCGCGAGCGGATCGCCTACCGGAGAATCAGCCTTGGCCCGGTTGCCGAGCAGGCTCATCAGAGCCGCAGCCCCAAGTCCGGTGGAGGCACCTTTGCGGAAGAACTGCCGACGACAGATGGCTTCGTTGACCTGACCGATGTTTTGAATGTTGTTGCTCATGTGAGGCGGTCGTAAAGGTATGTCTAGTGAGTTAGGGCTTCGTCGAGGTTCATGATCTGGCTGGTCACTAATGTCCACGCGGCGACTTCCTCCGGTGGTAGGCTTTCGTCCAAAGGTGACTCACCAATCTCAAGGAGAGCTTCTGCGCGATCCGGATAGGTGGAAAAGTCTGAAAGCGCCTTGTCGAACGTGCTGCGCAAGTAGGAACGCTCTGCGTCGCCGAATTTTCGAGCTACGAACAGATGACCAATGAAATCGACCGACTGTTCAAAGCTCAATTCCTTCGAGACCGCTTGTTCGGCGACGTTGCGGGCTGCTTCCACAAACTGCGGATCGTTCCACATCACAAATGCTTGTAGTGGAGTATTGGTTTTCTCTCGGCGGACACAGAAAGTACTACGGTCTGGAGAGTTTAGGATTGTCATCGAGGGTGGGGCTGCCGTGCGTTTCCAAAATGTGTACAACGACCGACGATAGAGTTGGTCCCCAAAGCTTTGCCGATAGAAACGAGTGTCCGACTGGGCCATCGCCACCTCTTCCCACACCTTGTCAGGCTGATAAGGTTTAACAGGCGGACCGCCAATTCGATCTGTTAGAAGCCGTGCATTGATTAAGGCCATGTCACGCAATTGTTCTCCATCAAGTCGCGTGCGTGGGCCACGGCTAAGGAAACGGTTAGACGGATCGGCTTGGCTCTTTTCTGGAGTAAACCGTTGGCTTTGCCGGTAAGTGGATGAGGTTACCATCATTCGAATCAGCCGTTTCACGTCCCAGTCGTTCTTCACAAAATCATTCCCCAACCAGTTAAGTAGTTCTGGGTGAGTGGGTTGGTCGCCAGTGATCCCAAAATCCTCGTTTGACTTGACGATGCCGGTGCCAAAGAGGTGATGCCAATATCGATTAACGGTAACCCGAGCGGTAAGAGGGTTCTCGGGTGAGACCATCCAAACCGCGAGGCCGAGACGATTACGAGGCGCAGTAGGGCTTAGTGGCGGGAGAACTGCAGGCACTTCAGCACCGACTTCTTCTAGCGGCGAAGCATAGTCGCCTCGGTCCAAGATGTGCGCTTTTGGCTTTGAGTTCTCTTTCTCCTTCATGATGAGACTGACGGGGCTATCCAAATCGATATTGGTCAGGCCCGCTTTGATTGTTTCTAAATCGAGTTGAGCATTGAACAGATCCGCGTGCTGTGAACGTTGGATCGTAGTGACCAGCATCCTTCTTCGGATTGAATTTAGATCATCAAACTGCAGCCTAATTAAGTCGGCTTTTTCTTTAGCCTCCTTTTCAGCTTTGGTCAATTTGTCAGCTGTCTCCGATTCCTTTTGTTTCGCCTTGTCACGATCCGCAGTGGCAGTCTTGGTGTCGGCATCCTTAGATTCTTCTGGGGCATCGACCGCTTTAGGCGGCTCGATCGGCGCTTGAGTTTGTGCTGCAAATATCAACGCGCTTTGCCTAACTGTTCTTGCCGATACGGCCGAGTCAAAGAGTACAAAATCAGCAAACAGGACTTCACCTTCTTTGATGGAGTGCAGACTGCCGTCATCATTTTTTCTATGACGTAAGCCGAAACCAATCTTAGCATCGGTGCCCCAAGACGAAGTGGGTGGAATCCAATCGTTTGAGCTATTGCCAAATCGATAGCCAATCGGAACACCATCCAAATAGACCACTAGCTGCCGGTGCGGTCGATTCCCGTCATAGGTGATAAAGAAGTGGTGCCATTTGTTGTCTTTTATTGCTTTGGCTCCAATTTTCGCTTCGATTGCACAGTGACGAGAATTATTAACTAGTCTGAATAACATTTCCCATTTATTGACGGTAAGCTCCCAGCCTCGTTTACCTTTCTCACTATACATTTGCGAAACCACCGTTCCGCTGGCGTCTTGGCTTAACCGAATATGGCCGCCAAAAGAAAGCTGTGCGCCCGTCTCAGGATCTGCCACAGCTGAAGTCCCGGTAAGTAGTGAGCTGTCTTTATTTAATTTCAAGGCGGGGCCGAACGGACCGTCGACCGTTTTCACATTTTTATCTTTGATCGCTACCGCTATCTGCTCCGGGCCAAAAGTCCAAACCGGAGTTTGCTCAGGCGTCGAGACTGAAGCAGTTTCGGTAACCTCTGCTACTGTTTTGAAAAGCTCTTCGTCGGTCATTCTTGCTTCGGCTGAGTTTTCCCATTCTACCCTCAGCTTGGGCAATGCCTCTTCGAGTGTTTTCTTTTCACGATGAAGTGCCTTTCGTTGCTGCTGCTGATTGGCATTTGGTATCCGAATTATGGGAGGCGGACGTGGTTGGTTACCGTCTTTGGCCTTCACTGTGTTGTTGCGGAAGAAGGCGGTCAGCTGGTAATACTCTTTCTGGGAAAGCGGGTCAAACTTGTGATCGTGACAGGCCGCGCATCCAGCGGTAAGGCCTTGCCAAACTGCAAATGTAGTAGCGGTTTGATCGTTGGCATAATTTACGAGAAGTTCGGCGTCGATACTCCCTCCCTCCGCTGTCGTCGGAACGCAACGGTTGTAACCAGAAGCTACTTTCTGCGATACATTGGCGCCTGGCAGCATATCACCGGCCATCTGTTCGATAGTGAATTGATCAAATGGCATGTTTTGGTTGATGGCGTTCACGACCCAGTCCCGGTATGGCCAGATCGAACGGGAGTTGTCGATGTGAATGCCGTGCGTATCTCCGTAGCGAACCGCGTCCAGCCAATGCCGCGCCCAATGCTCGCCGTAGTGATCGGAATCGAGCATTTGATCGACGATTCGCACCCAATTTTCGTCGCTGGAGTCTTCCACAAAAGACCGAACAAGATCAATTTGAGGCGGTAAACCTGTTAGATCGAATGCAAGCCGGCGGACCAAACGTGCCGGGTCAGAATCTGGATTTGGGGAAAGGTCCTTCTCTTTAATTTTTCGCAGAACAAAAGCATCAATTTCGTTTCGTAGAAAAACGCTCTCAGGTGAGGCTGATGATTCTTGAATCGAATTTGGTTGCGCGTCGAATCGAGGAACCGGAGGAGCAATAATTGGAGTAAAGGCCCAGTGCTTCTCGTAATTAGCGCCTTCGTTGATCCAGTTCCGAACCAACGCAATCTCAGCTTTGGACAGTGGAGTTTTGTGGGACTCCGGTGGTGGCATCAATGTATCGTTGTCCTCAGAAATGATCCGGGCAATCAGTTCGCTATCATCGGCGCTTCCGGCAACGATCGCCCCAGATTCGATTGCGAGTGCGCGGTCGCTGAGATTCAGTTCTGATTCTTCGTTGTGCCCGTCCGGACCATGGCAGGCATAGCATTTCTTCGACAGGAGTGGTTGAATCTGGAAAGCAAAACTGATCTTTGGTTTGGACGAACTCACTTCATTCAAGCTTGAATTAGCTAACGCTTGGGGCCTAACGTTGTTTGACGATTTGTTGGACTGGGATATCTTGTTGAATACCTTCTTTATCTCAGGCGAATCGTCGCTTGCTGAGGAGATCTTTAAAGTAGACCCAATCCAAGTCCGTACATTGAGATCGAAAGAGGAAGTCGCATTTGTGTCGGCGGCAAGTTTTAGGTCCAGTTGCCTGATTGTTTTGTCATTGATCGACAGCGTGATTTTGCGTGAAGGCGCAGAATCTGATACTGGAAATTTTAGGTAGTCGCGGTGCAGCACGACGGAGGTTGAAGGACCTTGAATGTTGGTTTGTTTTACGATGGGTTGCTCGTCAACAAAACCAAACACCTGTCTGCCTAAGACGCAGGACACGATCAGCATGTTGAAAGCGACAAGTAATCTAAGTGAGACCATGACTACCATTTGGATTGTAAGTGGCGATGTCTAAGTTACTGACATTGTCTACTGCGGTTTCAACGTAGCAGAAGTAGCATTGGATCAGGTTTTGAAGCCAACGTTATAAATTGTTAACCAAAACGATGTTAAGAGAGGTCGGTTCCTTCTGGCTCTGAGCTATTTTACTCAGATTTTCTGTGGAAGAACAATTTTGTGTTGCTCGGTGCGTTAACTAAATCGCGATTTGAAGAGTAAAATAGGCCGATTGATGGCCAACAGTTTCTAGTCGGGGTTCGGTCGAGACTGCCCGCGCATGAAAAACGCTCGACCATCAGCGATGACCGAGCGTGAATTTCATG
>CAZDBE010000106.1:0-16752 GCA_964503675.1 uncultured Pirellulaceae bacterium | reverse complement strand
CCAAACCGACGTCGATCAAGGATTTGAGTTTCGTCTGAACTTTGGGCTGTCCGCGGAAAAACAGGAACGCTTCGCGCACTGTCATCTCCAACACCTCGGCGATCGTTTTATCGCGATAGCGAACTGCCAACACTTCCTTGCGGTATCGTGTGCCGCCGCAAGAATCGCATTTGATGTGGATGTCGGCTAGGAACTGCATGTCAATCTTCTGGATACCCTCGCCGCTGCACTTCTGGCAGCGTCCGCCATTGACGTTGAAGCTGAAATGGGAAGCCGTCAAGTTATGGGTGGTTGCATCTACAGTTTCGGCGAATGCTCTGCGAATGTCGTCAAAAGCTTTGACATACGTAACTGGATTGGAACGCCCAGTTCTGCCGATCGGACTTTGGTCTACGACGACTATCTCGTTAATCGGGCTGTCGCCGTACAGATCGTCATACGGCAGCGTCCCCGCGATTTCATTTCCCTTACGTTTGGATACCGCGCCGACGAGTGTGTCCAGCAGCAAAGAGCTTTTTCCACTGCCGCTAACTCCAGTGACCATGCCCAAACACCCCAACGGGAATTCGACGTCAACGTTTTGTAAGTTGTTGCCGGAGGCTCCCGTGAGCCTGAGCATTGATTTGGGGGCGCGGCGTTGGTCGCTACGGCAAGCGACGCCGGATCTCCCGGCTAGATACTCGCCTGTTAGGCTGGCTTTGGGCTGCTTCAATTGCTCGGGCGTACCGTCAAAGATAACTTGTCCTCCTTCGGCACCAGCACCGGGGCCAATTTCGATGACGCGATGCGCGGCTTGGATTAACTGCGGATTGTGATCGACCACGACCAGCGTGTTGCCGCGACTGTGTAAGCGTTCAAGGCAGATAGAGAGTTTCTCTATCTCGTCTTGATGCAGGCCAAGCGCCGGCTCATCCAGCACGTACAGCATATTAACCAGAGTGGAGGATAACACTGCGGTCAGGCGAATACGTTGGCGTTCGCCACTGCTGAGCGTATCAACTGTGCGATCAAGGGAAAGATAGCCAAGTCCGACCTGATTGAGGAAAGCCAAACGGTCCTCGATGCGTCGCCGCAGGGTTTGGGTGGTGGCCAGTTGCATGTCGGTCAGCGCAAGGTCCGCGAACTGTTTGGCAGCGTCTTGAATCTTCAAACCGTACCATTGATTGCTGGTCAGGCCACCGAGAAAAAACGAATTCGCAGTTGAACCACTCTGCCCAAAAATCCTTGGGCGCGGATCGGGGAATTGGTGGTCGCAGGAGGAGCAGGCCAGTGTTTGGCGGAAGGTTTGACAGCGCCATTGCGAACTGTCGACCGTGATTTGGCGACTCTGCTCTGCGGTTTGGCCCGCACCTGCCTGCGAGAGGACCGTGACGGCTCCTTGTCCAAAGTAGAGTGCGGTTTCGATTGATTCGCCCATGCGTGTACTACTGGTGGCGCCCGAGGAAACTCGATCGACCACAACAAGGATCGGGTGGTTGGTCAGATCCTCAGCGTTGGCATCGCTCTTTAGATTGGAGATTTCGACGGAACGTCGGGTGTCCGGTGGCCCAATGACGACGCGAATGAACCCCGCCTGAACTGATTGCTGTAAGAGTGTGGCTAGATCTTCGTCGCCTGAAAGCTGAAAACAAATTTGGGCGCGTGTGCCCGGCGGCAGGTTCTGGACCGACCAGACAATGGTGCCTCTTGAGTGGCGCACGGCAGTTCGATTGCAGGAAGGGCAGATGGCCGTCGCAACCTTAGAGAACAAGAGGCTCAACAACGGCGTCAGTTCGGCGGCCGACGCGACTGAATCGTTCGACGAGTTGGCTTTAGCGGGTTGGATCGCGATCGACGGAGGCAACCCTTCGATCGAGTCAGCGTCTGGCGGGTCCATTTGTTGGATGAACTGGCGCGTCTTGGGAGACAAGCACTCGACGTAGCGTCGTTGGCCCTCGGCATAAAGCGTGTCGAAGGCGAGCGATGATTTTCCGCTACCGCTAAGTCCGCAGATCGACAGCCACTGATTTTTTTCAATATCTAAACAGATGTTCTTGAGGTTGTTTGACCTTACATTGGTCAGGCGAATAGGGCTGGAGGAAGGCATGGGGTGCGGTGAGATCTATAAACTGAAATTCGGTGTCGGGTGGTGCGATTGCTTGAGAGCAATCTGTTCTGAAACGGCCTGCCGTTGAAACTTAGCCGAGATACGCCATTTTGGCCAACGCATTCATTATTGAGTCTTTTCCGCTACCCAAACAGCCGTGGAGGCAACCAGCAGGTTTTGTGTTCGCTAGTGCCAAAGTAAAAACTTGAGGGAACGGCGTTTTAAGCTTGAATTGGTAAAGAAAAGTGGGAAATTAGTGATGCGGGGAGGGATACCGTAAGGCCAAGTAGGTTTTTGATGTCCTTGGCTCAAAGATTGAACGTGAAAGCCGTCATAGACAATCACTCTCAACTTATTGGATAACGAACATGAAAAAGTTACTGACATTTTCTTTGCTGCTGCTGGCATCGAGCCTATTTGCCTCTACCGCGACGGCTCAGCGTGGCGGCCCTCCGGGGGGAGGCGGCCCCGGCGGCCCCGGCGGCCCCGGCGGCCCCGGCGGCCCAGGTGGCGGGGGACGCGGTGGTCCAGGAGGGGGGGGAGCATCTCGAATGATGTCCATGATGCCAGTTTTAAAAGCGCTGGACGCTGATGGCGATGGTGAACTTTCATCTTCAGAAATCGACAATGCCGTTACTGCTTTGCGATCCCTAGACTCCGACAAGAGTGGCGACCTTTCCTCCGAAGAGATGATGCCCGATTGGGAGGCCATGCGAGGTCAAGGCAGACGTGGTGGCGAAGGTCGCGGCGGACGTGGTGGTGAAGGCCGCGGCGGACGTGGTGGAGAAGGCCGTGGTGGCCCAGGTGGCGAAGGACGCGGCGCTGGAAATCGTGACGGCGGCTCTTTTGCCGACCGAATGTTAGAAAATGATACCGATGGCGATGGAAAAATCAGCAAGGCTGAAGCACCTGAGCGCATGCAAGGCTTCTTCGATAATTTGGATGGCGACAGTGATGGCTTCGTGACCAAAGACGAAATGGAAGCCATGTCAAAGCGTTGGCGAGGCGGTGGAAGCCGTGGAGGCGGTGGCGAGGCCAAAGCTCCCAAACGTCCCGGAGCAGCCGAATAGAGTCTAGGCCATGAAAAATTAGCAAGGGATTGGGTAGCGCGTCAGCGTCGTTCAATCCTTCTGCTACGTTTGTAGTGAAAGAGGCCGACAGGCAAACTATAGTCTGCTAAACAGGGCCTGCGGCTTTTCTGCAAACAATGAATTTTTAGTTTTAGAAATCCGATAATCACTCTCGAAGGACCCTGACATGATGCTCCCCGTCTTAAAAAATCGGTTTCGTAAATTTGGATACTTCGGCTTGCTGGCTTTTTTCGGCGTGTTGTCCTTTATCCTATCCGTCTTGGACTCCGGGGACGCTGCGGCCGAGGACTGGCTGCGATTTCGCGGCACAACAGGTACTGGTGTGGCTCCCGAAGGAACTAGCACTCCCACTAAATTCTCTGCGACACAAAACGTCAAGTGGAAAGAAGCTATACCAGGGGCGGGGGCGTCTTCGCCGATCATCGTTGGCGACAAAGTGATTTTGACTTGCTACACCGGTTACGGACAAGATCGCGATGACATCGGTGAGATGGACCAGTTGAAGCGACACGTCATCTGCTATTCAAAATCTGATGGCAGCAAGCTTTGGCAAAAAGACTTCGATCCGCATCTCCCTGAAGACGAGTTTCGCGGCATGGGTGTTCCTGAACATGGATATGCCAGTAGTACTCCGGCGTCCGACGGAACCAATGTCTACGTCTTTTTTGGCAAGTCGGGCGTTGTCGCAATGGACTTGGACGGCAACGAGTTATGGAAAGCAAATGTGGGGACCGGTAGCGGCGATAAGAGGTGGGGATCAGGAGGGAGCCCCGTAATCGCTGGAGGCACCGTCGTCATTAATGCGACTGACGAATCAAATTCTGTCATTGGCTTGGACAAGGATACTGGCAAAGAGCTGTGGCGAAATGAAGGCATCACCAATGTGTGGGGTACGCCACTTGCTGTAGGAACGGGAGACGATCAGAGTGTCGTGATCTCGGTGCCCAAAGAGGTTTGGGCGATGGATCCTGCCACTGGGAAATTGGATTGGTATAGTACCAACGGGGTTGCCGACAGTTCGGTTTCTGCGAGCCCCGTTTTGAATGGCGACAACGTGATTGTCATGGGTGGACGATCGGGGACCGGAGTGGCGTTGAAGCTGGGAGGTACCAAAGGTGCCGACGTGACTGAAACACATACGGTTTGGAAAGGCAAAGCTGTCGCGCGAATCATGACACCAGTCGTTTATGACGGGTTGATGTTTGGTATTTCGCGCGGCGTGGTCACTTGCGCGGACGCCGCTACAGGCGAAGAAGTGTATAAGGAACGATTGCCAAGCGAAGCACTGGGGGGAGGTGGTGGCGGTCGTCGCGGCCCTAGCAGTGATTATTCGTCGCCAGTTGTCTCTGGCGGGAATATCTATCAGGTTCTTAAGAATGGAACGATCCTCGTCATTGCTGCCAAGCGTGAGTTTGAGTTGGTGTCTGTCAACAAGTTTGAAGATGACGGGACCGAGTTCAATTCAACTCCTGCGTTCTCAGACAATCAAATGTTCATCCGTTCGAACAAATTTCTTTATTGCATCGGCGAGTGAATATGGTCTTCAAAAGTTGGCTTTTCAGTAGCAGAAGTCGCAAGACTCCGGAGGGCTTGCGGGCGAGTTCTCCAATCTTTTGCGAGACCGGCTACAGAAAATAAACACTCTCAATACTTGCGCTTCTTCAATCGATGGCGGTCTTTCTCGTCGATCGTCAGATGCCCCCATCTGAGCGCCTCGTCCTGCGTGTATTGCTTTCCCAATTGCAACGCCAACATTGCTTTGCACATCTCATAACCCAAATAAAACGCGTGCGATGGATCGAGGTTTTTGGGATTGGTGTCGGCCAGTTGATCGAACAAGTCGAACGGATCATCGCCGCTAAAATGGACGCCGCTGCCTAACAAGTGTATCTGATCAAGTTCGGCGAGGATCCGATAATTGTTGTCCTTTATGTTATCGGCCAACGTTTGTATTTGTTCTAGGTCGTACTGTACCAGCTTGGGATCACGTAGTGATACAAGGTCCTCCGAGATGCGTTTGGGTGGGATGTTCTCGTTGACGCTGTACCAAGCAATACGGCGAGCGATGTCAATCTCCTTGACGCTTGATCGCGCCCAGTTAATGACCTGCGTCGTGAGAACGGAGCGAATTCCCAACTCTTGGCAGATTGCAATCAGCAACATGTTCACACCGGCCGAGTCGACATCGGTCAGTTCGGTCAGATTGCCCACGCCCATCATGATCTCAACATCCGGCCAACGAGCCCGAACGTCGATATAGCGTTTGATACTCGACGTAAAGCCTAACCCGATCGGTTCGAGGATGGGATCGATGCGAAACGGTACGTTGTTCTTGGACAGAAACTCGATCGTGGGCTCAAGCGAATTGATGTCGCGAATGTCGTCGGGGATCGCCACGACTTCAATGCCCCAATTAGGAGCATACTCCCGGTTAGTGGAATTGACCGACAGTACCAGTTCCGCGCCTGCTGTGGCGGCCGCGGATATTTCGTCCGGGTTTAAGCTGTCAACGGAGACTCGGTGACCTTCGGATTTCAGTGCGTGAATGCAATCGGCCACGCCGGCCCAAGTTTCGCCCGGCAAGCATCCTACGTCGATCAAGGTTGCGCCGTCAGCTCGCATGACATCTGCCACTGAGACAATTTCTTCAATCGTCAGTCGTGGAGCGTGATTGATTTCGGCGATGATGTCGATGTCCCAGTTGCCAAAAGACTCTTTGATGGACTTCTGTCCGAAGAACTCAGGTAACCGGCGGAGGTCTTTGGGACCGGTGGCGATGGGCAGTTCGGTAATCTTTACTAGTGGGGCTAAATCGCCGCCACAGTAGCCCGGCAGAATGATGCGGTCGGTTTCTGGCGGGATGGTGATATGTTTGGCGATCCACTTGGGCGTCATCAACGCCGCGACGGTAATTGGTAGCACATCGATGGAGTAACTGAACCCTCTGTCAGGATCGGTGCCCGAGGCAATCTGCGCGAGTATGTTTCGCAAGGCTGGTTCTGCCAGTCGGCCAGTGACAAAATGGATTTTTTCAGTTGCCATAATGTAGTCAGAGCGACTTGTGCTAAACTGTTGTTCGACTCGTTAGAATGATTGGCTTGGTTGCATGATAGTCCCAATCAAGCGAACTTGGCAGGTGCTTTACCTGTCTTGGCAAGAGTAGAGGAAAACGGCATCAGATGAAGAAGGCGCCACGATGAAAGCACTTAGGTATGCCAAGCGATTGATCGAATTTGATTCGACTAGCCATCGGTCCAACCGCAAGATTGCCAAATACCTTGAGATGAAGCTGACCAAGCACGGTTTCGTGGTGGAGAAAACGGGCTATTTGGACAAGAAGGGAGTTCGGAAAGTCAACCTCGTGGCCAAGAAGGGCGGCGGCACCGGCGGGTTGGCCTACTTCTGCCATAGCGACGTGGTACCGGCAAAGCGTTGGTTCACCAAGAAATTCGGTCCCTTTGAGCCTCGGATCGCGCGCGAGCGATTGTACGGTCGCGGTAGTTGCGACATGAAAGGTTCCATCGCCTGTATGCTCGAGGCGTCGCAGGAGATTGCGTGGGATGATCTGAAACACCCGCTATATTTTGTGTGCACGGCTGACGAAGAGGTCGGGTTTGACGGAGCAAGAGCGGTGGTTGAGGACAGTAAGTACTACCGCGAGATGGTCCAACAGCAGCCGAAGGTGATTATTGGCGAACCGACGATGTTGGAGATCCTGCACGCGCACAAGGGATGTTTTGAGTTTACCGCCACTGCCCGAGGTAAGGCGGCTCATTCGAGTTCGCGCGATGGTGTGAATGCGAATCTGAAACTGATTCCGTTTCTTACCGCGATGAAAGAGATCTACGAGGAAACCGAAGCAGATCCCAAGTTTCACAACAGCGCCTTCGAACCACCTACGTTGAGTTTAAATGTATCTTTGAAGGGAGACGGGTCGGCACACAACGTCACCTCCTCGCGCGCCAGTTGCAGCGTAAACTTTCGGCCAATGCCAGATGTCGATCATACGCCGATCGTGTTGCGTGTACGCGAGATGGCGGAGAAGTGTGGTTTGAAGTTGGCGTTAAACGACTATGGAGCTGCATTGTGGACCGATCCAGAATCTGATTTTGTGAAAGAGTCGCTTAAGTTGGTGCATCGAAAAGCGGCCAAAACGGCAGCCTTCGGTACCGATGGTGGTGTGTTGACGGAGCTGAAAGACAAAATTGTTTGCGGACCGGGAAGTATTAAACAAGCTCACACAAAGAATGAATGGATTGGTCTTGAGCAGCTGCATCGTGGAACCGAAGTTTATGGCAAAATGATTTGCCATTGGTGCTGTTAGCCTGACCCAAGTGTCGCTTGCCCGCGCGGCCAACAGAAAGTATTGCCGAGTTTGACTTATGGACAACGATGTGCCTTCAGAAATATCTTTTGATTTTGTCGACGCCAATCAAGACGATTTGGAGGACGTGCAAAATTTCCTACAACCGTTCATGGATCGGAAGGAATTGCTGCAACGTACTTCAATTGAAATGCAGTTGCTGCTCAAGCATGCTTTCCTCTGTCGCGTTGAGGGAAAGTTGGTCGGATTTGCGGCGCTGGAGATTTATTCCAAGAAGCTGGGCGAGATTCAGTGCTTAGCGGTTGCCGCCGAGGTTCGTCGCAAAGGCATCGGCGGGCAGTTGGTTAAACTGTGCGTTGCTCGGGCGCGGGCTGAAAAGGTAAAAGAGTTGATGGCAATTTCAGCGTCCGAGGATATGTTCTTTTCTTGCGGCTTTGACTATTCATTGCCGCAACAAAAACGGGCGTTCTTTATCGAACCGTAGATAGTTGCATATCGCTGTACGCCCATTTCAATCATGCGAGGTAATCAAATCGTGAAACAAGATCCACTACCGGTCACAGGAGACGCATTATCCAACGTTCCGGTCTTCAGTTGCATCATTTACGTTCGTCAAAATGCAGACCGTACTGTCTCGGGACGTGTTGCCAATCTAGCGGGGCTGAATTCAAGCGGTGCTTCGGAACGCGATGTGCTGTCCCGACTGTCACGTGAATTTAAAGCTCAGGTGATGAGCCTGCATCACGAAGGCAAAGAAATTCCATGGATCGATCCGCCAACACCAGCCGAGGCTGATGAGCTGGTGCGATCCATTCCTGTGCATCTTTGAATTGACTATTCCGCATGAAACACTTTTCAGCGACAAGCTGCAGCTTGTTGCGCGAACGACGATGTCGCTTCGAGTAGTTTGGATAGTTCGATGATTTGCAATCAATTACAAGCATCAGCTTCGGACGATCAACGACTCAAGTCCGTGGAAATGGAAACTGTTGCAGTACTTGGGTTCTTCTGCCAGTTCCATCTGTGGTAGGCGTTCAATCAAAACGGTGAAGGCGACCGAAAGCTCAAGCCTTGCCAGCGGCGCTCCGAGGCAATAGTGAATTCCGCCACCAAGGCTGACGTGTGGGTTCTTCTTTCGGCCAAGATTCAATTCGCTTGGTGAATGGAAAACGTCACAGTCTCGATTTGCTGAACCAAGCAACATTGCGATCTCTTGGCCGACTTCGAATTGCTGCCCACGAAATTCAAAAGGCTGTAGAACCCACCGATTGAACTGATGAAGCGGCGTGTCGTATCGCAGCAACTCTTCCACTGCCGTTTCAGTCAGAGAACTGTCGGCTCGCCAGCGCCCGATTTGATCTGGGTGCTTCAACAAGGCAAACATTCCGTTTCCAATCAGATTGACGGTTGCCTCGTGGCCCGCGTTGAGCAACAGAATACAATTCGAAATCAACTCGTCTTCGGTCAGCTTCTCTCCCGCTTCTTCAACTTCAACCAGCCGCGAGATCAGATCATCAGTCGGATTCTTGCGTCGATCGGTAACCAGTTGACGCAGATAAGCAACGAACTCACGCGAAGCGTTAACGGCCTCCAGTTCGATTTGCTCTGTGCGTTCCATCTCGTACATCTTTACCATTGCGTGCGACCAAGCGAGCAGATGTCCGGTCATCTCCGTCGGGACGCCTAACATTTCGGCGATCACCGTCACAGGCAGCGGCGTTGCGAATGCTTTCAGCAGGTCGCATTGTCCGGCGTCGATCATTCGATCAACCAAGTCATGGCTGATCTGCTCGATGCGTGGGCGCAATCGTTCGACCGCACGTGCCATGAACGCTTTCTGAACTAAACCACGCAGACGCGTGTGCGTCGGTGGTTCTTGAGCCAACATGGAAAGTCGGTCAATGTCAAAAAACGGCGTCGAGGTCGCAGATTCTGGCTTGGGGCGGCGGCAAGCCGGAATGCTCTCGGGATCAATCCTTCTGCCAAGCCTACGATCGCGAAACAGTGCGGTAACATCTTCGTGGCGAGAAAATGTCCACAGTTCATGCTCCTCCCAAAAAAACATCGGACAAGAACTACGCAGCTGTGCGTAATAGGGATACGGATTGTTGTAGAAATCCGGATCGCGAATGTCCAAACTTACTTTTTGGGTTGAAGAGTCAATTCGCATGCTGTTCAGCGGCTAGTGGGTGCGGCTATGCCTTCTCAGATTTGAGGAACAGCAGGAGCTGGTCTGCCGTGATGCCCTCGGGCAGCTGAGAGAGCATGCTGGCAGGACGTTGGTCGGGATGCGCGGCAACAAAAGTTTCCAATGCATTGATCTGATGCTCTTCCAACAGCCACTGCGCCTTCATCGGCATGTTGCTCTCCGCCGCGCGGAGTGCATGGGAGAAAATCGTCGACCGGTCAATATTGCGGACCTGTTGAATGTGATGCGGGCGATAACCTTGCGTCAACAAACGCCAAGTCCAATAAAACGAAGGTTGGACGTCTTCGGCTTCTGGTAAGTCGACCCTGCGTTCAATATCCGCATTTGCGTTTGTAACGTTGGTGTCGTTTACTTCTTTGGTAGGTTCATCGTCCGTTGGACTGGCAGGTTCTTTTTGCGGTATGTCTGCTGTCGGTACAGAGTCTAAAGTAACTTCGGGGTGAACTGTCGGTTCGTCACACTCCGCTGCCACTTCCGACGCTTCAGGAGCGTCTGCAACAGGCTCTTCGGGCAGATCCACAGGCTCAGCAACGACCGAATCGTCTTTCGAAATCTCTTCTTCCGAGATGTCGTCAGCAGCTTCCGGTTTTTCAGTGAGGAAAGGCTGTTTGTCTCTGAGCTTTCGAACAATTTCTTTCAACAATGACGGTGGCATTGACGGCGTCAAGTCAATGTATCGATCGCCGGCGAGGATATCTTTGGCGGCGTCCGCCATTCGAATGGTCGGCCGAAACTTCGTCGTCTCAAATTGTTCGATGAATCCGCACTGGATCAGAAACTCAAGCAGTGAAACAATGTCGGATTGCCGCAGTTTTGACAGCAACCCAAACGTACTCAAACGATTGAGGCCTAGTTGCGAGACCTTCTTCGCCGTGGATCCCTTGAGCATCGATGCGACTAGGTTCTTTCCCAGTCGGCCGTGGGTGCGTGCTGCCCCGCTGAGTGCAACTTGAGCAGCATACAGGCAGGCGTCGGCTTTTTCGGATCGCGTGTCACTGGTTGTTAGTTTTTTGAAGCCACCACAATTGTCGCAGTTCCCGCAACGCCGACGGTCGGGATCGCCAAAGTACTCCAAGATTTCAAGCTGACGACAGCGTTTGGTCGTGGAGAGCTTAATGACCGTTTGCAGTTTTTCCATTTCTGCTTTTTGCCGTCTCGCCAGTTCAGCAAAATCGATATCCAGCTGAGCAAACGGTTTCTCGCGGCACTTCATGTGGACTGCGCGACCGCGAAACGGCGGAACGTACGTGACTGCGTCAAGCTTCGTGATTTCGCGAATGGCGCGGGCGACCGAATCCCATTTCATCTCAAGACGCTCGGCCATGTATTTGGGCTGGAACATGACCATCTCGTTGCGGCAGGAACCCACCACGCGTTCAAGTTCGCGCATCACCGTTCGTTGGGTGGCGGCGTCGCGCGGCAACATGTCAATCAGTGTCGAAAGTTGAGAATCGATACGGATGGCGGCCGAGTTTTGTTTCGAATCCAGTCGTTCGATCGCGCCGGCTTTTTCTAGTAGGTTTTCACAGGTCGCGATACCAGAAGTTCCGATGGAGAGGTCTAGTTCCTCTTTGACCTCGGTCAGCGTCATTTCGATCGGATCTTTTGGGATCGTCCGAAGGTACTCGTAAACGTCTTTGATGGTCTCGCGCGATGGGTAGCTGTTCTCGATGAAGAATTGCTGGATGTAAGTGTCTTGGTAGGAGTACAGCATTAGGCACTCCGACGGTTCGCCGTCACGCCCTGCCCTGCCCGCCTCTTGGTAGTAGGCCTCGATGCTTCCGGGCAAATTGTAGTGAACCACAAATCGCAAATCGGCTTTGTCGATGCCCATCCCGAACGCGTTGGTCGCGACGATGATCTCGATCTCGCCGGTCATGAATTTTTCTTGAACCGTGCGGCGGCTGTCGGGAGGAAGACCGCCATGATAGTAAGCCACCGTGCGACCGATCTGCTCAGACAGCAGCTCCACTAGGTGCTCACAGTTCTTGCGAGTCGAAGCGTAGACGATGCCGCAGCCGGGGTGCGTTTCCAGAAACTCGACAAGCCGTTCGTCTTTTTCTGAATTGCTGGCTGGAATTTCAAAACGCAGGAACAAGTTGTCTCGCGCGAATCCCGTCACGAATGTTGCCGGATCCTCGAAGCCAAGAATTTTTGCGATGTCGTCTTGGACCAGTTTCGTGGCGGTCGCCGTCAAGGCAACGGTTTGAGGATTGCCGATGCGCTCGCGGAATTTTCCGAGGCGAGCGTAGTCCGGGCGGAAGTCGTGGCCCCACTGGCTGATACAGTGAGCTTCGTCGACAGCCAACAGCTGGATCTGGATCTTGTTGACGGCCCGCATGAAGGATGTACTACGCAGCCGCTCGGGGGCGATGTAGATCAATTTGTATTGACCGTTAACCATCCCGGCCAAGCGTTCTTGCTGCTCGTTGGGGGAGAGGCTGCTGTTGATGAATGTCGCCGGGATTCCATTTTTCTTGAGGCCATCGACCTGATCTTTCATCAGGGCTATCAATGGAGAGATCACGATCGTTAGTCCTTCGCGCGCGATCGACGGGAGCTGGTAGCAGAGGCTTTTACCGCCACCGGTGGGCATGATGCAAAGGGTGTCTTTGCCGGAGACAATTGCATCGATGACGGCCTGTTGCCCTGGGCGAAAGGAGGTCAGCCCAAAATTGGAGAGCCACTTTTCAGTATTGGGAGTTACAGTGGGCACAGGCGGTGGTCACGGGACGTGGCGGCAGTTAGGATCGAGACATATCGATTCCTTAGAATATAAAGGACTCGACCGCCCGCGTGAACTACGGAAGAGATTGCCGAATCGTTCGGTGGTGAGGGACTAGGCCGTTATTTTCAAGTGGTTCCACCCGTCGATCTTCGAATTAGGCAGCAACGATCTGCTGGTCCGACACGATAAAGTTACAATTGAGCAAACCACAGTGGTGCCGGCTGCGTACGGAGGGGACTCGCATGCGGAAGACAAATGGTCGGCGATTAAACTTCCGTTACGGCTGTTCCTATCCTTTAAGTCACCGGCAATAGTTTTTCTAGTCTAGGGACCGATGATCAAAGTCCACGAGTTGACGAAAATCTTTAAAGTACGTAACGAAGACTTTGTTGCGGTGGACCAAGTTTCGTTTGAGGTTGGGCCGGGCACTGTATTCGGCTTACTGGGTCCCAACGGTGCCGGCAAAACCACCACGATGCGGATGATTCTGGGGCTGCTGCCGTCAGACGAAGGCTATGCAGAGATTTCCGGAGTTAGGTCCGACCGCGATCCCAACGGCGTCAAACGACAGGTGGGCTTTGTGTCTGCTTCGGCGGGCGTCTATCAATGGCTGACGGCGCGTGAGATGCTGGAGTTCTTCGGCGATATTTATGGGCTCGATCCGCAAGAGTCCGATGCCCAGATCGATTCATTGGCAGATTTATTGGATTTCAAACGCAAACTTTCCAGTCGATGTGTCACCCTCAGCACCGGAGAGAAGCAACGTGTTAACCTCGCCCGGGCGCTGATGCACGATCCGCCTGTAATGATTCTGGATGAACCCACGCTGGGGCTAGACGTGGTCGGTAGTCAGGTCATTTTTGACTACATCGATCTGTTAAAGGAACGTGGCAAGGCAATCGTGCTTTGCACCCACCGCCTAGAACAGGCTCAGCGCATCTGCGGGCAATTCGGTCTGTTGCATTGCGGCAAGATGGTCAACAAGGGCTCGCTTGGCGAATTGCAGGACGAGACAGGGAAAGAAGATTTGGTGAGCATGTTTGTTGATTTGATTCGGCATTCCGAGCAGGGTGCCAACGGAGTGGCTTGCTAATGTCTCATGTTGAAACGCGCTCTCAACGGTCGTGGTTCTCACGTCTTAAGAGACTGACGCTAAAAGAGCTTCGGGAAACGCTCCGTGACCGGCGTACAATCATCACATTGATTCTAATGCCGCTGCTGGTGTATCCGATCCTTAGCCTAATTTTTCGGACGGTGTTGGTGTCGACGCTGGAGGGTTCCCTAGGCGGGGGCAGACCGGCAGTTTTGAGAATCGCCTTCGATTCGAATTTGAATGAACAGCAGTCGATGTCGTTTATAAAGACGCTGGCACATCAAATAGACGCGCTCGATTCAAAGGCAGTCGCTGATCAAGAGGAAATGGAATCTGAGGCTGCGTCAGCGGGCGAGTTGGCGAACTCCGCTGACGGAACTGCTGGTTCAGAAAGCACCAGCTTGGGGACGGGGGTGTTGAAGGGGCAGGAGTTTGACAAATTTACCTCCCACAAATGGTTTCGCCCCAGTGGAGAGGATGCAGCTTTATCAATGCCGGAAGTGGTGTTGAAGAACGATGTGGACCTAGGCGTCAGTTTTGTTTTTCCAGAATTGGACGCGATCGGAAAACCAGTTGGAAACTCGGTCGCAGTTTCTGTCGTAAGACGCAATACTGCCAATGGACGGGCTGCGGCGGAGTATTTTCAGGAGAAGATGCGAGAGGTCAATCGTGTACAGCTTGCCGAGCGTTTACGTCGTGGAGGATTGATGCCGGACGATCCGCTGGGGCTTCAGCCGATTGTTGTCGCCGTCGATCCTAAAGCGCCGCCATCGACCAGTACATTTTCGCTGGCGTCGTTGATCCCGCTGGTCTTGGTTTTGATGACGGTCACGGGGGCGGTTTATCCGGCGATCGATTTAACCGCGGGTGAGCGTGAACGCGGCACGCTAGAAACACTGATGGCAGCGCCTGTTCCAAAGGTCAGCATTCTGTTGGCCAAGTTCTTCGCTGTTTGGACGGTTGCGATTTTCACGGCCCTGCTGAACCTAGTTGGAATGGCGGCGACGGTTTGGACGTTTCAGTTCGAAAAGATTTTGCTGGGGCCAGGCGGATTTAGCTTATTCGTGATTCTGAAGATTTTTGGCCTGCTGGTTTTGTTTAGCGCTTTCTTTTCCGCGTTGATGTTGGCGGTCACTAGTTTCGCGCGTTCCTTTAAAGAGGCGCAAGCGTACCTGATCCCAATCATTTTGTTGTCGATGGGACCGGGTTTGATGGCGATGAATCCAGCGCTGAAGTTAGACGGCGTGTTTAGTCTGATTCCGATGGTGAACGTGTTGTTGCTAGGACGCGATGTGATCAATCACGATGTGCAGTGGTTTCCGGCGATGCTGGCGATTGCCTCGACGGCTTTCTACGCGCTTATAGCGATTCGTTTTGCGGCCAGTCGATTCGGCGGCGATGACGTGCTGTATGCTAGTCAGGGGACGCTGAGCGAGCTGATTGGTCGGCCGAAGAAGGCGCAAAGTCATTTTTCTCTTGCGGCTGCGATGTTGGGGGTGGGCTTGTTGTTGCCAATCAATCTGATTGCCATTGGAGCGTTGGGGAGGATGGCGAACTTGCTTGAGTCTCAATATGGATCGTTCGCCCTGTTGATGATGTCGTTTACGTTTCTGTCCTTCTTTTGCGTACCGTGGCTGATCGCCGTCGCGCGGCGTGTAACGCTAAAAACAGGATTTGCTAGTGGCTTACCCAGCGGTTGGTTTTGGTTGCCGGCTGTTTTGTTGGGGTTGTTCACGTGGCCTATTTTGGCGGCGTTTGTGGACCAATGGTATGGGGTGATGGCGTTGTTTGAAGGAGCGGAGGTCGCTGCAATACGGCACGACACTTTAGTTGAATTGACCAAAGGGCAGGTCGAGAAATTCCGGACGTTGCCGGTCGTTTTAGTGGCGTTCGCATTTGCTATCGTTCCAGCGGTTTGTGAGGAGTGGTTTTTCCGCGGAATGATTATGCAGACCCTACTTAAGAAGGGCTCGGCAGTGAGAGCGATTTTGATTTCGGCGGTTTTGTTTGGCTTCTTTCACATTCTCTCCAACAGTGCCATTTCTTTGGACCGGCTAATCCCAACCACGCTGATGGGAATCCTGCTAGGGTATGTTTGTTATCGATCGAAGTCGATTTGGCCGGGGGCAATCCTGCACATGTTGCACAACGGTTGCTTGGTGTTTCTTGGCTACTTTCAACCTCAACTAAGTCAGCTGTCATGGTTTCCTGATGAGGGAGCCGACGTTCCACTGATGTGGGTGCTGCCTGCGATTGTAGTAAGCCTGATCGCGGTTGCGATGATCGGCGCTGTTAAGCCGTCTGAAAAGGTTGCCAGTAGCATCGCGTGACATGAAATGAATCGAGGGGACATTGACCGTGACTTTGATGACAATCAATTCGGCTTTTAACCGAATGCTGCTGCGTTGCTCTTTATTGTTTTGCTTTTGGTTGGGTAACTGTTTTGTCAATGCGCAGGCTCCCAAATCGCTGTTTCCGAAACGGGACATGACCGACCGAGTCGAACTGGCGGACGGTTTTAAATTGTTAAAGCTGGCGGGCAACAGAGAGATTCCAAACGCTTTCTGCATGACAACTTCTTCATCAGGCGATCTGGTTGTTTCCGGGCCGGGGTATCTGCGACGTCTGAAAATTTCAGACAACGGTTTAGAGAAGGTGACCGATCTCCCGCATGCTCCCGATGGCGGAGCTCAAGGGTTGTGGTGCGAGGGTGATGATTTGTTTTTTGTTGGCGGCGAGGGACTATGTCGTATTAAGGGAGTGCTGGGCGACTTGTCTAACGAAGAGCTCTCGAAGCTTCCCAAATCAGAGGTGCTGTTGAAGATTGACGTCGGCCAAGAGCATCAAGCACATGCAATCCGAAAAGGGCCCGAGGACTGGTGGTATTTGATCTGCGGGAACGACACGACGCTGGATCCTAAATTCTCCTCTCACAAGGACTCACCCGTTAAAGATCCTCATGCCGGTTGTTTGCTGCGATTCGATTTTGAGTTGAACGAGCATCAAGTTTTTGCACACGGGTTTAGGAACGCTTACGATTTTGATTTTGGGCCTGACGGAAGTGTTTACGTCTACGACAGTGATGGAGAACGTGATATTTCGCTGCCGTGGTATCGTCCGACACGCGTGTTTCGCGTGGAGGCCGGTGATCACGCCGGCTGGGTAAATAAAAGCTGGAAACGCCCGTCGTATTACCCAGACATGCCGACCGAAGTAGCCGC
>CAZDBE010000105.1:0-16760 GCA_964503675.1 uncultured Pirellulaceae bacterium | reverse complement strand
CCGTTGGTTGTGCGCGTTGCCACAACCATAAATTCGATCCAATTTCGATCAAAGACTACTACGCGATGACGGCAGTGTTCGAGGACATTGAATACGGGAGTCGGTTTCCTGAGCTTACTGATGACCATCCGCGAAAAGTGCGTGGGTCTGAGATTAGATCTGAAATTGAATCACTCCGTGATCAACTGGCGGAGTTCGGTCCATGGGAGGAGCATTGGTCGGCCTATCGCGAGGTTCATTTTGCGCCAGTGACCACCGACGAAGTGCGAATTCAGTTTCTGCAGAAGGGTTGCTTCGTGGACGAACTGGAGCTCTTCGGTCCTGAGAATCCCGACGAGAATTTTGCCTCGGCTTCCAACGGCACTACGTTGGATACCGATTACGATATGATTTACAACAAGAACAAAGGCGTCTCCAGAGTAAACGATGGTATCTTCGGTACAGAAAGCTTCGCCGCCAAATCGGTCGAAGGTAGCGACAAGAAACCTTGGGTGACTCTGAAGTTCACTCAGCCACGTGAAATCAACCGGATGACGATCAGTTCCAATCGCGAGGACTTTTTTGATACTGATTATCTGGTGAAACTGAATACCGGCCACGTCGCAAATTATCGATTGGAAGTCAAAGACCCCAAGGGCAAGTGGCAACAGGTCGCCGCGACTCCTCAATACAACCAGCTGAACAAGAAGAACAAGGGTCGCGCCAAATTAATGGCTGGGATGAAGACCCTGATCGGGCAACTTTACGATGAAGGACCCAAGCTTGGTTTTGTCGCGCGGTTTGTTGAACCGGTCAAGTCATACGTGTTGGGGCGCGGGAGTCCAGAGAATCCTCGCGATGAGGTATTTGCCTCGGGGATGGAAGAGATTGACGGTGATTTGGGCTTGGATGCTACCGCCTCTGGTGATCAGCGGCGAGTGGCGTTTGCAAATTGGTTGATCAGCAAAAAGCATCCGTTGACCGCAAGGGTTGTCGCCAATCGGCTTTGGCATCATGTATTTGGAAAAGGTATCGTCACGACGACTGCCGACTTCGGTGCTGCTGGCGCGTTGCCAACTCATCCCGAGCTACTGGATTGGTTGGCGGCAGAATTGATGGAACCCTCCAGTTCCGCTGGTGCCACGCCATGGTCGATGAAGTATTTAGTCCGCAGCATGGTGATGTCCAAAGCGTTTCAACAATCTAGTCATCCAATTGGAAAGGGGTTGGCGATTGATGGGGACGCTGCATTGCTGTGGCGATATCCTCCCAAACGCGTAGACGCGGAAGTGATTCGTGATTCGATTTTACAAGCATCGGATTGTCTCGATGAGACGATCGGCGGAAAGGGATATCGAATTCACAACGTCAAAAAGCGTTACGCTCAATGGGAGGTCGTCGACAACCACAGCTCAAAGACTTGGCGGCGGATGTTGTATCAAGAACGCTTTCGCCGAGTCGACGACGGGATGTTTACGGCTTTCGATTTTCCCGATTGTGGCCAAGTAAAAGCCAAGCGACCGGTTTCAACAACGTCGCTCCAAGCGCTTAATTTGATGAACAGTGATTTTGTAGTGGATCAATCGAAACGTATTGCAGAACGTGCGCTAAAAGATGCTGGCGGTGAACAAGAGCAAGCTGTTGATCGATGTTTTGAATTACTGTTGGGGCGTCCACCGGAGAAACAGGAACGTGAGGACTGCATGGCAATGGTGAAAGAGAAGGGGTTATCTTTGGTCTGTCGCGCGCTGGTTAACTCAAATGAGTTCGCCTTTGTGCCATAGCGCCAGATGTCAAGATTCTCGCAGCGACAACGAATTCAATTAAATTGGCCAATGAATAACTCTGAAAAAATATCACAACACGGTCGCAGTCTGCTCAATCGCCGAGGGTTTTTGAGTACGGCTGGACTTTCGACCGCCGGTCTGGCCCTCACCAGCATGCTTAGCGCCGACGGCCTCTTGGCCAACGACGATGTTCATTCTGTCAGCGGTAAGACTTCGCTGCGTCCAGTGATTGATCCGAATCGACCTTATTTGCCGCGCCCCGGCCATTTTGACTCGGCAGCCAAGCGCGTGTTAGTTGTCTACTTGCCCGGAGCCGTTAGTCATATCGATACGTTTGACTACAAGCCTGAGCTATATAAGCTCCACGGCAAGAAGCCCCCGGGGCTGCCAGCGGTCACGTTCGAAGGACCCTCTGGCAACATTGCAAAACCGTTTTGGGATTTCAAGCCACGTGGCGAAACGGGGAAAATGGTCTCCGATCTGTTGCCCAACCTTGCGAGACAAGTTGACGATTTTTGCTTCATTCATTCGATGACGACCGACACAAGTGCTCATCCGCAAGGAGAGAACTTTATGAACACTGGATTCACGATGGAGGGCTTTCCGTCTTTTGGATCATGGGTCACCTACGCATTGGGCACCGAGAATCAAGAACTTCCTGCTTTCGTCGCAATCAACGATCCTCGTGGGTTAGCTCGTAGCGGCAAAAACAACTTTGGCAATGGATTCCTTCCGGCCGCTTTTCAGGGCACTGATTTCAGTGCCAAGAGTCCTCCCAACAATCTTCATCGGCACATTTCCTTGACTAAGGACTTTGACCGAAAGACGGTGGATCTGTTGCAACGACTCAACGCGCGACATTTAGAGCAGTATCCGGGCGATGCTAATCTGGCGGGGCGTATTGCCAGCTATGAGCTAGCTGGAAAAATGCAGATGTCGGTTCCCGACGTCATGGATCTGTCAGGGGAGACAGCCGCCACGCTGAAGGCGTATGGCGTTGAGGGCGGCAGCGAATTGCGCGGGCACTATGCAAGGAACTGTATCTTGGCGCGTCGGTTACTTGAAAAAGGTGTGCGAGTTGTGCAACTGTTTAACGGCAGTGACCCTGCTGGTGGCAACGGAATCACGAACTGGGACTCGCATTCTGACATCAAGAAGACACATGCGATGCAAGCAGAGATTATGGACCAGCCAACCGCCGCGCTGATCGCTGATCTGAAGCAACGCGGTATGCTGGAGGACACGTTGGTCGTATGGGCGACCGAGTTTGGGCGAATGCCATTCCTTCAAGCCAACGGAACGGGCCGTGATCACAATCCGGGTGCATTTACTTGTTTCTTGACCGGCGCGGGCGTGAAAAAGGGATTCAGCTACGGGGAGAGCGACGAGTTTGGATTCAAAGCGGCGGCCAATAAAACGTCTGTTTACGACTTTAACGCAACCTTACTGCATTTGATGGGATTGGACCACGAACGGCTGACTTTTTACCATAATGGATTGGAGAGACGCCTAACGAACGTACACGGCCAAGTCGTGAAAGATATTCTTGTCTGAGGCACACCGAAAGTGCGTGAAAATCAAGATTTTCTCGGTTTTACTTGTCCAAGTGTATTAATCTGAGAGGTGAAACCACGGCAACTGCCGTCCACCACTTACCTAGGTTTTTTATGGAGCCGGAGACGAGATGAACACTTTGATAAAATCGATCGCATTGGGAGCCTGTTTGGTTTTTAGCTCGGTCGCATCGGCCGACATTACTGTGATCGGCGGTTCCGTTGGCAACGGAGACTTCAACGCCGGCGGAGGTGGAACCGGTGGTGGCGCCCAAACATATGCAGCAACTCCTAACTGGTTTAACGGCCAAGCAGCGGAGACAGTCAACTTTACCAACAGCTCTCAAATGGGCGGAAGCAACGACCCGAACAACGGAACGACCACGCGCGGTGGAATGCCATTCAACAACAGGCTACAAATCAATGATACTAGCTATACGGTGGTTGAAGCCGGGCAGGTGTTCAGTCTGTCCTACGACTTTGGTGCTGGTGGAGGCTTAGCAGGTTGGGAAGGACTCGAAGTAATGGACACTTTCATTTTCTCTTCGACTACGGTAGACGGAAACACAGTTGAAGCTGACATTACTCGCTTGGGCACAGATAGTTACACGATCGACCGAGCCAATGATGGCCAATGGACCACCCGATCTGTTACAAATCTGTACACTACCACAGCAGCTGACGTAGGTTCTGACCTTTACTTTGGTATGCAGTTCAATGACAACGGAACTGGCAACAGCTTGTTTCCTCGGATAGACACTGTCGATTTGCAGGTTACGGACCCAGTTGGCGTTCCGGAACCATCTAGCCTTGGATTGCTGGGGTTGATTGGTGTGGCAGCTTTTGCCCGCCGCAGACGTCGATAACGCGACTGATTAGAATTCGAATCGAAGCTGCTCTACAACAAACGTTGTAGAGCAGCTTTTTTATTGCACACCCATAAACTACTACTACTACATCAGCTACTGGACTGGACTCAAGCGAAACCTAAGCTCGTGGTGTCCCGGCATGACCACATACTTTGGCAATGTATGAGATAGCGTTCCCGCGAGTCCCCGTTGCGTAGAGTGAACATTCAAAGTGTAGTGACCTTGTCGCTTGAGATCGTAAGGATGCAGCGCGGCTTCGATGTTCTCAGCCGAATAGGGCCAAAGGCTAAATCCAAAATGCGGTCGTCCGGTAACCTTAATTCCGCCGCTGCCTTCTCTCTCTGACAACTTCAGCCAACGTGTGTCAGTGCGGTTCCCATTCTCCTGAGGCATTGCGTAACTGTGAAATAGTGCGTCCGAGTCAAGCTTGTACTCGGCGATTTGTCCCGCTTGCTTTCGATCCGGATAGCTCTCCCACGGCCCCCGCCCGTAATAGGCTGCTTTACTAAGCTTGGATGGCAATCCCATCGTCATGCCAACTCGAATCAGATCGGGCACCGCTGGATCAACATCCATCTCTACACTTACATCGATCTCGCCGTCGGGGGAGAAAACGTAGGTTGTGGCTATCTCAACTTTGTGTTTTTCGTGGCGTTGCTTGACCGAGACGGTCACGCTTTGGCCATCATCTGAAACAACCGCTGTTGCATCAGATTTCAACTGACTGGGCAACTCCTTCCAAACAGCTCGGGATTTTCTGAATGCACTCGAGCTGGCGGCACGTGCATCATTATCTGTAGGCGGACGGTCAAAATTTAATCGCAGTGGAGACGACAACTGCTCGACTCCATTCACCTGCCACGACACCAGTTGGCCAGTCGCTTTTGAAACTTTGGCAGAAAAGCTGGTGCCCGTTACAGTGATCCCGTTGTCGGAATCCCGCACGTCAATCTTACCTTCGGATTGTTTGGCGATCTTCGCAGGTTCAGTTGCTGCCTGTAACAGCAACTGTTGACTGGCAACTTCGAATCCAGCTTTGCACCACGGCCGTTCTTTCGATTCATGCAGCGAAATCGTTAACCAGTGATCGGCCACTTTATCAAGATCCGATGTCTCACAGGGAATGTCGATAACCGCCGAGCCGCCGGCCTGAATGTCTTGTGCCGGTATCGTGCCTGAGTTAACAACCGTGCCATTTTTGGCCTGCGACCAACGGATCTGATAGTCTTTCAAATTGCTGAAAGAAAATCGATTTGTCAGTTCAACGGCTCCGAGTTTGCCTTCTACTGATTCAACAGCCACCGGCTGGAAAACGTATTTGCATTCCCAAGCGTGAGGGTTTGGCGTTCGGTCAGAAGCAAATACGCCGTTCATGCAAAAGTTTTTGCTGTTGGGAACGTCGCCAAAGTCTCCGCCGTAGGCATAAAACGTTTCCCCGCTCTCGCGCTTCTTTTCAAGTCCTTGATCGATCATGTCCCAAATAAATCCGCCCATCAAATTGGGCCGGGCGCGAATCTCGTCCCAAAACTCGCTCAAGCCACCGATCGAATTGCCCATTGAGTGAAGGTACTCGCACATCACGATTGGGCGGTCGATTTTGGGGTTCTCCGACAAGTTGACTAACTGTGACAAATCTGGATACATCCGGCTAACAACGTCCACATAGCCGGCGTCGTTGGGGTTCGCCATCGTGGGCCAGCCTTGAGACTTGTAACCAACGCCATCGTCTTCGACGTATTGCGGATCCGTGGGATCACCTTGAGCGCCTTCGTAATGAATGAAACGCGACGGATCAAAATCACGAATCCAGTTTGCGGCCGCGGCAAGGCCCGGCCCAGTACCGGACTCGTTTCCAAGTGACCAGGAAACAATGCAAGGGTGATTCTTGTCACGCTCCACCATACGGTAGACACGACTGCAGATGGCTGCCGTCCACGAAGGCGTACTCGGGATAAAACTCCCAAGGTGATGCGTTTCGATATTGGCTTCATCCATTGCGTAGATGCCGTATTGATCGCAAAGGTCGTAGAAGTGCGGATCATTTGGATAGTGCGACGTGCGCACCGCATTAAAGTTAAATCGCTTGAGAAGCTCAACGTCTTTCTGCATATCGGCTCGAGTCAGGGCTTTACCACGAACCGGATGGTGATCGTGACGATTGACTCCTTTGAGTTTGACAGGCTTGCCGTTTACCAGCAGTTCATGTTGCTCACTGATCTCAATTTTACGGAAGCCGATCGATTGCCCGCGCGATTCGACAACTTCACCGTTAGGATCAACGACATTGAAAACCAGCCGATATAAATAGGGATCCTCTGCGGACCATTTGTGTGGTTGATTGATTTCTGCTTGCAGATGAGAAAACGCTGGTAAATCACGCGCTGGCCAGCGTTCGTTGTAAACCTCCGTCAATTCACAGCTCATAGGAGAACGAAGTACCGCTTTACCGTCGGCGTCATGCAGTTGAGCAGTGAGTTTCCATCCCTTTAAATGGTCGGCTGCCGACGAGTCGATTGCTAAGCGCGTGCGAATTTTTAAAGTTGCGTTTTCAAGCTGGTCGTCGAATTTCGTTCGGACAAAACAATCGGCCAACGCAATTTTTGGCTGAGCCAACAGTAGGACTTCGCGTTGAATACCGCTTAGCCGCCACATGTCTTGATCTTCGAGATAACTGCCGTCACTCCAGCGGAAAACTTGAACTGCAAGACGATTCTTTCCCGGTTTCACGTACTTGGTCACGTCAAATTCTGCCGCAAGGCAACTGTCTTGACTGTAGCCGACCTTCTCTCCGTTGACCCACACATAGAATGCCGATGACACTCCTCCAAAATGAAGGGTTATCGAGTTGCTTATCCAGTCTTTCGGAACATCAAAATCTCGATAGTAGCTTCCAACAGGATTGTCGCGATAAATGAAGGGTGGCTTTGGAGGTTGCGGTCCCTTCCAGTCGTATCTCAGGTTCGGGTCTTGGATGTTTGGTGTGAACGGATAAGTGATGTTGGTATAGATTGGCTGCCCATGCCCCTTTAGTTCCCAGTTCGATGGAACGGGGATGTCACTCCAATCGGAGCCTGAAAAATTGGCCGCAAAGAAGTCCATCGGACGATCGGCAATCTTTTCCGCGAATTTGAACTTCCAAGTTCCATTGAGAGATTGCATGCGAGAGGTTTCTCGGTCAACTGCCAGAGCATCGGCGGCGTTTTCGTAGGAGTACGTGACCACACGTGCCGGTAGCTTGTTCTGCTCGAACATAAGCTCGTTCTCCCAGTCATCACTGGCGATAACGAGGTGGTGACTGACGATCACCAACAAAAGGAGGATCCGGTTTGGTTTCATGTTTCTACCTCTTGAATTTTTGTACGGCGACTGGAAGTGTTGCGAGATGATTTTGTAGTAGCTTAACTGTAAGCTGAATATACTCCGCATGCATTAGTTCCCTTGAGAGGTAGCACAGAAGATCGATACGGCAATGACAATATTCTCTTGGTACCTAGAAGTTGCCGCGCTTGTCCGAGAATCAAGAGTAGTTGAGGAGGTTTCCGGATCGTTCAGATTGAGGCCGCGCCCCTTCGTTTCTCGAGTGGAAGTACATTGCCTCATTGGTAGGAAATGAACTGGTCGCCGAATATCAACGCCAATCCAACCCTAATTACAGCCATGAAAAAAGGGACTTACAACAATTGTCGCAAGTCCCTAGTTTTAAAGAGTGGGGGTGACAGGAATTGAACCTGCACGCCCAAAGGGCACTAGATCCTAAATCTAGCGCGTCTGCCAGTTCCGCCACACCCCCAACTCGTAAATTCGAATTCCAAAATTGGCTCAAATTCACCGCCTCAGTTTGAGGGATTTTAATTCATTGCTACCTTTGCTGAAAGGTTTGTTCACCTAGATTATTGACGGATTCGACGATTTTTTTGTTGCAAGCAGCGCCTTAGGGACAGGCTGACCTTTCGCCACACCGGCCCCAACTGTTGCGAGCGAAAATGATTTCCGGTTCTACGAAAGTGGAGTGACAATATTGAAGGAGTTTGCCGATGGCAGCCAAAGAACCCTACTGCACCGTAGAAGACCGTAGCTGGGATCCTCCCAGTCGGGGCGCCTTCATGCGCATGTCGTGGTTCGATCTGCTGTTCATGCACTACAAAGTAGATGTCGATATTATGGAGGATTTGCTACCTGATTCGGTCAAGCTGGACACGTTTTACGGAGAAGCTTGGATCGGGATCGTCCCTTTTCGAATGGCAAATGTTGCCCCGAGGTGGGTCCCAAATTTACCGCTGGTCTCTCGGTTTCCCGAACTCAACGTGCGAACCTACGTTACGATCGATGGTAAGCCTGGCGTCTGGTTTTTTTCGCTCGATGCGACCAGCAAGATTGCCGTACGCGCCGCGCGTTGGTTGTTTCATTTGAACTATGTGGATGCCAACATTGATTTTACCAAGGCGTCCAGACACTGCCCCGGAGAGTGGATTCAGTATCACAGCGTGCGAACTGACACGACCGCCCCACCAGCAGAATTGTACTGCGAGTACCGTCCGGTTGGCGACTGCTTTTTTGCAAAACCTCAGACGCTGGTCCACTGGCTGACGGCGAGATACTGTCTGTACACGACTAGCCCCCAAGGGCAACTCTTTCGGGGGGAGATCAATCATCAGCCGTGGCGGCTGCGAGACGCTCAGGCGATCGTACACGCCAATACGATGACTGATGCCCTTGGGTTGGAGTTGGGCGAGCAGAAACCGCTGCTACACTTTTCGGAAGAGACCAATGTAGTGGCGTGGTCTTTGGATGAAGTCAGCATCTAACTGGTGTGCAGTGAAGCGCGCAGACTTGGGGGCGCTACCAAGATAAGGAACCACTGCTAGACCCGAATTGATCGACCGGTAGTTTCATCTTCTGCATCATCGAAACAAACAGATTACTCAACGGAGTGTTGGATTTTGCATCGTAAGCGACATGCTGTCCGTGGGAAAAGTCTCCGCCGGCCACCAAGATTGGCAAATTTTTGGCATCGTGGGCGTTTGCATTTCCAAGGTTGCTGCCGAACATCACCATCGTGTTGTCCAACAGGCTTGTCTCACCTTTGCCATTGCCTTCATGTTTTGCCTTGAGTTGCCCGACCAGTCCACCGAACGATTTCATCAACTCGTTCTCAATTTTGGCCAACTGTTTCAACTTGGATTCGTCTTGTCCGTGATGAGAGAGATTGTGGTGGTCCATCGTCACGCCATCGATTGGCGGAACATCGCTGCGACCGTTAATCAGGATCGTAATGACGCGCGAGGAATCGGTTTGTACGATCAGCGGTAACAAATCAAATAGCAAAATCGTTTGGCCAATTACATCGCTGCCTTGTTTGATGTCTTCTGGTTTTTCGGCATCGACTTCGGGTTTGGGTTTATCAATCCATTGTCGCGCCTCGTTGAAGTGGTTCTCCGCCGAGCGTAGCGATGTGAAGTACTCGTCCAACCGCTCGCGATCAGCCAAACTGATCCGGCGTTTGAGACGGTTGGCTTGTCCGCCGAGTGAATCAAGGATGCTGCGGCCATCGTCCAGTCGCTGTTTTTGTCTCTCGATCTCCCAAGGCTTCCCCTCTAAGAACAGTTTCTCAAATAACACCGAGGGGCGATATTCGGCCGGCACCATGACGCCACCACTGGTGTAGGACTGGCTGTTCTGTCCACCAGTGGCCAGTGTGATGGACGGGAAACGAGTTACGTAGCCCAGTTTTTCGCGTACGAACTGATCGATAGAAATGGAGTTGCGAAACCCACCGAGCCCCGGGTGCCGAGCAGATGTAAGCCACGTCAGCTGTGACGAGTGGCCATCGGCGCCGGTTTGATCGGGATGTGAGAGCCCGGAGAATATCGTGAAGTCATCGCGGTAATCTTTTAGGTGTGACAGATAGGGCGTCAGTTTGTAGTCCTTGCCGGTCGTCTCAGGAAACAGTGACTTTCCATGTAGGCCCAACGATGTACAAATCATGATCATCCGTTTGGCCGGCGCGTCTGGATCAACGTCGAAGTGCCCCATAGCTGTAGCAGAAGCCGGGGCGGGGGCCATGGCGTCAAGTGCCGGCAACGCGACGGCTACTCCGGCTGCGCGAAGAAATGTGCGGCGATCGAGTTTGCGTTTCATAGCTTTTGATCCGTGGTGTAAATAGTCGTCTTTCGCTCCGCGAAAGTAGCGCTAATAACCCGACGCTTAAGCGTCGGGTTATTTGTTCAAGAATAACCTCGACGAAATCACTTCGTGCAAAATAGTCCTCACTCCGTAATCTTTTTTCTTGCAGGCTTGCAAAATTCGTTCAATCTCTGCCCGATCAGAGAACTGAATCTTTGCACCGCTGCTGTAAATGGCAAGCTGAGAGATCAGGTTGCGAGCAATTTGTTCTTCGCGTTCGAGCAGGAGTCGTTTAAATTGTTGGATGTCAGAGAAATTCCCTCCAAGCGATGATTCGCCGGTAGCCAATACTCCGCTGGCATCTACGGGTGGCCCTATTTTGTATTCCCAGATGTTTCGCCCAAATAATTTCTCGGTGGGCATTTCACCTGTCTCACGTGAGCGATAATTTTCACGATATCCGCCGATTACATCGAAACTCTCTAACGCGAATCCAGGTGCATCAATTTCTCGGTGACATCCGGCACAGGATGGATCACTGCGGTGTTTATCTAACAGTTGCCGAATAGTCTCGGCACCACGCGTATCGGGCTCCACAGCCGGAATGTTGGGCGGAGGAGGGGAGGGCGGTTGGCCTAGCAGATGCGTTAACACCCACGCGCCACGGCGGACAGGTGAGGTTGTTGTGCCGTTGGCCGTTACTTTCATGATGCTGGCCTGCGTCAGTAAACCGCCACGCACCGAACTTGCTGGCAGCGACACGCGCTTGATCGTTTGCCCTTTCACACCGTCGATACGATAGTGATTGGCCAATCTTCGGTTGAGGAACGCGAATTTGGAATCGACCAAGTTCGAAACTCCAAGGTCTTTTTTGATCAAATACGAAACGAACGCTTCCGTTTCCTCGATCATCGACTTCTGCAATAGTTCATCAAACTCCGGATAGAGATTTTTGTCGGGGGAGGTCGCGTCGATCTCGGACAACCGCAACCATTGCCGGCAAAAGTCTGTCACAAATCGTTTTGCGCGGTCATCGGCAAGCATCCGATTGACCTGTTTGCGAAGAACGGTGGGATCGTTCAGTTTCCCTTTGCCGGCCACCGAATAAAGTTCTTCGTCGGGCACGCTTTTCCAGAGAAACAGCGATAGTCGAGCCGCAAGTGCGAACTGATCTAGCTCTCCCGGTGCGGGGGTGAGGAATAGAAATTCGGGGGATGTCAAAATGGACTTACACGTCAACCGGATTGCTTCGTCGAAGGAACGTCTCTCTTTTAATGCCGTCATACCGATGTCAAGAAACGGTTGCCCCTCTCCATCTCGCAACGAACGACGAAATGCGCGTGGAGCCAGCCATTTGATGATCTTCCGCAGCTGAGCCTCCGGATCATCGCCGGCGACGATCTCGTATCCGATGTGAGTTTGCCGTGTGGGATCCCATTGTTTGTCTTCAAGAGGTTTCGTCTCGACGCCCTGCAGCAGTAAACGCGTCGATCGCGGCGGCCACGTGTCGTGCAGGGGGCCTTCGACCGTCATGCTCTTCATCGCGATGCCGCTGCCGGAGTATTCGTTGGGCGAGACGTTCCAGACCGTTTTTCCGTCAGCCTGAAGCATTAATCCGATCGCACCGGGAAAGATGTAATGTCCTTTTCGCAGAATCGTTTCTAAAGAAACGTTGCGCGATTTCCCCAACTTGGATGATGCTGAATCTTCAGATTTTGATTTGCTGGACTTCTTCTTCCTGCTTCGTTTTGACCTTGGGGCGAGGTCAAACTGCCCGATTGCGCGCGTGTAGCCTTTCTCATAGTGGCCGACATTAATCGTTAACGTTACCGGTTCGTCGGATTGGAATGAGGCGCCGGTAGCAGAAATCTTATATCTTCCGTCGCCGCCGATGTACATGTCCTCCAGTTTAAAGAGGTACGATGCGGTGTTGAACATCACCACAGCATCATCGAGTTCTTTCAAGATAACGCGCTCTTGATTTTGATGTTTTTTGGCGAGGTGTTTTTTGATGGCTTCTAGTTCAGTAAACTTGAACTCTCGTTTCTTTGTGTCGGGTTCGGGCCTTAGTTCAATTGCCTGTTCAATCGCCGCGTCAGCAGCGGCGAGGTAAGCACGCACATGGATCTCGGATAGGCCCTGTTTCTCGGCAACGGTATCGAATTCGCTTGAGTTATTTTCAGGCGGCAGAACTTCGCTCAGATCAATGTCGATAGACAACAGGTCGTTGAGTGTGTGTTGCAGTTCCGATCGAGTCAGCCGGCGAAGCACCGTGCGGCCGAATTGCCTCTGGTGGGACAGGTTCTCGCGCGTCAGCGTCTTACTGATTGCATCAAGTGTTTGCTTGACCAGCGCCTGATCTGGGCGGTCGGCATTTGCAGGTGGCATTTCTCCAGAGGCAACGCGATCATGGACCTTTTCCCAGATGGTGAAATTGGCTGGGTCAGCAAGGTCTTCGGTCAGCTTACTTACGTCAAATCCATTTGCTTCACTCCCATCATGGCAGGCAATGCAGCACGCGTCAGAGAGTTCGGTAAACACCTTCTGCATCACCTCTGTCGACGGAGTCTTCGGTGGAGTTCCCATCGCCGAATCCATGCCAATCAGAGATGCGACGGCTGCAGCCAGAGATAGAAGTATGCGCTGCTTGCGTTTCATAAGTCTCTGAACAGTTGAAGAGTGCTTTATAGGTTCGATGTTTAGCGGCGAGCTTGAATTATAGCTGCTCACTGGGCTTGAGGTCCGTTTTGCGTCGGATATTTGTTGCCGGAGAGATTGCCGTTATGATTGCCACTTTGTCGCGGGTTGCTCTGTGACAATATTAATTTCCCAGTCGTCAACGTGAGCCCTAAGATGCAGTACTTTCAACACAAATTCGAGAACGTAGAAGACTATCTGCATCATCGGCGACCGTATCTGTTGATTGATCGTTTGGTTTCGGTCGATGATCAGACCGTCGTTACGGAAACTGAGTTGACGGGTGATGAGTTTTTCATTGCTGGCCACTTCCCGGGTGCCCCAATTCTTCCCGGAGCGATGATGCAGGAGATGTCGACTCAGTCAGCTGGCGTCTTGATAGCGGCGAGCTACAATCCGATGGAGGTCTACAACACTCATGATCCGTTTTTCAACGAGTACGCGCTGGGAGTCTTGGTCAAAGTAAAATCATCACGTTTTCGCGGATTCGCCCGTCCGGGAGACAAACTGCAGGCGACGATTACGTTGGAGGAAAAACTGGATTCTGTGTTTGAGTTTTCTGGAAAGATCACTGCCAACGGAAAAGCGATTATGCAGAACCGTTTTCAGCTGACCAATATCCCGTCAAAGACGCTGCAGGGGGCTTAGGTTGCCGGATTGTAGAGCAGTTGTCTTAACAGCCTCTCAGGACAGAAACAGTTGGGACAATTGTTCTACAAAGACGCGGGTCACTTAGCCTTTTGAAACCCGGGCTTGGTCTGCTGTAAAATCTCTAGAATTGCTTTTCGATCACCCACGGATAAGTGCTCGAATCTTTTTTTCTGCTCTCCAGAAAGTACCGATGTCAGTCCATCATAAACCAACTTCAACATCGCCGGTGGAAGTGCATCGAATGACGGGCTGTAAATGAGATAACTGCAGGGGTATCGGAACAGCCGATGGGCCAGATCGAAATCGCGCAAGCTACGGTCTTGCGAATCTGCTTTCCGATTGGCTTGAAAATCCTTCGCGAACGAAGACGTGCCCCAAACGGGAGACTCCAATTGAAATTCGCCGGCAAACAACAAATGACTTACGACATTATCCGCCGCAGATGCAAGCCGCCGTTTGGTAGAGTCGCTCAGATAGTCTTTGTCACGATCGAGTGCTTTGTTCATGATTGCCTGATAAGCCATGGCCTGGCGAAATGTGTAGGATGCCTTGGTAATTGCATTGTGCATCTGCGCCTGATGTTCCAAAACCATCATCGCCACGATGTCGCTGGATTCAGCGATGTACTTTGCTTTCTTGATTCTGGGGGGGAGGGCGACTTGATTCGCGCCTAGTTGTTTTGGGTTGTCGTGTTGGAAGTCGGTCGCATCAGCGCTGACGAACAGGTTGCCGCGATGCCGCATCTTTCCGTGGGTGCCAGTTATGTACCAGCCGCCGAATCGATTGATGAAGTCGGTTGAAACGTCGGTTGTTGTAGTGCCAAGCTCAAACCTGGGCAGTCCCTTGGAATCGGGGAATACGGAACGGATCAGAAAACCAGGCACGTTCTGCGTTTTACTGGTGCCGTGACAACTGAGACAGTTGGTGTTGTCTCGTATTAGCAACGGAATCTGGCCCTGTTCGTTCTTCTTGTCTGCAGTGAGCGAATAGAAAACGGCACCAAGCTGCCGATCGACAGCAGCAATCTCAATCTGCTGGGCGCCGGGAACGACCCCGATATAGACATTATCGTTGAAGTAAATCGCGCGTGGGTTGGTAGGCGAGATGTCGCGGATCTGTAAACTCGTCTTGGAAAACACCAAAAGTTGCGAAGAAGTCGGCACCGACAATTTTTGCAGTAGATCTGGCAGCCAGCCGTATTCGTCGTCCCATGTGAGTGAGCTTTCTCCCGATTCGATTTGATGAACCAGCAACGCGACCGGATCGCGCGATTCAGTTTTACTGTAGAGAATAGGAGCTTGATCGAAATCAGTGGATTGGCCCAGACAAGAACCAACCAATAGAACGGTTGCAATTAATGACGAGGCAACAGCCCAAAAAGAAGCTGTTGGCGTTTCGACAAATTGATGGTTGACCAATCGCAGATGAAACATGGCAGGAAATTTGCCTTGAGGATAAGAATGTTTTTCAACTTACCGGCGGACTGCTTCGAAGGAAATCGCTTCATAGGTGAGCGTCAAAATTCCGTCTTTGGTCAGTTGTTGCTGAAACTCAGTGTGAATTGATTGGTAAACCGATTTGCTAATCGGCTTCCGACTTGCAGTTGCGTTGCTGGCTCCTAGCTTTTTGATCGAGTCAAACATATCTTTCACGCAATGAAACGATTGAGTGATAAGCTTGGTTTCGATTTGATTGATGCTTAGCCCTGATTTCTCAAACGTTTCTTTCAATGCGTCCGAAGATTCGAAAAAATGCACACTTCTATGCCCATGTGATTGGAATACGCTTCGCCATTGCTCAAGCGTTTGAGGGCCGAATGTAGAGATGAATCCACGGCCTCCCTGACGCAGGACGCGCTGAATCTCAGCCGCTGCCCGTTCGGTATCGCACCATTGGACTGCGGCGTTGGAAAATACGACATCGAATTGCTGATCAGGTACCGGCAGCGCTTGTAGATCTGCTTGGGTCAGTTTAACAGACGCGTTTGTTGTGCCAGACCTTACAGCTTCGAGCATCCTATCGGCGATGTCAAATCCATACAGATTATTGAACCCGCGCTGCTGTAGTTGTTCCAGTAGATACCCGGTTCCGCATCCCAAGTCGGCAATATATTGATCGGTGTTGGGTGCGTCGCTTTTATGCCAGCGCAAAAGCGCGTCTGCCATATCGCGCTGCATTGACGAAACCTCATCGTAGGTCGATGCAGCATGGTTGAAACGTGTGATGATTTGTTGAGATGAGAGGGGCAAGGAGTTTTCGGTTCTCTTTATTCAGACGGCGGTGATTGCCTGAACGAATTGGCTAGGGATTTCGATCATCGGCGCGTGACCCGACGGTAACTCCAACAGTGTACTTTGCGAAATCATTTGATGAAGTGCCTGCCCAGCGGCCGCCGGAATCACACGGTCTTCCCGACAAGTAATGATTCGAGTAGGAACGCAAATGCCTTGCACTCGGTTGCGCAAGTCGGTCGTTTTGAGGATGTCCAAACCTGCGTCTAGGGTTGCACGGGTTGGGGTAGGGGATTGAGTTAAACGTTGCCAAGTCGCTTTTGCGTTGCCGCGTGCGACTTGATCGGTGCCGGCTTGCATCAGTAAAAAACGTTTCAAGGCCGTGTCGTAGTCCGTATGAAATCGTGTTTGCAAATTTTCAAGCGCTGGCAGCGTAATACCATGGTCCCAGCCTTGGGCTTGCACGAACAAAGGTGTCGGGCTGACGAGCTTTAGAGAATTAATTCGGCTTGGTTGTCGGAGTGCGGCCGACATGGCAACCATGGATCCAAGCGACCAACCCATCCAATGAGCAACTTCGGGTGCTTGCGACAGTACGTCGCTAGCCAGTTGATCAAGATCAAAGTCGCCGTTTTCGGGCTGGCGATTTCCGTAGCCGGGGAGATCGATCGGATACAGTTCAAAGTGGTTCGACAGATCTTCTTCAACGGTGTCCCAGATCGCCGAGTGAACGGCCCAGCCGTGAAGGATGACGAGTTTCGGTTTGATCATTTTTGAAATGCAGAGTGTGGAATGGGGAACGCGGAATGGTTGCGCTGTCACCCTCCCTCCGGGGGCTCTTCGCGGAATTTAATGGGTGGTGGTGTTTTT
>CAZDBE010000104.1:0-16845 GCA_964503675.1 uncultured Pirellulaceae bacterium | reverse complement strand
CTATTAAGACATTACTGCATCGTCTAGTACAGAAGGGGATCTTAGACTTTCAGCGGAAAGGCAACCGATACCTCTACCGATCCAAATACACCGAAGCGGAATGTGTTGACCGAGTCGGCGACCAATTGCTACATACCGTGTTTCAAGGTCGCCCAATCCCGATGCTGACGTATATGGTTCAATCAGCTAGGTTGAGCGGTAGCGAAGTCGAAACACTGCAACAGTTGCTCAATGAAATTCAACAGGATCTTCCACAGTCTGCTGAAGAAGCGCTAAACAAGGATCACATCGCCAAAGAAGGCTCATCTCTACGTGCCGCCTAGGGTCCCTTAGTGCAGGCTTACTCGATGGACTCCAGCACAGCGACTAGATACTTCCAATATAGCCCTACCGATTCAATGTGGCATTTCTCATCCGGCGAGTGAGGGTTCTTTATCGTGGGCCCAAAAGAAATCATATCCATGCCCGGATAATGACTGCCGATAATCCCACATTCCAGCCCAGCATGAACTGCATTGACTGTTGACGGTTTGCCAAACAAATCCTGATAGACAGTTTTCATCTGGTCAAGAATTTTTGATTCTGCATTGGGTTTCCAACCAGGGTAACGTCCGCCATGCTCTACGCGCGCTCCGGCAAGTTCAAAGATACTTTGAATACTCTGCGCCAACTCTTCTCGTGCCGTTTCGACGCTCGAACGAGTAAGAAACTGGAAGGAAGCATCTCCGCCGGCGACTTCAATTTTAGAAAGATTCGTCGAGGTTTCGACAAGATCTTCGATATCTTCGCTCATCCGATCGACACCATTGGGTGAGGCGTACACCAGATTTAAAAACGTCTTCTGATCGGTGCTCGTCATTACACGCGCGACGCCGTCGGTAGGCTTGAGGTCTATCCTTATCCCCGGCTCGCTAGTCTTGCGTTCGGTCTTAATTTCATCAGTTATCTTCGCCAGCGTTTTCTCAATGGTATCTTTTTGGTCGTCTTCGAACGTAATCACTGCGAAAGACTCGCGTGGAATAGCGTTTCGCAAACTGCCTCCTACCACCGTGGCTATTCGGACTGGTACGGATTGGCTCAGTTGAAACAGCACTCGATTCATCAACTTGTTGGCGTTGCCACGTCCGAGATGAATGTCGCATCCAGAATGACCTCCTCGTAGACCGGTCACCGACAATTGATATGCGGGATGGCTATTGTCCTCTTGATCGTACTTCCAGTGCGCGGTGGAATCGACGCCTCCAGCACAACCAATGCACAGTTCGCCCTCGTCCTCAGTGTCTGTATTGAGCAGAATTTTGCCCTGCAACAATCCTTCCTGAAGATGCATCGCACCAGTCATACCGGTCTCTTCATCGATCGTAAACAATCCCTCAATCGGACCGTGCGCAATGGATTCTGACTTCAGCACCGCCATGATCGACGCTGAACCGATACCGTTATCAGCACCCAAAGTCGTACCTTTGGCCTTCACCCAATCGCCATCGATCCATGACTCAATACCCTGAGTCTCGAAGTCAAAAACTGTTACTGAGTTTTTTTGGTGGACCATATCGAGATGGCCCTGCAGCACCAACGGAGTCACGTCCTCTTTGCCAGCGGTGGCCGGCTTTCGGATGATGACATTGCCGACTGGATCAATGATCGTTTCTAGCCCAAGATCCTCTCCGAACTTTTTCATAAATGCGATGACGCGCTCTTCCTTTTTCGAAGGGCGCGGCACTGCATTCAATTGTTCAAAACAGGTCCAAATTTCGGTTGGGTGGAGGGCAGCAACTTCCTGATTCATCCTGAATTCTCTCTAAGTTCTTTGGAACGCATTCCACCGCATGGTTCGACGGCTCTTACTTTCTACGTTTCTTGTACATGTTTAATGTACGGGACTTTATCGCCGTGCTTGATTGGAGTGCTTGATTGGCACGAAAGGGGTTGCTGTTGAAGCCTGAGAGAGCGGTATTGGGATTAAGTCGATTTGCTAACACGCGTGGAAACTCGATCAACTCATCTTCATTGAAGCCCTTCACTACGTAGTGTAAATCTACCAGTGAAGCGAGTGTCGTACGCGATATGAAACGCTCGGTGTTGGGAACAAAAAATCCTGTCATTAGTTCGATGCGGTTATTTGTTGCGAAGGAATTGAAGAAAGGATCGTTGTCGTCCCAGTGTCCTCCGGCTGTACCAGCACCGCCCGATTGTTCTAGAGGCACAAAACCTGTCCGAGCCAAGCCAGCTACTCCTGTCTCAATCGCATAAGCGCGTCTAGCGTGAGCACCCACATACTGCTCTGGTCCTATGCGTCCAACTCGCTCAATAAGATCATTGTCTCTCCATAGAGACCCTATACCCAGTGCGTGGCCCATCTCATGAATCACAACGTCAGTAATGTCATCATCAGTATTATTTCTAATAAATTCATTATCCAATTGTAGGATGGCAAATCTTCCAACGCTTACTTGTCGGCGTCGAAATAAATTGCCCCGAACAATATCAACAATTGTCGTTCCGTCTACTATGAACCCAGCTTGGCCTAATATACCACCACCTATTTCTAGGTTGGTCACTGATATGACTAGGCTGCCATTTAGCTGCCTTTGAACATCTAACGGAAGCGTATTGCTATATCCGAGAACTCGAGCGTCCCAAAACGCCTCCCCTCTTCGCAGCGCTGCAACATAGCGTTGGGCGTTAGCGGGAGTAAGCCCTGGGTCACCTTCTTGGAACGCTACTATAACGCCAGAAAGATCCAAATCTATAATTTCAGCGTGGGCCAATTTATTTGACGCCGAAACAGTCAGAAAAATCGCGCTCAGTGCCAATAGAAGAAATTTGGTAAAGCGGTTAGACGACATTCTGAGTCTCCAATTTCAAGGTGTTTAAAAGTGTGCGGCAAGTTGATCAACGTTCAAAGATACATCATAGCCAGGGAAACTCAGCAAAAGTCTTGAAAAAAGCTGCTTTGTATTACCGAATTCTTAGAACGAAATACCCGGTTTTTTAGGCGAATTCACGTAAAAACGATCCTTTAATATCTGCATGTCGGTTCCAACCTAATTTTGACCAATTGGTGACCGATATCACGTTACTAGACTCTGCAATCGTTTTCTCGTCCTAGACGTCTAGGTCTCGTACATCCAACGCGTGTTTCTCAATGAACTCCCGACGAGGTTCGACTTTGTCACCCATCAGAATTCTAAACATGTCATCGGCTTCGGAAACGTTGTCCATCCGAATCTTAATCAACGTTCTGTTATCTGGATCGAGAGTCGTTTCCCGAAGTTCTTCCGCATTCATCTCGCCCAGTCCCTTAAAGCGCGTGACGTGAATACCTTTTTCACCAGCTGCACGAACGGCACCAATGAGACTTCGCAAATCCTCTACGCCCGTCTCATTCTCCCCTCGGCGTAATATATAGCGCGCTCCTTCGATCCCTGTGCGTTCCTGTGGAAGCAATGAATCAATATCAAAACCAAATTCTGAAATTCCTTTCAGCGCCGCGTTGATCGTCCTTACTTCATGGAACTCGTTGACCTGAACACGCTTTTCATTTCCTTCGCTTTCAGAATCCTCTCCGTCAGAATCGCTGTCCACAGACAGCTCTACGCCCATTTCTGATTCTTGGCTGGTGATGTACTCATCCAACTTTTTACGATCGGCGAACCAGCTTTCCTTCTGCCCCAATCGAACGTGATAAATCGGCAGCCGCCCCGAATCTAAATCGATGCGGTTGGCATGTGTTTTCAGGTTGATACCGCGTCGTTCTAATGCCAACACCGCATCGTCCAAAGAAGCTAATTCCCCGCACAACTTGCGCATGTCTTCGCCGTCAATCTTAATACCCTCGCCTTCCAAAGAGGTATCCTGCAATCCACGTTCCATCAACTGCATCCGCATTTCCTCTTCGCTCTGAACGTAGTAGGTCTTACTCTTGTTCTTGACGCGAAATAATGGGGGTTGAGCAACGTAGATATGTCCCGCTTCGATTAACTGGAACATTTGTCTATAAAAGAAACACAACAGCAGCGTGCGAATGTGAGATCCGTCGACATCCGCATCGGTCATGATGATGATCTTGTCATAACGACGCTTACTCAAGTCCTGATCTTCTCCGATACCAACACGCAAAGCACTAATCATGCTTTGCACTTCTTCGTTTGCCAACACTTTGTCTTCACGAGCCTTGTAAGCGTTAATGATCTTTCCACGAAGGGGAAGAATCGCTTGAAACTCTTTCAGTCGACCACCTTCAGCACTACCGCCGGCCGAGTCACCTTCGACCAAGTAGATTTCGCACTTCTCTACGTCATCACTGAGACAATCTCGCAGCTTACCCGGCAATCCGCCGCCGCCCAAAACTGACTTGCGGCGAACTTTTTCTCTGGCCGCTCGAGCTGCTTCTCTGGCCTCGGCCGCTTGAATACCTTTACGGACAATGATCTTGCCCTCTTTAGGATTCTCCTCGAGGAACGTTTTGAAAAACTCACCAAACGCCGAACTGATAATACCTTCGACTTCGTTATTGCCCAGCTTCGTCTTGGTCTGACCTTCGAATTGAGGGTTAGGCACCTTCAACGAGATAATGGTAGTGAGGCCTTCTCGAAAGTCTTCGCCGCTGACCGTTAAATTGTTAGGTAACAGTTTGTTGCTTTTGGCGTAGCTATTGAGCGTGCGAGTCAAAGCTGACCGAAAGCCCGAAATGTGCGTTCCGCCTTCATGAGTATTAATGTTATTGGCGTACGAGTGAACGTTTTCTTTAATGTCGGTAGTGTACTGAAGGGCTACTTCGTAACCGACCGAATCACTTTCCCCTGTCACGTAAATCACGTTGGAGTGAATCGGATCACTAGCCCGGTTGAGATGCTCTACGTATTCGATAATTCCTCGTTCATAGTAAAACTCATCACTGTCCCCCGTCCGCGCGTCTTTAAAATGCATCCGAACGCCACTGTTTAAAAACGCCAACTCCTGAAGGCGTTTGTGTAGAACCGAGTATTCGAATTTAGTGACCGGAAAAATCTGACCGTCGGGTTTGAACGTTGTTTTGGTTCCTACCTTTTCTGTTTTCCCGCCCGTTGACACTGGGCCGGTAGGTACACCTCGTTCGTAAGCCTGTTGATGAATCTTTCCGTCGCGAAAGACCTCTACCTCACACCACTCTGACAAAAAGTTAACGACCGTTACTCCAACTCCGTGCAAACCACCTGAAACCTTATAGGGATTCTCGTCGTCTTCGTCATTTGGATCTGACTCGCCGAACTTACCACCAAATTTCAGCATCGTCATCACACCTTCAAGGGTGGTGACTTCTCTATCTTCTTCTTCGGACAGCTGATCGTGGCGATCTACTGGAATTCCACGTCCGTCATCGGCGACAGTCAGCGAACCATCTGTGTTGATCGTCACCATTACTTTGGAGGCGAATTTGGCCATGGCTTCATCGATCGAGTTATCGACAACTTCGTAGACCAAGTGGTGCAGACCACGAGACGTCGTATCACCGATATACATACCCGGTCGCTTACGGACGTGCTCCATGTCCGACAAACGTTTCAGTTGGCCAGAGCCATATTCGGCTGGTTTCTTGTCACTCATTCTAGTTTACGCTTCCTACTCGAAAGTTAATGTCGGTTATCTTGTTCTGCGGTACTCGTTGTTTCAGAGCCGCTAATATTTTCTGTTTTTCGAAACCAATTTTCTGATTGACTGCCGCATTGGCGACAACCACTTCTAGGACACCTCGATTAACGTTGCCCGCTTTGGTTTTGTTCTTCCACTTCTCACCTACCAGCTGCTGCCAAACGTCGGACAGTTCGTTTGCTGATTGATTCTGGCAATATCCTTTTCGGGCCATCAACTGACTAATGATGTTAGCCGGTTTTTTTGGCCGCCTAAAAAAACGTTGCCGGTCTTTAGTCAGTTTGTTGGCTTGATCAAAATCTTTTTGTTCCTGAGATGGTTCCATGAAACCTGTCACTTTTGGTGAGATCACCGAGAAATTAGCCACACTGCGGCAGCCACGGTTGCTAGTTTTTAAGCCGTAGCTAACGCCAAAACGGCTAATACCTATCGTTGGTTCTTCGACAACGGCATGATAACGTATCCGTAATTGTCATCGGTGTAGCAATAAACGGCTTGCTCGTGATCTTTGATGTCAAAGGTGAAGCTTTTCTCAGGCGACAACACTTTGAGGTAATCCGCCACATAGCGGTGATCAAGCGTAATGGTCAGTTCGTCTCCGTCATAGCCAACCGGCATTTCAATGCGCGACTCACCCACATCCGCGGTCGTGTTACTCAAAATTAGCGAACCATCCTTGAAAGTAAAATCGATTCCTCGGCTTTCGTCACTGGCCACAATCGCTGCCTGTCGTAACGCCTGATACATCGGGCCGACGGTCATTTCGATTTGGTTTGAATCGTCGCGTTTTGGAATGACATCTCGCCATTTTGGAAAACGACCTTCTACCAGACGTGTATAGAACACACCACTTGGACCACGCACCAACAATTCGTTAGCTTGTGCAGCAATCTGAACCTTCTCTGAATCATCGGGAAGAATACGATCGATCAATTGCATCGAACGTGATGGCACAATGGTGGAACTACCTCCATCGCCCGGCGTGCCAACAGTTTCGACTGAACCTTCCATCTTAGCGAGTCGACGGCCATCAGTTCCAATTGCCGTTAGCGTTTTCTCCTCAAACTCCAGTTTCACTCCACCAAGTGCATAACGGCTGCTTTCGGCGTCGGTCGCGAACAGCGTGCGCTTCGTTAGTTCCTTCAGCGTGCCTGAAGTCACTTCGTAAAAATCTTTGGCATTGAATTCAGCTACGTCAGGAAACTCATCTGGGTTCTGAGCCTGAAGTTCAAACTTACTGCCCTTGCCTTTGATGAGTGTCTTTTCGGGGGTCGCCTCGATAGTCAACGTCTCGTCGCGTGACTCACGCAAGATCATGCTCAATCGCGTGACGGGAATCACTGCACTGCCGGCAGTCTCTACGGTGACATCGCCCACCAAGACACGAATACCAACCTCCATGTCTGTAGCAGTCAAAATACACTTACCATCCACGGCATCTATTTTGACGTTTTGCAGAATGGTCTTTGGGCTTCTCGCAGGCGCTACCGCCGCTGCTACTTGGAAAGCCTTAAAGAATGGTTCTCTCTGGATGGATATCTTCACGCTCGGGTCTGCTCTCTAATTGATATATAGTCTTTTTATTTGGTATTACTATTTATGTGCTACTGTTTTCTGTTCATAACAGGCTAGTGGTTCTTGTAACTACCTATTATCAGAGAGTTTATAAACTTTCTGGTGGTGTGGATAACTAGTTAAAAAACAGTCTGGTTGAGTGTTGGAATGTCGTTTGATTAAATGTTTGAGAATACAAAATTTGAAATAAGTGTTGGCAACGAATTGGTTGTTAAACATAACCGTCATGAAATAAACATGTTTTCCACGATAGTATTTATGTCTAATCGATACCTATTTGAGTGGCAAACAGATCGGTCAATTCCTGTTTCAGTCGATCAATCAACCCGTTAGTTTTCTTCTGTTCGGTAGTCGGTGTTTTGGTTGTCGATCGCGATACATAGAGCGACTCGATTTTTCGGAATGAGTGCAAGATAGTGGAATGATCTCGTTTGCCGAAAGCGTTGCCAATCTTCAGGAAGCTAGAGCCCAGTAAAACGCGTGTCAGGTAAATCCCTACGCCTCTGGCCAAGACGACTGTTTGCTTGCGAGAGTCACCTTTTAAATCACTCAGATTGAGTTTGTATTCTTTTGCGACTCGTTTTTGAATCAAACGAATCATCTTTTGTAGATCTTCGTCCCTAGGAGCTAAAATTTTCTCTAGCAATGCAGCATCAATGGTGTTGCTGTCGCTGAAGACGTCAGCAGCTTCGTCTTCTTGTGTGATACGTTGTTTGAGTTTGATTTGGCAGAACAGATGCTCCAACCGCGGTACGGTCACTTCAAACTGGCTGTTTAGCAATTCCAAGGCATCTTCGGTCAATTGGATCTGATGAATTTCGGCGAGATTACGGTTGATGCAGGAGCGTGCTTCGGCACCGGGCGGAAGAAAGGGAATGGTTAGGCCAGAGGCCAATCGCGAAACTAGTCGCTGACTGAAACCGTCGACGACATCCGGAGAGGTGTTGCAAACCACAAACACGGGCAGATGCCGATCAATCGCTTGGTCCAGTAGGCTTTCTAGCTCTCGTTGGGCTGGAGCCTTGGTGGCGATCTGTTGAATGTCGTCCAACAGCAATGCGGCTGATTGCAGGATCAACTGCCGGAACTCGTCAACGGTGTCCGTATCAATTGCCGCATAGAACCGACGAACAAATTCAGATCCCGTCAAGTAAACCGGCTTTGTGTCGAAATCGGAGGGTTCAACTTTTCCTAAAGACGCGTCTTCAAATGGTAGTAGCCTTCCACCAGATCGATTTTCAAGTTCGAGCATCAACTTGGAAACCAGCGCCATTGCGAGCGACGTTTTTCCAGTCCCAGAGGGCCCCGTAAAAACGAGTGGCGTCAGCACGGGAGAAGTCGACCGATCGGGATCAGCTAACTGCGAAATAAAATCGTCAGTCGTCACGTACTGCAGCAGACTGTTGGCATTATCACCAATGAATTGATCAAGCCCAGTCGCGCGTTGTTTTACCACGTCCATTGCACCAGAAAAATCGACTCGCCACTGGTGCTCAAGCGGCACAGCAAAAAGCGAATTGGATGTAGGTGAAACGGAAGACATTTAGGCGGTCAGATAGGGAGATTGGGTACGTTGTTCGTAGCCCAGTATCATACCCTTTTTTGAGCTCTTTTAGTAGCGCGCCCGAGCTTAAATTGGACAATAAAAAACCGGGACCAAAACAACCTTCTTACCTAGAGAAAATGCCCGATTTTCCCTACACGCTATAATGTTGAAATCCTGTCGAGAACTTGTTTAAAACGTGTCAGTGAACCGTCAATTTCTTGTTGGGAAGTGGTCGCTCCTAAACTGATCCGAATCGAGCCCTCCACAACCTCATCAGAGGCCCCCATCGCGATAATCACGTGAGAGGGATCACTCGATCCACTGGCACATGCCGAACCTGTAGAAATTGCCAAACCGGCAAAATCAGCAGCCAGCAGAAGTGCCTGCCGGTTGATACCGGGGAACGAAATATTGATCGTGTGAGACATGCGCGAGGCACCTACGCCGTTGATCACTGCGCCCGGAGCCATTGACAATAAACCGGATTCCAATTGATCACGCAGCCGTTTGATTCTTACGTCTCGTTCTGGCGATTGCTGATACTCAAGTAAGGCCTGATGGAGGCCAGTGGTCAGTGCGACGTCCTCGGTGCCAGGACGCGTACCCATCTGTTGGAAGCCGCCGTAAATCATAGGAGTCAATTCGATGCCGTTTCTAACCAGCAACCCCCCAGCCCCGCGTGGCCCATGAAATTTATGGGCGGTGAATGTCAGCGCGTCGACGCCAAGGGTAGAGAAGTCGACGTCGGTCTTGCCAACCATTTGCACGGCATCGGTATGAAAGTAGATTCCCTTGTCACGGCACATTAGAGCAGCAGATTGAATCGGCTGCATGACGCCCGTTTCATTGTTGGCGGCCATAATCGATACGGCGGCCACAGAATTTTGATCTTCGCCAGCGACTGGTTCAAGCTTTGCCGCCAGATCTTCCAGATTGCAGACCCCATCGCTATGGACAGCAATCGTATCGATCTCGAACCCTTGAGTCGCCAAATAGTGTGAGACGCCGATTACGCTGGGGTGTTCGATGGCACTGATGATAATCCGCCGAGCCCCGGTGGCATCGCGCGCCGCACGGGCCAAACCAGAGATGGCTAGGTTGTTACTTTCGGTACCACCGCTGGTTAGGATCAGTCTATCGGTTCGCATACCGGTGGAGACGCCACCCAGCATATCGATGATCTCAGAACGCAGTTTCTCCAATACCAGCCGAGCCTCTTGGCCGGGTCGGTGTTGGCTAGCCGGATTCAGATAGCCCATTTGGTAGCACTGAGCCATCTTTTGCGCGACCGTAGGGCTGATCGGAGTGGTGGAGTTGTAGTCGAGATAGATGGTTTTCATTATTTCGTTAATTCGACGGCGATCCTTGGAGGGGCATTTCGAGTTGCATTGCGTCTTCGTAGCTCGGATCAAATTCGATGGCTTTTTCCAGAAACCGTTTGGCATCTACCGCAGTGGACGGGGTTTGTGGCGGCTTGCTATCAGCATCGGATTGAGCGCGAGCAGCGGTGACGGTGGCGGCTTGGAACCATGCTTCGGCCAGTTGCTTGTTCAATCGTTCTTCAAATTCTTCGTTGGACAGCTCATCCGGACTGTTGATGGCAAAGTGAAACAGAGTTGGAAGTTGCAGGTACAAACGCTCCCGGACCAGCAACGCAATCTCAGGCCACAGTATCTCAGCTTTTTCCACATTGGTGCGGTTCCACTGGTCGGTCGAGTAGTTCAAATATTTGGTCAAGAAACGGGCATCAAAATCGGCCGACAAAACATCGCTGGTTTGAAGAGATTCAGAAACGAGATCCCAGCGAAGATTGGTGGTGCCACCGGCGGGAACTAGATTTAGTGCGACCAGTGAGTCGCAATCAGATTCGATTGTTGTCAGTATGCGCTTACCTCTGATGATGCCGGTAAAAGGGCTTCGCCAATACCGAAATTGACGTTGAGTGAACGAGTCGGGAGAAAATTCCACACCGCTCACTGGATAGCCATAGAACTCGATGCAGCCGGGAACCAAGCAAATTAGTGCCAGCATAGGTACAATGAAATAGCGATTCTTCATGGAGCAAGCTGGAAACAGCAAAAGAGTATCAGGGTTGGGGCAAGCCTCAGATTGGTTTATTTTAGTGCAAACATCAGACATGGACGAGGCTTTGCTCGAACTTCAAGATCGCTACTGCAGAGCAAGCATGAAGCTGGTAATTTGAGCCAATTCCTTTCGGCACTAAACAAATCATCGACCGCAAGCCGATGATCTACGCAATTGCCGGTCGAGCCTAAAAAGAAGTTGTCAGGAAGAGACCACTCGATGGAAATCGGATAGTGGTAAGCCGTTGTTTCCCTAGGAACCCGTTTTGTCCCAGTCTGCACCCTCAACTGAAACGAAATTCGATCCCGGTCCCAAAGCCAAACGGCAGCGGTTGGAGGCGGTATTGTTTCTGGCGCGTAAACCGCTGAACACGCGGCGGATCAGCCAGCTTGCTATTCTGGAAGACGGGACCGAGGCGCGCGTGATGATCAAGGCGCTCAACGAGCACTATGATCAGTCTGGTCGATCGTTCCATGTTAAAAGGGTCGCTGGCGGATTTCAGCTACTGACGCGGCCTCAATTCTTTGACTGGATTAACCGCATCAAAAAGGCGCCTCCTATGATCCGACTGTCTCAGTCGGCTCAGGAAACACTAACCGTGATCGCGTACCGGCAACCTATCATCAAGGCGGATATTGAAACCGTTCGAGGTGTAGGCTGCGGTGAAATGCTTAGGCAATTATTGGAAAAAGGGCTGGTAAAGATCGCCGGTCGCAGCGAGGACTTGGGCCGTCCGTTCCTATACGCCACTACACGTCAGTTTCTAACCGAATTCGGTTTTGGCAGCATCGAACAATTACCTCAGTACGAGACCCTTGGCGATCAAGGGTTGCCAGATTGGAACGCCGAGGAGGATCCGGACGAAGAAGCTCAAGATGATGACCAATGGGATGAAGAAGACCTCGAAGATGAAGATGACGACGATTGGGACGACGAGTAAAACGGGCGTTCGGTTGTCTTGGTAGCAGCTCTCCAAAGAGCGTCGAAATCTTTTTTCAAAAACCATTTGACAGAGGGGCTTCTTGGAAATATTTTCCTGTTTGAGCGACACCACAAAATATTGAAATCGAGGTCGCTTCGAGGGCCCAAATCGTTGTTTATTTTGCTCTGCACAACTATTGCGGCGACGGATTACCAATAGTAGAACGTGTCCAGATCAAACCCTTTTTTTCGCCAATTTGGCGAGCCACCGTACCACCTTCAACGCTACCGACGGACATATCGCGATCTCAGGAGTACATCAGTGAATCAACAACCAGAATTTACATCTCAGAACGGGCGCTCCACTACCTTTGGTGAAGATCGCGATATGAATCTGCTCGCCCCCCAAGAAGTCAGAGACATGCTCGAAGCGTCATCAGATGCGCCAGTCTCTTCGGTTGGTTTGTTACGTCATGATAACGTCGAATTCATCAACAACTTTGTTTTCGCTTCGGTAGAAGACGAGGATGACGGAGAAGAATACGAAGTAGAAGAAGGCGAAGAGCTCGAAGACGACGAGGAATATGAAGAAGTCGACGACGAAGAGTCCGAGGAAGACGATTATGAGTACGTCGATGAGGAAGAGGATGGCGAAGAAGATGAAGAGGGTGAAGAATACGAGTATGAAGATGACGACGAAGACGTAGAAGACGGAGAGGAAGATGAAGAGGAGTACGAGTACGTCGAGGTCGACGATCCAGACGGAGACGACGATTATGAATACGAGTACACCTACGAAGACGAAGATGGAAATGAAGTCGAAGCGGACGACGATGAAGAAGACGACGATTCCGACGATGGACTTGACGACCTAGAGGACGACGAGTGGGAAGAAGTCGATGACGATGACGACGCACTGGACGACGATGAAGACTGGGAAGATGACGACGACGATTGGGATTGATGTTTTGTAGAATTGTTGTCCCAATTGTTCGTTCATCGAACCAGTTTCGCAGTTAGATTTTTAGTCAGTCACCCAGCTGGAACAGGCGTTTCATCGCTTCCAGCAAACCACCCGAATCGCCGCCTTTGTCGGCGTTGATCGATTTTAGCGGCGGGTGCAATATTTTGTTCACTAAGCGGTGAAACGATTGCTCAACCACTGCTTCCTCTTCCGGCGATAGATTCAGTCGGTTCAGCAAGCGCTCTAGCTCGGCGTCTTTGGCGTTGTTGGCCTGTTGCTTCAACTGAGCGATCGTCTGTCCGCTGTTGCGGCGGTGAACGTCTTGAAAAAAGTTGGTCGTCTCTTGCTGGATGATCTTTTCCGCTTTGGGCCACTGGCTTTGTCGGCTCTGACGGTTCTTTTCACATTGTTTCTGCAAATCGTCCAGCGTATACAGAAATACGTTGGGAAGCTCGCCAATCTTCGAATCAAAGTCACGTGGAATCGCGAGGTCCAACACTAGTAACGGTTGTTGTCGTCCGCTGCCGGAAAGGTCCTTGAACATGGCAGTCGTGACAACCGGTTCTTTGGCGCTGGTAGTGCTGACGATCAAATCGGCGGCGGCGACTTGCCCACCAAGGTCGTCCCAATCGGCGACTTGGCCATTAAACTTTTCGGCCAACGATTCGGCTTTGGAGCGCGTGCGATTGATGACGACGATATCTTTGCCGTCTTTGGCAGTCAGATAGGTCAGTGTCTCCTCGGCCATCTCACCTGCACCAAGGATTAGGATCCGTTTATTGTCCAAGCGTTCAAAAATTTCTCCCGTCAGCACGTTGACTGCAACGCTCGGAACGCTAATGCGGTTGGCGTGAATGTCAGTCTCAGTTGCCACGCGTTTGGCGACCTTCATCGCCGTTTGGAAGACTTGGTGCGTTAGCGGGATTTGGTGCCCCGTATCAACAGCCAATTGATAGGCTTGTTTCACTTGAGAAAGTATCTGAGCCTCACCGATGACCATGCTGTCCAAAGAAGCGGCCACGCGGAACAGGTGGCTGATGGCTTCCTGATTGCGGTGCGAGAATAAATTGGAAGAGATATCGCCACTTTCCAAGCCCCTTTCGGTGGCTAGGAAATCTATCATCTGCTCCGATGTCGGGATACCTTCGAGCGTTTTTCCGGCAGCGTACAATTCAGTTCGGTTGCAGGTCGAAATCAAAACGGCTTCAGACAGCGGAAACGTCGAGTGAAACTTATTCAGGAACGTTTTCACCTGGTCCGGCGTAAAAGAGAGTTTTTCTCGAACCGAAACGCTCGATTGATGGTGGCTGCAGCCGATTACGTGAAGGTTCATACGATACCTCCGACGCGTAAGAGAAGTGTGGCGACTTCAGTTTCGGGAGTCGCATGCCCGAACTGGAGAACAATCATTAGCTCCACTAGGAGAAACAAAAAACTGACAGTCACCAACCAAGCGATCTTCTTTCCTTGTCTGGCTGGTTTGTAGACGACGCTGAATACTGTCGTTGCCAACAACCATAGAAAAAGAATCGCCGAAGACCAAATTACGGGATCGCTCCATGGAACTGACGTCGTTCCGACTTCAGTCGACTGTTTCACCATCACTAAAGCGATTCCCGAAGCGAGTCCGCATCCGAACAACAGCGTAGAGATTGCCAGCGATCGCTCGGCCGAACTCTGCAGCCATTCCAGCGATGGCAGTTTGAACCATCCAGTCAATTTTTGCTTTAATCGTCGCGCGTTAATCAGATACATCACGCTAAATACGAAGCCGAGAGCGACCGTGACTGTTCCCAACAGCAACGCGCTGCCGTGGATTAAGTTCCAGATCGTTTTTGCCCGGCCAGGTGAAAACGACCCCGAATCGCCGAAGGAAGTGCTGACCAGAATCAATAGCAGGGTTACCGGGAGTAAAAATAGCCCAATCAACGATTTAGGTTTCTGCATCGTCAGCCATAGGTAGGACGCCGCCAGAACCCAAGCTACTGCCAGCCCCCAGCCTAGCCAGCTGCCCAACCAGATTCCGTCGCTGCCGACGGTCGATTGCGTGTGGTAAACGATGTAAACGGTATGAGCAAACAGTCCGGCTGCGGTCAGACCCAACCGCAGAATCGTCCGCAGCTTGGTGTGGAAGAACATGCGGGAAACCTCAAGCGCAAACACCACACAATAGCTGGCGGCAAAGCAGGTGATTGAGATTTTTTGTAACCAGTCCAATTGTGGATCCCAAGGTCGCCTTTCGCTCCGCGAAAGTCTGTTCTTAGCGTTCTTTCGCGGAGTGAAAGCCGACGAAGTATGAAAAAATGCCAACACACGTCAGCTCATTAATCTAACCCGCGTCCGTCTTGTTTGCTTTGCTCAAACCGCACTCTTGCAGCTTTTTGTACAACGTATTTCGATTGATACCCAACAACTGAGCCGCTTTCGTTTGGGTGTTGTTGCAGTTTTCCATCACCTGAACCAGCAGCTCACGTTCGACCGGTGCCACGATTTGTTTGTAAAGATCGTCGGTGTTTTCCTCGGCTTTGGAGATACGGTTGAAGACAAATTCGCTGACCAACGACTCTTCATCCGAAGGGCGGAATACTGCACTCGCTGCTGCGGCTCGATCTCCCGTGACAGCATTGGGAAGCAAATACGATTCAAGTACATCGCCTTGAGCCAACACGACGGCCCTTTCAATATAGTTCTGTAACTCGCGTACGTTCCCAGGCCAGTTGTAATCGTTAAGCGCAGCCATCGCATCAGGGGCGATTGAGGTTACCGGGCTGAGATTCTTTTCGCTGTAGATCTGCAGAAAATGTTTGGCCAATAATTCGACATCGCCAGTACGTTTTCGCAGAGGTGGCAAATTGATAGGTAGTACATTCAGACGCCACAACAGATCCTCGCGAAAATCTCCCTCAGCGACCGTTTTTGCCAGATCGCAATTGCTGGCGGCGATAACTCTTACGTCCACCGAGACTGTTTTTGTATCACCGACGCGTTCAAACTCACGTTCTTGAAGTACGCGCAGTAGCTTCACCTGCAGCGTGGAAGACGTGGAATTGATTTCATCGAGAAAAATCGATCCACCATGAGCCGCTTCAAACCGACCTGTGCGATCCTTGACCGCATCGGTGAACGAACCTTTCACATGACCAAATAGCTCACTGGCCAGCAAGCTCTCCGTTAGTGCTCCACAGTTCACGCGTACAAACGGGCCGCTCTCACGTTCACTTAATTGGTGCAATGCACCGGCGATCAGTTCTTTTCCGGTACCCGTTTCACCCAACAGCAAAACCGACGCTTGACTGCGCGCAGCCATGCGCGTCATGCGATAGACTTCGGTCATTGCCGGAGATTTTCCGATCAGCCCCGACAAAGGCGATCCATCGACCGCTTCAAAAGGTGATTTGCCAGCCATATTTATCCAAAACGTGGTTCTCGATTGCCAATAAGTTTGGCATCATGTCGCCTCTGATCAGCGCAAAGACGGTCGCAATCTCGGTCAAGAGGCTTCCTGCCACTGAATCGAATCACTCATGCATAACTTATTAGCATCACCGATGAATTCAATGGCAAAACACCTGTTTTTACAGACGGAGATCACCAATTGAACCAGTTGTTCCCTTAATTTGACCTAACGATTACTTGCACTCCCCAACCCGCAAGAAAATTAGGCTGCAAATTAGCCTGCAGAAGGTAGCAAGGCAACAAAAAAACACCCGCCTCTGGTGGAGAAGCGGGTGCTTGATGTATTGATGGTCGACGCCAACGATTATGAAAACCGAGAAGCGTGACCGAATCGAGATCACCAATTAGGCGATCGAGCTGATTTGTACTTTGACGTACTTTTGGCGATGACCAGTACGACGCTTGCTGTTTTTACGTCGTCGGAACTTTTGGACGAAGATCTTGTCGCCTTTGGTTTCTCCGATGACTTTGGCAGTCACTTTCGCACCATCAACAGTTGGTGTGCCCAATTTGAAGTCGCCTTCGCCTTTGGAAACGGCCAAAACCTTATCAAAAGTCAGTTCAGAACCCGCTTCGAGGGTGCGGAAATCAATCTCAAGGAACTGGCCTTCTTCGACTTTGTATTGGTGACCGCCGTCAGAGATAATCGCGTACATACTTGGTT
>CAZDBE010000103.1:0-16846 GCA_964503675.1 uncultured Pirellulaceae bacterium | reverse complement strand
GTGGGAGCCAACGAGAGCTGGTCGGCTTCGCGTGCGACTTGGCAGTCGATCACAAAATTGCTGTGACAGGCTAGCGTTGAGTTAAGATTTCCAGTCAAGGCGATAACCGGGACCCCACTACGGCTCATGAATTCGATCAGCTTCAGAATCTCTTCCGTTTCCCCACTGTTGGACATTGCCACCAAGACGTCATGTTTGGAAACAATCCCGAGATCACCATGGACAGCCTCAGATGGATGCAAAAAAATCGCCGGAGCACCAGTGCTGCAGAGTGTGGCAGCCGCTTTTCTTGCAACGAAACCTGTTTTTCCCAAACCAGTCAACAGGATTCGGCCACTGCATGAGACCAGCAGATCGACGATTTCATCGCAATCATCGCCCAAGCGCTCGCTTGCAGCACTAATCATTGAAGCTTCCAACCGCAGTATCTCAACCATTCTTTCTCGCACGGTTGCAGTGCTAGAAACTGGAATTTCAGATTTGCTGGGCGGTTCAGTTGCCATCGGAATCCTTCTGAGAACGGGGGACCGTTGTGGAACGTCAATTGTAGTCGCTAGATTGAAGTCCCTAAGGCTGGGATTCCTCGGAGCCATTACTTCTTCCGATGTGGTTCACATGGTAGAGGCAGCCAATACCTTTGTACCGAAGGTAACGATTGTAGACCTAGATCCTCTTTTAGTTGAAGGAACTCGTGCAAACGTCGAAGGTAGGGTCTAAAGGCGGTCAACCAACGCCACACCAAAATAGTTTCGTGTACCGTCGTGGCGATAAGCTGCGGAGTACTCATTCAAACACGACCAGCACCAAAAAGCTGGTCGTGTTTTTTTGTGGCTAATTCGATCTCACACGAGGCTGGAAAGTTCACTCATGATTTTTCCAAAGTATTGCGACTTCGGCAACGGAAAATCTTGAACCCAATGTTAGGCCGCTTTGCGTTCAACCTGTTGACCACTAATTGCCTTCTCAATCTCCAAGCGGCTGAGCTTCTTGAACTCGCCATCTTCCTTGGTCTGAACAAGCACCAACGAACTGGCATGCAGCATTCTTGGCAAGAATGATTTCACTGACGCAAACTGTTCACGATCAAATCCCGCCGAAACCAGAATTAAATCAGTGCGCAGATGAGCATTGGCGATGCGCGGTAACGCGGAACCAATGTCGCCCGGGACCAACTGCGTTTTCGCGTCGATTCCTTTGAGGCGGCGATGCATTTCGATCAATTTCAACGGTGTCGACGACTCCCGTGAATCGAATAGATCAACACCCGTGTAACGAACTTTCTCTTCGGAGAACTTCTGTGCGACTGCGATCAGTTTCTCACAGCGCGTCCCGTCGCCAAGTCCAACTTCGACGATCGAGCGTACCTGACGCTGCTTGATCAGTTTATACACCGCTCGATCAGCGACGGGTTTGTCTAACCAAGTCATCTTGAAGAATCGAAATGCAGAGATGGGCTTCACGGAATAGTCCCCTGTCAACAGTGGCCAAAGAAATCGCAGGCACCGATCCAGATCGCGGGAAAGAGTGCCTGTTGTGTATGATCGGTCTCACAATCGGCAAAATTGACTTCATCCTCCATCGGCAAGTGCACTTTGCGGCGCTGGACTGCATGCCCCAGCCGGTTAATTTCACCTAACCGCTACAAATTGCCCTTGGGCGTCGTGCGTCTTCATATTGAGGGCTTTCTCAAACCCATGTCGCCCCAGCAAACGTACAGTTCACGGCAATCGAGCTAGATCCAGATGGATCGGCTAACCAGACAACGGCTGCCATAAACGAAACGGTTTGCCAGCAAGCTCCCCACTTGCTGACTTCTTTCGCTTCCAAGCTTTCGCTGTCATACCTGATTGCAAGTTTGCTCTCCGCGCCCGATGGATCTTGGCGTTTCCCTAACCACGATGGTTCAGCCCACGGCTTTCGGCATCTGTCGTTTTCCATTTGAAGGGCTGACTGTCCCGTGACGCGCGCACAACAACATGTCATCCAAATCAAAAGACAATTACAGCGAGAACACCAATCGAGTCGGGCGTTTCGAAGAGTTCGAGAGCCGTATCGTTATGTCGGCTCAGGCCGTTGCCAGTGTGCTACCAGATTCCGACTTGCAATCGGAGACAGACCTAAACGCCGTCGCACCTGCCGCGATCGTATCTTCGGTTGACTCCCAAGCCGCCAACAACATCTCCCCCACTACTGCCGCCGCACAGCTTGCTCAGCAATACGGCTTGGACGGAACTGGACAGACAATTGCCGTGATCGATACCGGAATCGCATTTGACCATGTGGCACTTGGCGGCGGTTATGGAGAAGGCCACCGCGTCGTCGGTGGATACGACTTCGCTGAAGATGATGCCAACCCGTACGACGATGGCCCCACTGGATTCCACGGCACTAGTGTCGCTGGAGTCATCGGCAGCACTGACCTCGAATACATGGGACTCGCCCCCGGAGCAGATCTTGTCGCCCTACGCGTGTTCGACGATGCGGGGCACAATGAGTTGGAGTGGGTTGAACAAGCGCTTCAATGGGTCCATGACAATCAGTTTGAATTTGAGAATCCGATAACTACCGTCAACCTCTCATTGGGGACTACTCCGGACGAGAGCTATCAAATGATTCTCGAAGACGAGTTGGCACAACTCAAAGAGGACGGGATCTTCGTCAGCGTCGCGGCGGGAAACCATTTTGACGAAGCCTTTAGCTCTCAACTAGCTTATCCAGCCAGTAGTCCTTCGGTCGTTCCGGTTGCCAGCCATACCGCCACTGGAGAGTTGAGCGATTTCAGCCAGCGCGCCTCTCATGTCTTGACGGCGCCGGGGCAAAGTATTGTTAGTACCGCTCCAGATCACTTGTTCTACGGCGCCAAAACGGATGCGTTTGTGGGCTCCTCGGGAACTAGTTTCTCTGCTCCATACGTCGCAGGTGCGAGTGCTCTGCTGCGGCAGGCCAATGAGATTGCTGGCGTGGAAAACATCGACCAAGATCTAATTTACGAACAATTACGTAGCACGGCAGATCAGGTCTTCGACGCTGTCACCAACCAAACCTACTCACAAGTCAATCTACAGGCGGCTATTGAATCGATTCTCAACGGAGTGGATGCACCCTCGGGCGAGAGTCAACCAGCCGAAGCGGATCAGCCATCCGACTACCATCAGCCCTCTCAGGAAACTGCCGCCGATGCCGTCCAAGACTCCAACGTCACCTTGGTCGATGGAGTTTTGAGTATTGAAGGTTCGACCGCCGATGACGCTGTTTCGCTTAGCGTTGAAGACAATAGCAATACTCTTACGGTACTCCTCAACGGAAGATCATCAGTTTTCGCATTGGCGGACGTGAACCAAATTGACTACTCCGGCAACGGCGGTAACGACGATTTAACAATAGCGTTGGCCGACTCAGACGATGCCGTGACGATCAAGCATCGCAAGGTCGAGATTCTGAATCAACTGTTTCAGATTAACGCCAGCGATGTCGCTCATGCTCATATCGACAACGGTGCGGGCAGCGACAACCTTAAGGTTGAAGGTAGCGAGGGCGACGACAACCTGACGGTCACTTCCCAAAGCGTGGAACTATCAAGCGATAACTTCAAGGCCAACGCAGGACACTTCCAAACCATCAACGCCAATGCTGGCCGAGGCAACGACACTGTCGAACTCCACGGAACCGAAGGCAATGATGTGTTTGCCGAATACAAACAAACCAGCTGGTTGAAAAGTGATAGTCATCGCGTACTAACCGAGGGTTTCGAGTCAGTACGTGTCGATGGCGGAGGCGGATCAGATCACGCCAACCTGAGCGGTACCGCCCTAAGAGAGCAGTTTGATGTAAACCAGTCCGACGCAACGTTGGTACAAGGAAACCGTCAGATTGACGTCAATGGCTTTCGCAGAATCAATATCATCGGAGCTGACTCGGGAGACACTGTCTCCCTAACAGGCTCCACTGGCGACGACATACTCTACGGCAAAGATGGTTCCGCATCGCTGGTGGGAGAGCGTTTTCTAACTTACGTCAGTTCATTCGAGAATCTAAATGTCAATGCTGGCGGAGGAAATGACATTGCGTACTTGGCGGGTAGCAGTGGCGATGATCACTTCGACTTTCAACAAGAGAACGCCACTTTACAGAGTGACGGTCATGCGATTCATACTGAGGGTTTCGACTTGACTGTCGCGCGTTCGACCGGCGGCCATGACACAGCATCCTTCACCGGGACAAACGGAAGTGACCAGTTCTACGCAGACAACACATTTGTCGAGGCTTCAGGGGACGGCCTAGCTGTTGGCCGTACGATTGGATTCGACGAAGTCTCGATTGATGGCCGAGACGGACATGACGTTGTCAGCCTTAGGGGCGGCGACGGAAACGACGCGCTGACGATCGGAAAAGAGGACATCGAGTTCGAGACCACCCTACAGATGTTACGATTGAACAACCTAGAACGCAGTCACTTCGATGGCGGTGCAGGCGAAGACACCGTCACAATCGACGAGAGCCACACCTTAGACCTAATTCAATCGCTTGGAGATGGGGCCGAGGCGGTATTGCAGAACCACACTGCTACATTCACTGAGATCGAGGAACTGGAAGCAAATGCCGTCGATGATGCCATCGCCGCCTACGACCTAGAAAAAGTCGACTTCCGTTTCAACCTCAACGGAAAGTGGTACGACATCGAGACACTTGGTAACTAAAAAACACAAAGCCCAGAGTGCGAGCGAGCATTTCCTGCCGAGCGTTGACTCACACACCTGCGAGCTAGGTTAGGTAGAAAACCGGCCTATCGCCGGATTAGTTCACTGACCGCATCGGCTGTGACGTGGCTCAACTTCAGCACATTGTTGTACCCCTGCCGTCCATTGACGCCGACTTTCGATTTTAAATAGCGGTGAAGGTTCAAACCGGGGCTGGGGGCGATGTGGTGCGTAATTTTACCGTCATCGTTGACCAACACATACACGGGCCGATTGTTGCGGTCTTCGCTTACCAATTCCGTCAGCCATCCGTGTGCATCGTAAAGCGTACCCGATTCCACGTTCGTATCGACACCTGTTCCTACAAGCCCTTGTACGACACCGTTGCTTCCAAATGACGATGAGACACTAGGTCGGCCGAACCGGCTCAGTCGATCGCGTGCGGCGGCAAGTCCTCCAGGACCGACGGGCCCTGTGCTCCCGGGACGCAGCGTGGGTGATAGGCTGGTGCCAAACGTTTCACCAGATGAATGAAACGATTTAGCATATCCGTTGCGGATCTTCTTACAGTTCTTGACTTTGTCCAAGATACGTTGTGCCTGAAGACGCTCGACAGGGCTCTTGGTTTGCGAATAAACCTGTTCAACGGCTAACCCAATGTCAGACAACTGCCATTCGTTAGGCCGTTTTAGCATCTCATTGGTAAGAGCCATCTCCAATTTGGAAAGCTGTGGCGACAGTTTGCTGAACATTGCGTTACGACCGACCACTTGCTCATCGGCCAAGCCAGAAGCTTTGTCGTTTCCTAGCATCAACGGCGAATCATGCTCGCGCTCCCACTGGAAGTCTAATGAATCATCATTCGACAATTCGTTCCCATCTCCGCGCCTTGTCTCCGTGGCCTTCCAAGGAGACAGAGAAGCAGAAGCACCATCTTGACGGGATCGGTTGGTCGATGGGCCTCGTGTGAGTAGCGAGTCGGGGGAGTTCGCACCAAGTGCTTTGCTGGAGAATCGATCCCCCACGCCTTGGACACCTGATTTCAAACTATTTGCGGCAGGCTTCCATTGTCCCGGATCCGCTAACTGAGGTTTCTGTGGACTTTGAAACGTTGCTTGGACGACCTTGTCTTGTTCTCGGTTGATCCGATCAAGGTTCGTCTCGGCATGCTTTAATTGCGGCCCTTTGGTCGTAGCTCCCGGACCTGCCGTGGAACTGTCGGCGCTGTAGCTCAGGTCAACTGATTTACTACGCGCCGTTTTTCCGATAGGTCGGAATTTAAAATCGATACCCGCGGTATCTCTAACCGGCGTCGCCGGACCGTCGTTAAGTTCGGGCGGTTTAGGTGCCGCGTAGGAATCGCCTTCCTCGGAGCGATACATGAAACCTGACGAATCTCGAGCACTGTAGTCTTCTCTGGCTTCGATCTTTGTTTGTTGAACTCGATCTCCCAACGACGCCGTTTTCTGAACGAATCCATCCTCTTCGATGTCTACCTCGGTGAATGCGTTACGCGCTTGTTCTCGGTCGACGACCAGATTACGGTCGACCGGAAGGCTACGACTTGCCGCCCCTGGTATTTTTAGATCAGCCATCCTTACCCAACGGAACTCTCCGGCGGGAGGTGATATCTGGTACCAGATCGTCGAGTTACCATCGGGACTAGGCCAACTTGCCTCGCCAATGATCTCAACCTCTTCTTTGGATCGCAGCTTCACTTGCCAGAGTGGTTTGTCGACGCTACCGAGTCGAGTTCCAACCCAAGCTTGAACTTGATCTTGAATCAAGACACCAAAACCATCGTCTAGTTTTTCGACGGCCGCCTCGGGTAGCAGGCTAAAGCTACCCGCCGGTGGTTGAATCGCACACCAGCCATTGGGATCATGTCGGTACACCACGACGACCTCGCCAGAAGGCAGTTCATCGGTGGCGTAATGAACTTCGTCGGGGCCAGAATAGACAGGTGCCGCACTCGCACTGACGATTGCCTGGTAGGGGAAATCAATGGCCCCAAATTTTGAGGGCGACTCAGGATCATCCCGGTCAATTTGACCGATAGCAGTTGAAGCCATCAAAAGCAGTACGAACAGCGCGGCGCTAAATGGCTTGAGCCCGGCACGGGGATTAAAGCTGAGGCTTGCCAAAATGCAAACGAGATTTGTAATAATGGTCATGACAGAATCGTCCTTGATTCTCATGGCAGGTGGGGGATGCAATCTGGCTGTCGGTCCAGGCTCCCGGAAGTTTGGGTATCTGATTACTGAAATTGTATCCTCAACCCTGTTTTTGACTCAAGACGAATCGTATCAGCTAGTTTTCCGGGGAAAAGCAAGTGTTTCGAGGCATGACGTCGGGTGGTTCGAAGCTTTTAACCAGTCCTCGACCAATAGCGGGGATTCCTGCTCCGGTGAGTCGTACACTCGAGCTTCCGAGCAATTAGAACCTTGTGGAAGCCTGAACTGCGCTCCGGTATGATTTTAACTCTGTCGAACTGCCGCCCCACGCTCCGTAACACGTCGCTTTCTTCCTGTAGTCCACGTCATGCTTCTCGATAAATCGCTTGCCACAATCAAATTGAAGCAGTACGCCGTTGCCAACGCAGCTCAATTGACTGATCCAAGCATCCTACCGCTTGTCCAGAACTACAAACGTCAAATCGCGTCACGATTTTTGCCCCTAGCGCGGAAGGACATCGCGAAACGGATTCCCGATGCGAACTGGTACATCAGTCGGAAGCTGGACGGCGAATTTACGACGATGGTCTATCGCGATGGTGAATTGATTTTGGTCAACCCGGGTGCAACGGTGCGCGTCGGCCTTCCGTGGGAGTCAGAAGCCATCGAGATGCTAAACAAGGCCGGTGTCAAAGACATTATGGTTGCCGGCGAATTGTATGTAACCAATGACGAAGGTCGTAGGCCGCGCGTGCACGACACGGTCACCGTCGCGCGACAGCCCCATAATGAAGAAAACCTGAACAGACTCCGCTATGCTGCGTTTGACATTTTGTATCTTGACGGTCAGCCAATTGACTGGCCCTACGAAAAGAAGTGGGAACTGATAAATAAGATTTTCACTGGCGTGGAAAACCTACATCCTGTGGAAACTATAATCGAATCGGGCCACGGCGCGGTTGCAGATCTATTCGACAAATGGGTGGACGAAGAAAAATCTGAGGGCCTTGTCGTTCGAAGTGAGACAGCCGGCAGCTTCAAGCTGAAACCACTGCATACGATCGATGCCGTTGTCATTGGGTTCACGGAGTCTTCCGATGATCGAGCTGGCATGATGCATGATCTATTGCTGGCGGTCGCTCGGGCAGATGGATCGTTGCAAGTGTTGTGTCGAGTGGGCGGCGGGTTCTCTGAAGAACTACGGCGACAAATGCTCAGCGATTTGCTCGACATGGTGGTGAAAAGTGAGTATGCGGAAGTTAATTCTGATCACGTCGCCTACCAAATGGTGGAGCCCAAATGGGTGGTCGAAATTTCATGTTTGGACGTAATTTCTCAAAACACGCGCGGCGGCTCAATCGACCGTATGATTCTTCAATACGACTCGAAGAAGAAAGAATACACAACCGTTCGACGTTTTCCGCTGGTCAGTGTAATCTCTCCCCAGTTTGTCAGGATCCGCGAGGACAAAACCGCAGTGGCGGACGACATTCGCATTGCGCAGGTCACTGACATCGTACCTGTTGAAAAATCAGAGGTTGTGGCCACCGAATACAAGTTGCCTGAATCAGAATTACTCAAGCGTGAAGTTTTTGTCAAAACGCTCAAAGGGAACCTTTTGGTGCGTAAGTTTCTCATGTGGAAAACCAACAAAGCACATGAAGCGAGTCAGTTTCCTGCTTTTGTGGTTCACTACACAGATTTTAGTCCGACGCGTAAGACGCCGCTGGACAGAGAGGTGCGTGTGTCGAATTCGGAGGAACAAATTGAGCGTCTTTACGATGGCTTGAAGGAAGAATACATCAAAAAGGGTTGGAAACCTGCAGCGAACCACGCAACGGAAGCTGAGTTTAAGCCTTTTCCATGATTTGAGCGTACTGAATTCTTTTGCCTTTCCCAAAGCCGCTCACTAAAATACTTCGTGCCCGCTGGAATAGAGTTTCCCGTTGGGTTACAACGGTCAATGTAGTGTCTTGAGCGAAACGCTTCGCTCAATCACTAGCGGTAGAATTCAAAAGGAGAGTTCGATGGCTTCTGTAATGATTGTCGACGACACAGCGGTTGATCGCCGACTTGCTGGTGGACTGCTGGAAACGGCCCCGAACGTGGACGTGGTCTACGCCGAAAATGGACGTGACGCTTTGGACAAAATCGGGCAATCCGTTCCAGATCTAGTGGTGACGGATTTGCAAATGCCGGATCTCGATGGCCTTGAATTGGTCACAGAGATAAGTACGAACTATCCAGATCTTCCCGTCATTCTGATGACGGCTCACGGCAGCGAATCAATCGCCGCTCAAGCGTTGGCTAACGGAGCCAGCAGTTTCGTGCCCAAGGCTGACCTGGCTGAGAATCTCGTTCAGACGGTTCGCCATATCTTAGCGATGGCCGAAACGGAAAGCAGTTATCAAAAGCTGGTCCAGTGTACAACGAAGTCAGATTTTGAATTCAACTTGGATAACGATCCGGAAATCATCGCTCCTTTGACCGACATGGTCCAGCAGATCGCGATGGCGCAGGGCGTACTGTCCAATCAACACAGAATCCAAATGGGAGTGGCATTTGAAAATGCACTGACCAACGCGATGTTCCGTGGAAACTTAGAATTAAGTCGCGAGCAGTTTCCGGTCGTCAGCAATCTGTATGTCGGTCAACGTGCTGTTGATGATCGTTTCAAGGACCGGAAAGTTTATGTACGGACGCTGATCACACCCGAATCGGTAAAGTTCACAATCAGGGATCAAGGACCCGGATTTGATATTTCAACGGTACCTGTCGTCGACGATCCGGAAAGTTATAAGGATGGCATCGGTCGCGGATTAGTTTTGATTCAAGCTTTCATGGACGAGGTGGACTTCAGCCCAACTGGTAATGAGATCACGATGACTAAACATCGCTCTGCAAGAGGCAGCTAGAAGGCGGAGCCTTGATTTCCTCAGATTCTAAGGCGACGCAAGCCTACAGGAACTACTCAGGTTGCTCTGCATTTGAGTCCTTCAACGACGCCGACCTGAGGGTCCTCGTCCGTTTCGCCCGGACGAATCCAATTCTATGACGAAGGCTTCTCTACTAGCAAACCGTAGCCGATGGAGACTGAAGTTTGGCGGTTGGGTAGAGTTATCATTCTTTTTGCTTCGCGAAGTTTTTCGTGTAAGATTTATCCTTAAATCGAGAGCCCCCTTTTTTGGGCTAAGCATGTAACTGCACTTCATCTTTGATCTGCCGATACTGCAAAGGGAGCTCCACCGAAACGAAAAACAATCAAGACCACTTTGATCTTCTCAAGGAAGCTGGAGTCGCTTAATGCCATTTGGATTTTTGGGTAAACAGTCGTTCCAACGGGTTTTTCTTGATCAATCGCGTGGTCTAGCGAGGACCTGCTTGAGTTGTTTGTTACTAATAGCATTTGCCATATGCCTGTCGGTGTCACCGACGCTTCGCGCTGCGAAGCCGATCGTTTTACAGGCGAAAGATGACGACGCCAAGAAGGATGGGCCTGAGCTTCAATTCAATTGGGCTCCCGGGACAGTTCATCAGTACGAAATCACCATCAAGGCTAAAATAGAAGACAAGGTCGAGACATATAACGCGGGTTGCACATTGAAGGTAGGGCCAAGTTTTTCGCGTCTGCTCGTTGGCCTACCCTCTGAAAAAGAACAGCCCACGACTAGTGCCACCGATGCTTTCGATCGCGAGTTTGCTGGAATGGATGGGGGCGATTCAACGCAGCCCGTTGACACGGCCACCGGTACGGCTTTTTCCGTTTCGTCGAAAGGACATCTGCTGACGTGCGCTCATGTTGTGGATGATGCCGACGAAATCACAGTGAACATAAATGGCAAAAAGAAGCCTGCAAAAGTCTTGGCGAGAGACACCGTAAATGACCTCGCTGTGCTGAAGCTAAAAGATGGACAGATCAAACCATTAACACTCGCTGACTCAGACAAAGTTGAAATTGCTGAAGGTGTTCACGTCATCGGATTCCCGCTGGCCAAGGCACTTGGAGGCAAAGTGAAAGTCAGTCGGGGAGCACTGTCTGGCATTATGATTAACGCTGACGGGAAAAGGCTACAAATCGATGCATCTGTAAACCCCGGCAACAGCGGTGGACCAGTTCTAAATGATCGTGGTGAAGTCATTGGAATCGCGAGTTCAAAACTTGCGGGAGATGGGATTTCGGGCATCGGGTTTGCCATCCCTATCAACACAGCCGTAAAACTCTTGGAAGATCTAAAGATCGATTTCCGACAAGCAAAACCTGATCGCGGTCGTGACATGTCCGGTCCGCAACTGGTTAGGCAGGTCAGTGGCGGTGTATTGTTGGTAGAGGTATCAAAATCTGGAAAGCCGTCCGAAGATGATGTTGAGATCAACTTCGTCGCTTCGCTGTCCCAGGAATACTCGGGTTCCTCTTATCAACGATATGGCCCATCGAAGTCCGAAGCGAAAATGTTTATTGTTGACAAGTTCGGCCAGATGGGATCTAGCACAAGCGAGTTGAACCTGCCATTTTTGAGTGGGACGTTTCCTGAATTGCTGATCGACCAACTATCTGAGGTAGAACGCGAAACGTGGCATCATCAGCGAGACGTTGTTGTTCTTCGGTCGACTACTGAAAGAACGGACACGCGAAGTACTTTTGGGCAAAGAAGTACTTTGGGACGCAGTTTTTATGGCGGTAGTTTTCCCGGACGCAGTTTCTCAGGACGCAGTTATGGCCGCCAATCTGAAAAAGAAAAATTGGAAGCGGTGCAGGTGCGTGAACGAACTGATTACCAAATCGTCTCAGAAAAGAATGGTGTGATTCAGTTGGAAAGAACTTTCAGCCTGAAACCTACCGCTGGCAAATCCGAAAAACTTTACGTCGCTGTCGAAGGCAAAGCGAAAATTGCGTTTGATAAAGCGTTGGGAGTTCCGACAAGTATTAAATCGCGTCGCAAAATCACTATTAATCGCGGCTCCGTGACGGTTGAGTTTCCGGTGCTGATTGATTGTAAACGAGTTCCCCTGTCCAAATCGCTCGATAGACGATTGGCTAGTGCTAGGAGATCCGCGGAATCTGCCAAGAAACGCGCCGACAGTGAAGCCTCTGCGTCGAACAAAACTCAAGAGGAACGATTAAAGGCGTTGCTTAAAAAGATTTCAGCTGAGTTTGCCAAGAGTGGTCGCACCACGGACCTCAGAACACTTTCGGGGATGCAGGTGATTCCTGAACAACGGTCGGCTGTGGTTAAGCTGTTGAAAGATATAATTTCGAAAAGCAACGTCAGTTACACGGGAAGTGAGGCGGTCGAAGCATTGGGTATTTGGGGGACCGAGGCCCAGATACCCGTCCTAGTAAAGCTTTTGAAGACGGGCGATTCATCTGTTGTACGAAAAGCGGGTGAATCGTTGGCCAAAATTGGTGGCAAAGAGGCTGTTGAGCCACTGGTCAACATGCTCAGTGAGGCCAAGAGAGCATACAAGTCACAATGGGAGAGAACGATTCAATCACTTGGCCCTGTTGCTGAAAGCGAAGTGTTAAAGTTGCTCGTTTCATCAAATGAAAAAGAAACCCTTGAATCAGCCGTCAATGTGCTCGGCCAGATCGGTAGCCAAGCGAGCGTTCGACCTCTGGAGAAATTATTGTCACAAGCAAAGAGCGCTGACGATGCCTCGTCGCGTCTTCGAGTATACGCCATTGAACGCGCGTTGCGGTCGGTGCGTACGCGCGCTGTTGCTCGGGACATTGGAGGGGACGCCAAAGATCAGGTCGCACGGAAACGTCCCAGCCGTCGTCTGTCGGGAGTAGATCGTAAGCTTCAGGAACTTGACGAGGCCATCGAGCAATTAAAAGAGCCTGGAAAGTCGCGGACGTCGAAGTATTCCGCGTTTAGCACACTGGCGCGGATGACCGCCGTGGAAGCCAGACGTAAAGAGGTCGTTAAATTGATCGAACCCACGTTGAAGAAGAGCACCAAGGGAACCGAGCTCAGCGCAGCGGTGCAGGCGATTGGTGTCTGGGGTGATGAATCTCACGTAAAGTACTTGCTTCGTTTGGTACCCCGTGCGAAGCGGACAGAACTCAACGCTCTGTTTAAATCATTGGGGCAAATTGGTAACGAAGAAGCCTCTGATGAACTAATGGAAGTTCTACGCGATGAAGAATCTGGGTTTCAAGCGGTTGCGGCATTTCGAAAGTTGTCCAAGGAAGCAGAGAAAGAGTTAGCGGGCTGGTTGAACAGCGAAGACGTGTACCAACGAGCTAAAGCAGTAACTGTTTTGGGCCAAGCGGGCGGTCGAACCGCAGGGGCAAAGCTGAAAAAGTTCCTTAAGACAGAAGGTGACACGATCGCATTCAGCCAAGCCATCGACGCGTTAGCAAAATGGGAAGTTCGCCAATAATCTAAACCGTCGCCGCCATCTGTCCAAAAAATTTCGAAACCGCCCAACCAAGCTCTTTCGCGCTTGTCCCGCCAGCGTGCAGTTGAAGCGTCTTAAGGAGTTCGGCTGTGGTCTGGCTCGATAGGTCTGCAGGCTTCTGGTTGTCGGTCAGGCCTATACGATGGTTGTTCTTCCAAACGATCCGGTCCTGACACAGTTGTCGGCATGTCGTTTCGTGGGATTGAAACAGGTCAGTCTCCAGTAATCGCCAGCCAGCCTCGTCACGTTGAGCAAGTTTCGAACATGAGGGCAGCGCCGATGCCAACGCGCTGTTCCTCAAACGCAGTGTGCGATGAGAGGTTCGTGCAACCTTGTCCGCTAACGCGGCCACCTCTTGATCGCCGTCGAACATTCTCCGTACAACTCCTTCAAGCAGCTTCAGCGACAACGAATCAAGCTTGGCCAGACGCAAACAGCATTTCAACGCCGAACGACGATAGCGCGCATCTGAATCTGACAAAAAATGCAGGACGTCATCCTCAAAATGCCCCTGTTGGCTAGGGAATTCAGCCAGCGACTCAATCGACCGACAGACACGCCGGTATTTCGTATGCTGACAGTTCTCCAACAGGAAATCTGTACCGAACCTCTGAACCTGTTCCGATTTTTGAATACCAACACTGATCGCGGCAGCCTCTCGGACAACTTCAGTAACGTCGCTGATTGCAATCTCCAACAACCGGCATAAACATAACACGCGCTGGCTTTCATGGTTGGGGCCCCAAGGTGCTGCCGCACTGTCAGCATCGCCCAGCAGCAAGCTATAGCTTTCCACCGTTCCTTCCCGAACCAACGGATGATCGTCGTTGATACCGCTATTGATTAGTTCGATTGATCTCTGGCGAGCGAATTCTGGCATCTCATCAAAGGCTTGCATCAGTTTCGCCAATAGCGAAACCGTCCTTTGTCGCACGATTGGATCTTTGGCGGCGAGTGATTCTTCAAATTGGCCGAAGACCTTCTTCAGCGCACGCTCCGGAGCGTCTCGCAAGCCTGCCTCGAACTTGTAGTCCGCCTCTTTTCTGGCCTCCGCATTAAGGTTGTAGATCGCCCGATGAAGTTGACCGGTTATTAGGGAAATTTCTCGCATGAAAAAAGCATAGCGTCTGAGCGGCGGACGTAGGCATGAAGATTGTCATTTTTTCGATCGTTTGGGCGTCCGTGCGATCAAAATTCCGATTGTAGTTGTCAGGGAATAACTGCACCGTACCGCTGCTGTGGCCTCCTTCAAAATTTCTGGCCTTGGTGTAGAATCTGCGACTCGCTTCCAACAGCACTTTTACGCACAAAAACCAGTGATCCACCCGAGTTAGAGTATGTTTGATTCACTACAGGACGGCCTCAAAGGCGCTTTCAAGTCACTTCGCGGTAAAGGGAAGATGACTGAAGGCAACATGCGCGACGGCCTGAAAATGGTCGAACAGTCGCTGTTGGACGCTGACGTAAGCATCGATGTCGTGAAAAGCTTCATGGCCAGCGTCACGGAGAAAGCGCTTGGTGAGAAAGTTCTCCTATCGCTCGACCCAAGCGAACAGGTCGTCGGTATCGTCAACGAACAGCTGATCGAACTGCTAGGGCCCGTTGATGAGAGCTTAACTTTCCACAAGGAAGTCAACATCATCATGATGTGTGGTCTTCAGGGGTCGGGTAAAACGACCACCTGTGGAAAGCTAGCCAAACTCCTGCAACAGCAGAAAATCGAACCACTGCTGGTGGCGGCTGACCTGCAGCGTCCGGCGGCGATTGACCAGTTGCACGTGATCGGTGACTCCTTGGGCGTACCGGTCTACAGTGAGAAGGGCGAACAGGATCCGGTCAAGGTCTGTCGTAATGCCGTCGCGAAAGCGAAAGCTGAGAACCGAAAGGTAGTGATTCTCGATACTGCCGGTCGATTGGCCATCGACGAAGAATTGATGGAGCAGCTAAAGACGATCGACCGCGACGTACAACCTGATCAGGTGATGCTGGTCGTGGACGGCATGACTGGCCAAGACGCTGTTCGAAGTGCTGGTGCATTCCACGAAGCACTGGAGCTTAACGGCGTCATCATGACGAAGCTTGACGGCGACGCGCGTGGTGGAGCACTCCTATCTGTAAAACATGTAACTGGTGTTCCCATTCGCTTCATTGGAACCGGCGAGCATCTCGACAATCTGGAGGTCTTCCGCCCGGAGGGGATGGCCAGTCGAATTTTGGGCATGGGCGACATGCTGGCGTTGGTCGACGAAGCCAATAAGCTGGTTGATGAAAAAGAACAGATTCGAATGCAGGAGGCGTTGGAGAAGGGACAGTTTACGCTCAACGACTTCCGCTCTCACATGCAAAAAATGGCTAAGCCTGGCCTGATGCAGAAGATGATGGGGCTGATGCCGGGGATGCCCAGCATGGGCGACATTTCAAAAATGATGAATCAGGCTGACACGTCCAACCAAATGAAACGCATGTGTGGCGTGATTGACTCGATGACTGCAAAGGAACGAGTTGATCCTTCTGTGATTGACATTCGCCGGAAGCAACGCATCGCCAATGGAGCGGGTGTTGATGTCAAAACGATCAGCGAGTTGCTGAAGAATTTCGGCATGATGAAAAACGTCATGACGGGAATGGCCGGCATGGGAGCGACCGAGAAAATGGCCGAAATGCAGAAACTTCAATCCGGCGCGATGAGTGGGGCCGGCATGCCCAAAACGAAAAAGTCTACGGGTAAGCGACTAACCCCCAAAGAGTTGAAGAAGCGCAAGAAAGAGCGCGAGAAGCAGCTCAAGGAGATGCGCAAGAAGAAAAGGCAAGGTGGCAACGCTGACGCGTAGAGTTGGGTAAGTCATCGTCCTGCTAGGAAAATAGCGAATCGCCGTACGCTATACTCTTGGTTGGAAATCGCTTTAGATGATCGAATCATTTAATCGCTACTGTTGGTTGCGGGGACCGTTCAGCAGTTAGTAACTCACTCTCTTCCCAAACGACAAATCATCCAAATGCCTGACGACCAATTGTTTCTAAAAGATCTGGACAAAAAGCTCTGGACTGCAGCGGACAAACTGCGTGCCAACCTCGACGCAGCGGTCTACAAGCACGCTGTCCTTGGGCTGATCTTTCTCAAGTATGTCTCAGATGCCTTTGACATTCGTCAGGAGCAGGTTGAATCGCGTCTGCGTGATTCGTCCGACGACTACTATCTGGATCCGGATGACTACGAAGACGAAGAAGCCTACGCCGACGAGATCCACACTGAACTAGAAGTCCGCGACTACTACGTCGAAGAAAACGTCTTCTGGGTTCCGGCTCTGGCTCGTTGGAGAACGATACAGGAATCCGCACCGCTCGCATCCGGCACCGAAATCGAGATCGTCAACGGCAAGAAGACCACCTACAAAATCACCTCCATCGGCAAGCTCATCGACGACGCCCTTGCCGAAGACGAAAAAGAAAATCCAAAACTTAAAAACGTACTGAACAAGAACTACACGCAGCTCCAGCTACCATCTGAAAGCCTCATTGGCCTCATCAACCTGATCGCCGAAATCCCCTTCCAGCACGAATCGCTCGACGCCA
>CAZDBE010000102.1:0-16895 GCA_964503675.1 uncultured Pirellulaceae bacterium | reverse complement strand
AAGATGGCGAACTGTTATTCAATACTGGCGATCAGGTTTTTATTCGTCCACTTAACGCATCGCCGCATGGCGGAGTCGGTTATGTGAATTACTACAATCCTGTAGGCGAAGTACTACAGGCTGCCAATCGAGTTTCACTGCTCAGTGAAGCATCGCCAACGGCGCCTGCTCTCGTGCTGGATGGAGCAAGTGCTTCTGGTGGTCCTGTGTCTGGACTTCAGCTCATTGGCGTAGCAAACAGCGGCGGTGAAGTGCACAACCATGTTCGATTTGACCTGCTGGATGACGCGACCGCCCCTGACGGCGCGTATGGAGTTTTGTTTGAAACTGTTGCTGTTCAGGCCAACGGATCGCCTGACGTTGTTTCTGATCCAGCGTGGCTGATCATCAACCACAATCTTGACGAAGAAATCTTTGAAGGACCTGCTCTGGCTGCGTTTGGAATTGTCGAAGCCGAAGCAGTTCCAGAGCCAACCTCTCTCGTGCTCCTTTTGGCCGGAACAACTTGCCTGTCTCTAAGAAGACGCAGATAGACCTTCTGGTTATGAAAAATTCCATGTCAGACAAAAAATGATTGCCAAAAAACTCCCTGTGACCGTGCTTTCGGGCTTCCTTGGCTCGGGTAAAACCACATTACTCAATCATGTGTTGTCCAATCGCGCGGGCTTACGGGTGGCGGTGATCGTAAATGACATGAGCGAAGTCAATATTGACTCGCAGTTGGTGGCCGGTGTTGAAGCCGCACCGAAGAGAAACTCGTCGAGATAACCAACAGATGTATCTGTTGCACGCTCCTCGCGGAAGTGGCGGCGCCGGGATGCTCTTCTTAAAGCGTCACAAGCATCAGACTTTCGGTGATATGTTGCATCACCGATGCCCGGCAGTCCCTCCGGGCCAGCAACGCCTATGCGTTGCGATTGACTATTGAAACTGCATGCTGCGGAGGGCTATTGTTTCTAGTTCCGTATGGCTTACATCAGTCGGGTTAACCGTTTCAACAAGTCGGCCTTGTCTCATGATCCCGATGACAGAGGCAATCTCTTTGGCGCGATATAGATCATGGGTTGCCATGAGAACCGTGGTACCTTGCGATCCAAGCTGTTTTACCAAGAGAGAAAGTTCATTCGATGCTTGTGGATCTAGTCCGGATGTCGGCTCATCCATAAGAATCGCGCTGGCGTTCTTGGCAAGCGCGATTGCGATCCCGACCTTCTGACGCATGCCCTTGGAGTATTCCGATGCTCGACGATTTGCGTCCGCCCGCCCTAGGCCAGAGCGTTCGAGCAAACTCAATTTTTCGTCCTTGGAGAGACGATACCCGGCCAACGTCGAAAAGTAATCAAGATTCTCCACTCCCGTTAGCTGACCGTAGAGAGAAACCGTTTCAGGGATATAAGCCAGATAGCGTTTCGCCAAAGCGGGCTGATCCGCAATACAAATACCGTTGACCAACGCCGATCCGAATGTTGGGGAAATGAAGTTCAAGAACAGGCTGATCGTGGTCGTCTTGCCAGCGCCATTGGCTCCGACCAGACAATAGACTTCTCCGGGCGCAATCTGCAAATCGAGAGCGTCCAACGCCAACCGGTCACCGTATCGCTTGGTGAGTTGTTTTGCTTCAAGCACTTTCGACTCCTACGTTTTGGGACAACGCCTTGTGTTGTTTACTCAGATCCTTCACGCGAAATTGCCTGATCCCCAAGCTTACCAAAATGGTCAACCAAACCAGCATGGAAACCATCGACAGAATCGAATTCAACAGTAATGGTCGCTTGGGAATATCGGATTCCTGAAAACGGGGCAATGCGGCAATTGTTTCTGCAGTGCATTCTTGATTGGTAATGCTCGGCTGCAAGAACGCCTCCATCAATTGGGCTTGGACGTCGGCGGAATGAGCTGAAAAAGCGACGAACGTGCGGTCACTGTTTCCCGAACATTGATCCGACTGATTCCGGAATGAAACCGCTGGCGATATCCAATCACAGAAACTCAGGTATCTTGCACGCAACAATTGGGGCCCATAGTGGGTGCGTACGTTTTCAGCTGCTTTGCTACCCGCCGCACTGTGCGCCAGCAAATATTTCAAGAGTGCCATTTGCTGTTGATCGTCCAATCGAATTTCAATCTCGGGGTGTTTGGATTGAAAGGACTTCACAAGATCATCGGCCTCTTGAGACGCTTGATCGAAAGTGTCCTTCTCTCGTTCAACCAGTGCGTTCTCCCGCTGCGTTGGAACCGCTCGCTGCACCGTCGTGGAAACGAATTTTGGAATCAACAGAACAAGAATCAACCACAGGAGCAACAACGCCGCACCGTTGGTCGAAGATGATTTCGCGAACGAATTGACAAACAAGCTAAGACTCGACCAAATCAAAAGGTAAAGCGTCGCCACACAATTCCAAATTGCCAAATTAACAACGACGTTCAAATCGAATTGACTCCCCAGCGCGATCAACAACCCTCCATTGACGACGCAGACAACCAAACCAATCACCAGCGCCGCGCGTACGAAGCAGCGTACGGCCATCAACCGTCCGAGACTGCATGTTTGGGCAAGCGTCAGATTTTGCAAAGCCGATTCTCGGTCGCGCGATGAGACATTAAAGGTCAGTCCTATGACGACCAGCGGTGCGATTGCCATCACCACAAATGCCACATCAAACGGACCGTAGGCGCTGGTGGCTGCGCGAATCTGATCGCCGCGTTGGACAGTTTTCGAAATCGACGTACCGGCAATCCGATAGACGTCTGGCCACGTCTGACTGGATCCAACAGAAAGTGCCGACAGAGGAGACGGGAATAACGAAACGTCCCACAGATTGGAGGCATGACTTACCAGATACGGAGATTTTGCCGTCATGCGAAGCTGCTTTGTGATCCGCGATTGCCGCGAAGAGCCCTCATTATTGGTTTCAGTTGCATCCAACGTTCCCTTGAGGACGTTGTCGAAGATCTCCTTCACCATACGATTCTCTTGCTCGGCGAATTGTGCGTCGCTTTGCCTCGTCTGAGTACGGATAACGCCCAAGACGACCGCAATTGCCAACAGGATCGCGAATACAGCCAGCGCGATCAGCACGGCGCTGGACCGAAGTGCTAACAGCAATTCCCAATACACAATTCGTGTGGTGCTGGGCGTTTGGATTTTTTGGTCTTCCTGTTGCATGTTCAGGCGTTTTACCGCATTCGATTAATTTTCGGAGGAGCCAATAGTGCGGCAATTCCCGCAACGACTGCCCAAAGGACGATGCAAAACATCGCGGCCAAGGAACGTTTGACATCTTGGATTGCGGAGACAAAGGTCGGCAAAAACTCGGTAATCTGAGCCCAAAATTGACGTTGCGCTTCAGACGAATCGCCCAGTTCCTGTTTCTTCATTTCCGCGACGTTCAGCTCCCGAACAAATTGCCTTCGATGATTCTCCGCGTTATTTATAAAATCGAAATGATGCGTGCGGTCGGTCGCCGCCAAAGAACTTGAGACGGCCCTCATCGCCATGTAAGGACTAGCGAACTGAAACCCGCCAATCAGTTCTTTTTGTCGATTTTTGGCGCGCGTGACGCGTCCTTCGATTTCATCGTAAAGTCGATTCGTGTTGGCTTCCTGGTCGATCATTTGCGCCCCAGCCAGATCGATGGGTAAATCTTCGATACGATCAACCTGGAATTCTTCCAGCAGTCTCGCCTCCAAGTCCTTGTTGGCCTTCGTTCTTTGAGCGCTGGAACGATTTGCGTCATGAACTGCGTTTTCCTTTTCAAGTCGAATCTCGGCGCCCGTAGGTAGTGGGGATGCAAACGTTGCGACGTCTCCTGCTATGCGTGGCATCACAAGGGCAAAGATACTCCATAACGCAATCAAGATCGAAAACCCGCCGGTCATGGAATTGGCTTTCGACGAAACAAATATCGTTACGCCAAGCCAACCGACACAGTAGGCCGTTAAGGCGAATACGATTGCAGATTCCCGGACGAGCAGATCAATAGCGGGCAAAACCCGATTACTTTCAAACCAAGGGAACGCGAACAACAACAGGCCCGGTATCGCAACAATGAACAGAGCCAGCAAGACGGCCAACCCTTTCCCGATGACGATGGCGGGCCATGACGCACCTGTGGTCAATAGAATCGAAAGTGTGCCTCCCTCTTTTTCACGCGCGATCGACGCGCTGCCTAAAACGATAATCAGCAACGGGCCAATGAGTGTTAGTAGTACCGCCGGCGAATAGGCCTCATTCTGCAGCAGGTCAATCTCATCGACACGAAGATTGTTCTTAGCCGTCGACTGATGGTGCGACTGCACGAAGATGGTCGAACCAAAATCAGAAACCGCGCCGGGATCGAAACAGGCCAACGGAGAAATTGGCTTGTAGACCGTCTGGCCAACATGGGGTGCCATGTGTGCATTGGCAGTGGACTGGGACAGCCACGCCTCACGCTCAGCCGCCTGACGATCCGATTGATGAACCGCAAAACCACGCCAATGGCTGTAAGAACTCCAACTTGCCCACACTAAACCAATCGAAAAACAAGCCAACAGCGCAACACAAAACGGATCTCTCAGCAACAGCCGAAGCTCTTTGCGAAATGTCGCACGCGCCGGCGATATGATTCGATGCGTCATGAGTTTTGTTCACGGCAAGTGAGATTATTTGTGTCACCCTCCCTACGAGAGGGCCAGAGGCTCACCGACGGGAGGGCAGTATTTGTAGAGCCAAATGGCGACAGCTCATTGCGCTGCCAAGCCCTCTCCGCCGCTTAGACGGCGACTCTCCCAGAGGGAGAGTGGCATGATCACGAGAGCCACGAACCGGCGGCTGGTGCCTTGCCGCTCACGAAGGCACGGAAGGGAATTCTAGATTGAAGGGCAGGGCACTGCTAGTGCTTACTGGCTTCGCCGCCAGCTGCGACGATGCCTGTTGGAATTCCACCGACTTTTTGGCGACTGATAATTTCTAGGCTGTCCAGCGAAACGAGACAGATCTCGCCTTCGGCAGGGTTGGTAAACACTGCAAAGCGCTCGTCATCATCGAAGGCCAGCATGTGATAGGCCCAAAAACCGGGGACTAAACTACTGCCAACATCAAGTGACTTTGCGATCTTTGCATCGGCAAAATTTCTATCCTGGTTGGGATCGAGATCGATGATGGTCAACTTTTCTGCGGCGTCACCGGCGCGTTTGATTTGAAACGACATCGCATAATTTCTACCGCTGAGCGCGGTAACGCATTCTGGCATTCCCAACCTTAGGCCCGGCTTGGGTTCAATCAGCAACTTCGACACTGATGGAGTCTCGGCCGAGGCCTGCACCATGCAAAGACCTGCATCGGCGTCCTTACCGGATAAGAACAGCACCCAATCTTTGTGGTGCGTAAACGAACCCGTTCGATAAGGCGTTTGGTCTTCCGAGTTCTTTCCCAGGGAGAGGTGATTGACTTTCACCGTTTCGGCCGACTGGCTCAGATCAACGTCCGCGTCTACCCAAGCAATCCCGTCGGCGGGAGCAAAAAATATCCGGCCGCTGTTTGAGATCGCTCCATGTAATCCGCCTGTCGGTGACTCAATCGAGTAGGCGATCGATTCTTCGCCCGGTTTGTCTAGGTTAACTACGTCGATTTTTCCTTTGCCTGATTCCGTTTGACCATTCCATGTGGAATAGGCGACTTTATTGCCGACGGTAGCCATTGTGATATGACCGCCCCCGCCAGAATAGAAGACTCCGCCGGCACCTTCTCCACCGGCCATCAGCTTGCTGGGGTCAACACGCGTGAATCCATTGAACGCATCATTGGCCAGATAAAATTCTTTGTTGTAGGCGTAGAGGTGGATTGGGTATTTTCTTGTGTCGTCGAGCACCGAGTGAATCACGCGCGGTGCGTCACCGTAGGTGTAGTCCGAATGGTCTCCGTGGGGTTGCTCGGTCACCTGCAGATCGACGGCCAACCAGCCACCTTGCGGTTCGCCTTGACGACCTCCACGGACGCCCACCAGCAACACGTTGCCGATCCGTTCCATGACGCCCATTTGCTGGTTGCCGGTCAGGGCAGGAAAGTCAGCAATCTTGCCTTGATTCTGGAACACGATGCTGGGGCCGACTTGGACAAATTCACCCCAGTGAAGCGATCGGTCTTGCGCGTCCTGCCACGTGACGCGAATTAACTGCTCCGCGCCTCCATACTGTGCGTGCGCTGGGGTTGAGACACTGGCAAGCCCGACCAGAAGAGCAAATAAACCTACCCTGCATGACAACGACCTAAAAAGCATTTTAAAAACCTTGAATTTGGATCTCGAAAGATTGATTTGGATTACCGAGGTATTTCCTACGTGATACTGAACCAATCGGTTCGCACGCCAACCCATATGCACTTTAATTGTAACTACATTCCGATAGCCGATACTTTACCGGCCGGTGAGTACTTCACTGTGGCGAAGTAATTTCGGACCAATTTAGCTTGGTTTTCGTATTGGGCGAAGTGGACCCGCCACGAGGCTGTGCGAATCTTTCGATTCGGTAATTAGTCGGAATTGTTAAGCCGCTACGTTGAATTTCGTAAGTTGAGGTTATATTCTTGCCTCGCCAAGTAGACTAAGATGGGACTGAGCCAAATAAGCGTGATTGGGCAATTTGGCTTCCCGTCATCTGATCCTTTCCCTCTTTTTCTTATTGATTATGAATAAGTTCTTTTTGCGACGACCGGGCTTCACACTCATTGAGCTGCTAGTTGTTATTAGCATCATCGGAATTCTGATTGGAATGCTTCTTCCTGCTGTCCAGCAGGTCCGTGAAGCGGCTCGACGAACTGTTTGCAAGAACAACCTTCGCCAGCTTTCTCTTGCACTGCACAACTATGAAAGTGGATTGCAACAATTTCCACCGGGTTATGCTTACGTATCGGGATCCGATTATGCTTCAACTGGCTATTCGATTGGAGCTGGGGACGCAAACCACCTCGGACAAGCTTGGGGAGCATTCATTCTTCCCCAGCTAGAGCAGGGGAATATCTACGATCAGGTTGATTTCAAATTGCCTGGTTTCGACGTTGCAAATCTCACCGCCCGAGAGACGGAGATTTCAACATTTCTTTGCCCAACAGATTCTTGGTCAATCGGAAACTTTGTGGTTCGTGATGAATCCGTTTCCCGGTCGAAAAATACGCGGCGGCCAGTTACTGTGCAAGTTGGGGGCCGGCAACAGCCGATTTGAATTTGGATGCGACTCCTGATGCAGGTAGAGGCGCTTTCACCCGAAACAGCAAAACTCGACATGGAGACATCAGAGACGGAACTTCCTCAACGATTGCTTTAGGGGAACGGACCAATGGTCCGATTTTTGATACCGATGGTACGCCGATCGGAGTCCCACCTCATCCAAATTTTGAGAACGTCTGGTTTGCTGCGATCAGAGACATCGATACGCCAGACGACGACCACGGTCACATGGTTTTATTCGATGCCCAATTTGGCCCCAATCAAGCGCGCGGCCCCGGTGCCGACCGAGGAGTTTCGGCACCTCACGCGGGACTGGCTCAGTTTTCCTTTATGGATGGTTCCGTCCATACGATTTCCGAAGAAATCGACATCGAAACCTATCGCGCATTGACCACCATCAATGGCGGTAAAGTCGTCAACGACTACTAACAGTTTTTGTCCGATACGGTATTACTCCCGATGACCAACAAACTTAAGTCACTGGCAATTTTGTTGGGCGCTTTACTTGTGTTAGTTGCCGGTTGGTACACATGGAGTATCAACAACAGTCACGGTCAAGGCGTCGTCGAAACGCACGAGCATTTTCATGTTCATGGCCAAGGCGTTGATCATGGACACAAGCACCCGGGCTCCTCAGGCGACTTGAGCCATTCCCATCCTCATCAACACGATCGCCACCACCACGGCGAGACCGAATTGCCAGAAGACCAGCAAGACCTGACTGAAATCGGTCACTCTCATGCCGCTTCCAGTGGCACGACGCACTTTTGGGCAAAGCTGGTCAAAGACGATGACAAATTCGTGCTCAGTTTCTTTGCGTCCCAAGAAAGCTCATTCAAGGCTACCGTACCGACGGCCGGCAGTTTGAACGCCCAGATCCTCAACGGAAACGATCTGGATGGAGAAGCGAAGTTTGAAAAGTCGGGCGACAATTTTGTTGCCAAGTTGCCCGCGGAGTTTCTAGTATTGCCAACCCACGTATTTAGATTCGACAATCTTGAATTTGGCGACGTGAAGATGGATGCTTTTCTCTCAATCAGCAGATAGCGGCTCGCCGGTAGCCAAGTTCGGTTTCTGGATAGCCTGTTTGATTAGATGCTGCGAAAAGATTGCAGCCAAGAAGCTTCCGCATAAGACGGGTAGGACTGGTTTTCCTGTTTCGCTCAACAGCATAAAGAGCACACGCAATCCCACACTTTTCGCTGTCCCTCTCGCCTCGACGAATCTAACCGAGTCCACTCCCAGCCAAATGGCCGTTCCAAGAAGGGCCACTACAAACAATGCCAACCATACTTTCGGCGCACGCAGCCTCGGCCAAATCCAAGGCGCGGCCACCAGAGCTGGAACAATGATCGAAAACCAAATCGCATGCACTGAAACTAGCGCATTGGAAGGAGGCAGTCAGCCACCAACGCCATCAAGCAAACGTCACAACTTGGGCATCGGAAGATTGAGTAGCTGGCTAGAAAGGAAAACGAGCCCACCGATAAGCGCAGTAGTTAGAACTAGCTTTTTGAACACAACAACTTTCTATTCGCAATCATTACAGCGACCGCGCAGAAGAATTTCGGTCACTTCGCCGAACTCTTGGCTCAATCGCATACTGCCGGCGGTCAGCTTAATTTCGTCCATACAGGAAACAGTGCCGCAATCGACGCAGACAAAATGTGGATGTGCCGCACCGTGACCGTCTTCGTCGGCAACTAGCTCAAACCGCCAAACGCGATCGCCCAGTTCTGTCCGGCGAAGCAAGCCGGCTGTCGCCATATCGTTGAGGTTGCGAAACACAGTTGCTTTATCCACACCCAAATCGTGTAACTCTTCGGCAACTTCAGCGTGAGTCAATGGAGAGGTAGCACCGTGCAGAAGCTTGAGCGTGGCTATTCTTGCCGGCGTCGCGCGCAAGCCAGCTTCACGGATAGCCAGTTTAATAGATTCGGATTTGTCAGATTTTTGATGCTTCATGACTTCGACTAAATAATCGTGTGTGCTCGACCTCCAATTCTACCACACTATCGATTTTCGTCATGTAAAACGCCTTCAAAAGACGCCCGCCTAGCCAAAGATCTCCGCTATTTCATGTCAAAGGTACTGAAACGCACGAGGATTCCAACGTTTTGTGACTTTATGAACCGATCAGAATCGCGATAAAGGCAGGAATATCTTGGAAGTCAAGAATTCCATTTCCATCGCAATCGGCCTCAGCTTGAAATCCTCCAGCGATCAGAACGGCAATGAAAGATGGGATGTCTGAAAAATCAACGATGCCGTCTAAGTTGACATCACCTAATAACACCGGATCTGATTGCCCCACCCCGTATTTCGGCAAGGCAAAACTCTGAAACTCAGCCTCCGACATTCCGTGGTTGAAAACAATCCAAAAAGGATCGGACGTTAGATCGATGGTGCCGTCGTAAGTGTAATCGCTTTGCAGCTCAACCAGAATTCCGTAGGCTCCCAATGGCGCGGTAGCATCATCGAGAAGATCCCATCTAATATGGCTATGGACAAATCCAGTGCTGCTTGCCTGACTAATGAACTGAGAGTTGACACCTGATTCGATTAAATCACCGTCAAGCACGAGATCGGGAGTGCCGATCGTGTTGTCTTTAAACGCGATGCGACCTGAAGGCTCCAACTCGTCGGTAGCAGGGTTATAGAAATTCACGTATCCTACGCCAAAACTCGAATTCTCGGACGCATCGAGCGCGCCAAGCAAAATGCTGTTACCCGGATTGACGATCAACCCCTGCCCGGGCGCCTCGGTTGAGAATCCTGGTTGATCGCCGCTGAATTCACCATCAACAAAAATATCTTCTTCCATGTTAGTTGGAATGAGAATGATTCCGTCTCCGGTCGTCGTACTCGTCAGAGGGCTAAGCAAAAAATCGGTTGGATTGTTTGGGTCGTCGTATCCAAAAATCATGTCGTTGTGCTGAGCATGCAAGTTAGATGACAAGCAAATAATTGCGGTGATAGATAGAAAAAGTCGAAGTTTCATTGCACAAATCTCTAAGATGAATGAACGCGAAATAAGGTCAAAAAATAAATGTTTACTGCGGGCTCGCACTTCGGCCGTCGTTTCGGCTACCCATGGCCCACCAAACTTCCTCAGAAATTTGGTCAGAGATGAACTGAACGGAACCGTCGACCAAGGCGAGGTTTACACCACCTGTATGTCGACTGCCGGAAGTGATCATAAAATCACCTTCGTTGATACTTCCATCGTCCGCGTAGTGCCCCATCAGTCCGTTGGGAGGTTGCACATGCATGTATGTCGGGGCCACCAATGGATAACCACTAGCCCAAGAACGGCCAATGTGAGCGGACTCAAGGATGTGAGCGTGCGTACTAGAAAGCTGAGCATTGATCTGGGAGAGTGTTTCGTCCCAAGGTTGGATGCAGAGCGAGCGTACGCGCCTGTCGCCTTCTGCAATTGCATCGCTGCTGTTGCTCGGTTGAATTATTCGCTCTGAGAGCAAAGCCGTGTTTGACGTTCCATCAACAACCGATTCGAAACCAATATCACCTTGCGAATGCCAAGCAACGTCTGCCGAGGGATGTTCCAATGGAATAACTCCATTGAACGCACCCGGCGTATCACGCTCTCCGTTGTAGCCTGTGGCATGGGATGGCCAGCCCGCATTTGCCGCATAGCTGCCGGGAGCAGGATTGGCGGAGCCCAGAAGACGCTCGTTTTCAAGGTTGGGTTGGTCTGACGGACAGAGAAATGCAGGAACCAATGTACTAACCGCAGCTGCATTGGGATGCGTAGCGCTTACCTTGTAGCCTCTATCGCCATCGTCGTCACCATTGTTCTGATCAAGCGCAAAAGACTGATGCAGGTTGTTTTGCTCGGCAAACGGCAGCAAAGGCACCAACCAGCTGTAGTAGCCGGATTCAAATCCCCCATTTCCGTCCGGCATTCCGGGACCGATTTGGTTGCTGGGAAACTTCATACGGGCAGATTCATAACTGTGCACGGACAACGCGATCTGACGAATATTGTTAGCGCACTGAGTTCTCCGAGCGGCCTCTCGCACCGATTGAACGGCGGGCAGCAACATGCCAATAAGAACTCCGATAATGGCAATTACGACCAGCAGTTCGACCAAGGTGAAACCCAATCGTGTACTCTCAGGGTGTGATATTTTCATTTGGATGGGGCTTTTCAATAAACTTGTCATGAAGTCCGTCAAATTTGACGAAGCACAGATTTATTGCAAATGTATTGCACTTACATATCCGCAGCAATGGAGAATTCCGTGTTTGAGGATTTTTTCTGGGTTGCAGACCGCCACTATTGCAGTTCACTTGCATTTACATAGACTATCGGTTTAAAATCCCGCCAAAATCAGCAAGGAGGGGTATTTCAGCCGCAAAACTGGGTTGAAACAACGATTTAACATTTAGTTTTGACTTCAGCACTACAGCATGCCAACCTCCCAACCCACGACGAAGACTCTGCCTGATGTCCAATCAGAAACGGATTTTCGTGGACGCTCGATTCAGAAGGTGGGCGTCAGCAACATTCGGTTCCCATTCAGCTTGCAATCTTCAACAACCGCGCAGTCCACAATTGGGATGTGGCAGATGTATGTCTCATTGGCGGAAAACAAACGCGGCACTCACATGTCTCGGTTCATGGAGATTCTGTCGAGCATCGTAGAAGTGCAGACAGTCACGTCGCTGGTTGAAGTGTGCGAACAGATGCAGCAGCGGCTTGGTGCGGACGACGCATTCCTGAAAGTCGACTTTCCGTGGTTTGTTGAAAAAACTGCGCCCGTATCAAAGTCAAAAGGAAAACTTGACTTTGACGTGCAGGTCGATGTTTCTTCGGGAACAACCAGCGACTGCGTAGTGACCATCAAAGTGCCTGCGACCAGCCTGTGCCCCTGCTCGAAAAAGATCTCTGAGTTTGGTGCCCACAACCAGCGGTGCGAAATAGCAATCTCCGTGCGATTCGCCGAAGGAGAAAACATTTCACTCGAAGAGCTGTTTCAGATCGCGGAAGATTCTGCGTCGGCTCAAGTCTATTCGGTAATCAAACGTGACGATGAGAAACAGGTAACCGAAGCAGCTTACGAGAATCCAAAATTTGTTGAAGACACCGTACGCGACCTAGCGGACGTGCTCGAGCGCGACGCAAGAATCAGTTGGTACCGTTGCTCGTCAGAGAATTTTGAGTCCATTCACAACCACGATGCATTTGCTCAGATTGAGTCTGACAAACGCTTTAAAAATTGATTGAAAGATGTATCGCAGTTTTTATCTACTGCCGTAGGAGAAAAACATGAACACCGTCGAACTTACTGCCTTATCTCCCGAAGAAGCTGCCGCGCACGACGATTCGCGCATGTCGACTTGGCGCGATTGGTTGGGGATGGTTGCCTCGATCGGATGCGCGATTCACTGTGCCGCAATGCCGTTTGTCATTGCCTACCTGCCGGCATTAGGATTGAGCTTTCTCGCAGACGAATCGTTTCACAAATGGATGGCGTTGGTCTGTTTTCTGATTGCGATCGTCGCTTTCATTCCCGGGATCCGAAAGCATGGAAACTGGATTCCCATTTCAATCGGTGCTTTCGGCCTCGCATTCATTACTTTCGCCGCTTTCGGCTTGGTCGGTGAATGTTGCTCGTCGTGTCAATCAACGGAAGCCAACGCAGCAGTACAGACTGCTGTGTTAGACTCTCAATGTGATCAATGCGACAAGTGTGCGTGTCATGGCGATCTTGAACCGGGCGAATCGGCAATCACTGCTGCTCCTAAAGTCGATCAAGAAAAAGACATGCTTGCGACTCTGGCACCATGGATTACTCCGTTTGGTGGTTTACTGCTTGTTTCGGCTCATCTTCTGAATCGACGTTACGGTTGCTTGTGTGGCTGCTGCTAAACAAATCTTGTTCTCGGTCGCACCAAAGATGACAATGTGCCGTTAGCATGGACAATCAAAACAAAATTTCTGGTTTGCCCTCAGCTGCAGTGGGCGCCCCTCAGGAAGTCTTGTCGCCAAAGTTCCTTCCGTACGAGACTTCGCTTATCGGCGAATACGCGCGGCTGATTTTGCTGCTCTTGGCGTTTCCTTTAGCGTTTCTCTTTGCGCATTGGGTAGCCAATCAACAGCCGGGAGTTCTTGGCTTGATTGCCACATGTCTATTGTTGGCATCTTTGATCACGTCGCGTGGGAATCAGGTTTTGCGAATCTGTTTGCTGGTCGCAATGGCAATGAATGTCTTTGCAGTGGTCATCACGCCGAGCAAAATACTTGGGAAGGTAGAGAATGCTAATGCGGACACGGCTGCCTACTTGTTAGTGACATGCTTAGCAACCGCTAGCCTTTTTGAGATTTATGCTTGGGCAAGATCCAGTCCACGTAAGACACTGATCAAAACTCTGGCTTGGGGAATTTTGGCTATTCCAGCGCTCGCGTATATCGTTGGCGTTCCTGCGTTTGAGATGCTTTGGGATGGCATTGTTGTTGATGATAAGAAAAACGCTCTCAAGGATCCCGATTGGAATTTTTTCAACGAGACCGCATTTCGAGCAGCCAAATTTTTTGTATTCGCGGTGTTCACTTATGTTGGCGCGTGCCTTGGCAGTTTCTTAAACGTCGTCGCCCACTCCGTTCCAAGAGGTGAAGCTATCGGAGTGCGCGATTCTAAATGCCCTATCTGCCAAACTAAGATCCGGCGAACCGACAATCTGCCAATTTTCAGCTATGTCAATCTTGGGGGGAAATGCCGAAGTTGCAGCACCACTATTCCTGCACGATATCTGATCGCCGAATTGGTTGTCGCGGCCATTTTTGGTTCCCTGTTCCTCTACGAACTAGTTACCGGTTGTGCCAACGTGCCGCACATGCGAACCATCCATCACCAAGGCATCTTGTGGATCATCCTTTATCCCAAGTGGCCGGCGATTGGGATGTATTTCTATCACGTGTTTTTTATGTGCACTCTTTTGGTGTTGTCTCTGATGGAGTGGGACAAACAGCCATTGAAATTGATTTTCACAGGGCTCGTCGGGCTCACGTTCCTGTTAACGGCCGCCATTTATCATCCGATTCAACCTGTTCCGTTTTTTGAACACTGGCCAAGTAGGCCGATAAATTTTTCGCCCTGGATTGAGCAATTATTCAAGCTCGCCGTTGGCGGCATCATCGGGGCGGTGATCGGTCGCCTAATTGGAACAGCCTTCTCCGCAAGTCGCCTCTCTATTCTGACCTTTGCGTTTGCGCTGACGGGCATGGTGCTAGGCTGGCAAGCTCTTTTGCAAGTCACGGTCTTTTTCGGAGTTCTAGCAGTCGCCGCGCAAACGTTGCCAAAGGAAAAAAGTCTGAAATGCTATCCAGCAGTAATTCTTTTGCTGGCAGTCGCCCTACATCATCCATTTTGGAAAACGATCGCTCAGTGTTGGAGGTCTTAGCCAGAGGTAGCACAGAAGCTATTGTGATTGGCGCAGGAACCTATTCGTTTTCACTTGAGCTGTCTCCCGCTTTGATCCGTATACAGGACCGACTTAACTTCAGTTAAGTAAGTCATAGACCAAGAATCGAATCGAGCGTGGCGACCACGCGCGCGTTCCGTTTCGGGTCCAGTGCATCAGGATGTGGAGCGGCGAATGATCCGGAATCGTTGTCGAAATACTTGCCAGTTGCCGATGCGAAATCAGGACTCAGAACAGCACGAGTTAGAATCTCGGCTCCAATTCCGAGATCCTTTCCGTCTCGACCGTAGGCTTCTTTGACCATCTTGCTACCGAGAAATGACCCGGGATTGACGGCGATAACTGCGGGGCCATTCTCGCCGATAGTTTCGGCAAGGTGACGAGACCACATCGTTATCGCAAGCTTACTTTGAGCATAGGCTTCACCATCGGCAAGACTTCCCTGTCCTCTCAGCGCGTCGATGTCGACTCTTGATTGGGCTGCCGACGAAAGATTGATGACGCGACTGTCGCGGTTCGTGATTGGCAGCAATCGTTTGGTCAGCAAATACGGAGCAAGAACGTTGACAACGAAACGCACGTCGAGTCCTTCGGCTGTTTTAGGAACCGGCACAACGAACACACCTGCGTTATTAATAAGTCCATCGAGTGTTTGATGTTTCGCATTGATCGCTTCAGCGAGTTCTTCGACCTGTGACATCACCGAGAGATCAGCGGTATAGCTTTCGATATCTGCATCTTCGAACTCAGAAGACAGCGATTCAACAACTGCTTCCAGCTTCTTTGCGTTTCGACCGTGCAGAAGAACTTCATGGCCCAGAGAAACAAGCATCTTGGCCGTTTCCAAACCGATACCGTCTGTTGAACCGGTGATGAGACTCCTCTTCTTTGACATATTTATGCTCCGTCTAATTGCGAGTTGAATTCTGGTAAGACCTCGTCGGCCAGTCGTTTCATCGTTGATTCGACGTCGGCTTGGTTGAATCGAAGGTTGATCGCGACATGGTTGACTCCAATTTCTTTTCGCGCCCGCAGATACTCGATCATAGCCTTCGTGCCAAAGCGGTAACCTAAATGAATCCGGCTGGACGGCGTGTCTGGATCTTCCGCCAAGTCAATGTAAAGCGGTTCGAGAATCGGCTGATTGGGGCGACCCAATTCTTGCATTCGACTTCTCCATTGTTGTATGACCTGAACCTGATCTGCCGCCGGTCGAGGATAAAGCATCCAACCGTCACCATGTTTGGCAAGCCACTCCGGATTTTGCTGGCTGCCTCCGGTGACAAGCAACGGCAGTCGTCCGCCGGTTGGCTTGGGCAGCATGTCCATCTGGCCCTCGGGACGACCAAATGAGTTGTCAAAACTTGGCCATTCCTCGCCGATACCGCGGATGTAGTCGAAGCTGTCGCGAAACCTCGCACCACGTTCGTCAAACGGAATGTTGTGCGCCGGATATTCGTCGGGACGATCGCCAGATGCAACTCCGAGAATCAACCGGCCGCCTGAGAAAACGTCTGCGGTAGCTGCAGCCTTAGCGACGTGAGCCGGGTGACGTAGAGGCAAAATGATGCTTGCGACACCGAGTACGATTGTCTCTGTCTTTGCCGCAAGCATTCCAAGATAAACGAAAGGATCAAACGTCTGTCCGGCGTCACCGAAAGTCGGAACGTTAAACGGCACGTCGCGAATCCAAACTCCCGCAAAGCCCAACTTCTCGGCTAGTTGCACCCGTTCGATGTGGCGATGCATCGTCGGCACAGGGCTCGGATCGTAATGTTCAATCGGAACGACCAGCCCGAGGCTTAGTTCACGCGCGCGGAAAACTCGGTTGTACCCGATGTTGATACTTTGGAATTTAGTTTGGATGCTCAATTCTCAACAACAACCTTGCCCATTGCCTTTCCGCTTTGGAGACGTTCATGAGCCTGACCGACTTCGTCGAGCGAAAACTGCGACTCGTCGAGGACAACCTTTAGCGCGCCAGAGTCAATGATCTTTGCCAAGTCCGTAAGAATCTCGGCGTGCTGTTCCCGTTTGAAGTTGTGCAACATTGGAATCAACATGAACACGACATGCAACGACAGCCCTTTGAAATGAGCCAACGTCAAATCCAACTCGCATAACGAAACCGTCGTGGCGACATGGCCGTTAAGAGCGGCTGCTTCAAATGAATTCAGCAGGTTTGCTCCTCCTACCGAATCATAGACCACTTCAAAGCCGGCTCCATCGGTGTGCTTGGCA
>CAZDBE010000101.1:0-16950 GCA_964503675.1 uncultured Pirellulaceae bacterium | reverse complement strand
TTCGATGGTAGAACGCTCGACGGTTGGGAACTGACCAGCTTTGGCGGTGAGGGCGATTGTTATGTCGAAGATGGAGCAATCGTTTTAGCGGCAGGCGATCCAGTGACGGCGATTAATCTGCCTGAGGACTACGACTTGCCGACGGACAATTATGAATTGTTGGTCGAAGCAAAACGTATCGAGGGAACTGATTTTTTTGCCACCGTAACGTTTCCTGTTGGCGATTCATTCTGCTCACTGGTTGTCGGTGGTTGGGCCGGGACGTTAATTGGGTTGTCGTCGATCGATGGTGACGACGCTTCGATGAACGAGACTCGGTCTTTGAAAACTTTTGAGGACGATCGATGGTATCGAATTCGGCTGCGCGTCGCAGAGGATAACATTTCTGCGTGGATAGACGATAAGAAGGTGGTTGACTTGAATACGGTTGGTAGAAAGATCTCGTTAAGATCAGAAATGATCCCGTGCCGCCCGTTGGGGGTAGCCTCCTACATCACGACCGCTGCAATTCGAAAAGTAGAGTTGCGGCGACTAGAGAGTAAGACAGACGTAAACGAGGCACAAGGCAAATGATCAAGCCCAACGACTATAGCGCCGATGATGACGCCTTGCCGCACGAGCACTATATGAAGCTGGCGATGCAGCAAGCGGTCGCCGCTTTCGAAGCGGATGAAGTTCCTGTCGGTGCGGTCATTGTTCATCAACAACGCGTTATCGGAGCGGCACACAATATGACGGTGCAACTGCGCGATCCAACCGCCCACGCAGAAATGATGGCGATCACTCAGGCGGCTGAGGCGATCGGGGACTGGCGGCTGGAGGACTGTACGCTGTACGCGACACTTGAGCCGTGTCCGATGTGTGCGGGTGCGATTCTGCAGGCTCGAGTTCCCAATGTCGTGTTCGGAACGCTCGACCCCAAAGGGGGAGCGGTTGAGTCGATGTACACGTTGCTCTCAGATGGGCGGCTAAATCACAAGTCTTTGGTGACTGGAGGTGTTTTCGCGAAAGATTGTGGCGATATTTTGACCGAGTTCTTCCGCCGCAAGCGTGCGATGGGAAAGAAATAGTGGTGTTTTTACGTGGATTGCTGAGAGTTCTCAAATTTTTCGGTTGGTGTGACCTAACGTGTCATTGGGGCCCGCGATGATCATTACATCAGACAGTTGATCATCAAAACAGGACGTTCGAAATGCAAACTACAGCCACTCACCCTCAAACTGACGTCCGCCCAAATATCGTTCGCGCCATGCAGGATCCGGACAATCAAGTGATCGAGCTGGAGTATAGGGATTCAAAAGGTGCCGTCAATCGACGGGTGGTCAGCCCCATTCGCTTTGTCACGCCCGATCGATTCATCGCGCTGTGCCTTTGTCGAGAGGCTCCACGAGTTTTCTATCTGAAGAATTGCTCCAATGTCTCGCTTCAACCTGCTTGGCAGTACGTGATGCCGGTCGAGATGGTGGCTTGCTAATTGGCTCTATGAATCATTGCCGATGTGATAGAATAAAGCGATCCAAAGTTTTACTTCTTTTAGGTTCGTATGATTCACATTCAAGATCTCGACTTCCGTTACGGTCGAGCCAATTTTCGATTAGTGATCGACGATCTCAAAATTGAGACGGGCGAGCGGGTGGCGTTCGTTGGCCCCAGTGGAAGTGGTAAGACGACGCTGTTGAATTTGATCTCTGGCATCGCGCTTGCTCAATCGGGAACAATCCAAGTCGCCGGCAATGACGTTAGCCAGTTATCGGACAAACAACGGCGAGATTTTAGAGTCGCCAATACAGGTTTTGTGTTTCAGCGGTTCGAGCTGATCGAATACCTTAACGTCAAAGACAACATTCTATTTCCGTTTCTGATCAACTCCTCGATTGAATTGACGTCAGAAGTTCGTGCCCGCATGTTGGAACTGGCCGAATCGGTAGGGATTGCGCGGCTTTTGAAACGCTACCCGCGTCAGCTTTCTCAAGGTGAACAGCAACGGGTGGCGATCTGCCGCGCAATGATCCTTTCGCCGCCGCTAGTTTTGGCCGATGAGCCGACTGGCAATCTCGATCCCGCCAACAAGCAAATTATCCTTGATCTGATGTTAGGTGCCTTTGGAACTCAGGACCGCACATTTGTCTTGGTCACTCACGATCAATCGGTGGCGGAAAAATGTGATCGCATCATCGATTTTTCAAGTTTCCATCGTCAGGTGCAAACAGACGAGGCGCTTTCATGAAGGGGCTCCTGTATTTGACGTGGAACTACATCTGCTATCACCGCTGGAAAACGGTGGTGATGGTGGCATGTTTGTTCCTCACGGTTATTCTTCCCGTCACGATCTCCGGGTTAATTCGATCTTTTGAGAATTCGATTTACACGAGATCTGAAATGACGCCCATCGTTGTTGGGCCCGAGGGAAGTGCGTTGGATCTAACGATGCGATCGCTGTACTTTAATCGTGGATCCGTCGAAGATCCGGCCGCAACGATTGCTCTGACGGAGCAGGAAGAGGTGGTGCGAGATGGTTTGGCCATCGCGATACCCGTTCACTGTCTCTATCGGGCTAAAGAGTTTCCCATCGTCGGAACCACTGGCGATTACTTTCGATTTCGTGAGCTAAAGATTGCCGAAGGAGCACCGTTGGCGATTCTTGGCGAGTGTTTGATCGGTGCAGACTGCGCGGACGCGCTTGGACTGGAGCCGGGTGATCAATTGTTATCCGATCGTCCGAACTTGCTGGACCTTGCCGGTGACTATCCGCTAAAGATGACAGTGGCCGGTGTGTTCGAGAAAAGTGGCTCTCCTGACGACAGAGGTGTGTTTGTCGATCTCAAAACGGCTTGGATCATCCAAGGACTTGGCCATGGACATCAGGATCTCGAATCGCCGGAGCAAGACGAAATGGTGGAGCGTGAGGAGGGGCGGATCGAGGCTCTGCCTTATGCAGTGGTTCCTTATACGGAGATCACCGAGAGCAATATTGATTCGTTTCATTTTCATGGTGATACCGGTACGTTTCCTGTGTCCGCCATTATCGGTGTGCCCAAAGATATCAAGAGCGCGACGCTATTGGAGGCGCGATACCAAAAGAACGACCGCGGCGTTCAATTTGTACGACCGGTTGAATCGATCAAAGAATTGATGTCGGTGTTGTTGCGCGTTCGACAATTTTTTATGGTCAATACGATCCTAATCACAGTTTCAACGTTGTTGCTGACGTTGCTGGTGTTGCTGTTGTCGTTGAAGCTGCGTCAAGGCGAGCGTGAAACGATGTTTAAGCTCGGTTGTCGCAGCGGAACGATCATGATGCTGCAAACGATTGAGATTCTAATTGTGATTGTTGTCGCAACGGTTTTAGTTTTAGCCGTTTCGTGGCTTGGTGCATCAATGGCCAGCAGTTATTTTGACAGTTGGATTACTCGGGGAGGCAGTTGGTGAACAGACGTAGATTTTTGTTGCTGATACTCAGCGTGCTGGTGATGCCGTTGAGCTTGTTCCTGTTTTCGGGCTGCGATCAGACGGAGACCGGCCCCGAGAATGCAAATGCTTTTGAGCAATTGCAGCATAAAACTGTGGCAAAGCGAATCGCGGCTTCCAGTTATCCTTTGGTGGCGATGGCCCAATCAATCGTGGGAGAAGGCTATGAAGTCTGGATGCCAGAAAAAGCAGATAAGGTCCCGACAGCTGGCGAGATACGGAAACTGCAAAGTTCGGATGTGCTGCTGACAAATGGTCCCGGAGCTACGTACGCGATGTGGTTGCCAATGGTGACGTTGGATCGGCAGAAGATTTTTGAGACCACGAAGGATAGTTTTGAATTGGCTGACTACATTCAGGTGCATGAACATCAAATTATTCATTCACATGGAGGTGAGGGTGAGCATTCGCATGCTTGGATGGTGCCGCATTGTTGGTTGAATCCTCGTTTGGCTTTGTTGCAGGGGCAAGAGATCTGTGACAAGTTGTGCGAGTTGTATCCCGGTGATGCCGACTCCTTCAGCGCGAACTACAAGCTATTTGAGAGTTCGGTGCAAGAGGCCGTCGAGGCAGCGGCTGACTGTCGGAAATTGCTTAAAACCAAGAAAATGTTTCTGCTGTTGAGCGATCCGAGGCTGAAACATTTGGGAAGGGCTATTGGACCAGATGTCGATTATCTACTGTGGTTTGAGCAGGAAGAAATGCGGGTGGCGAAACGACAGTTGCAAGAGAAGATTGCGGCAAGAGGTGAAGGTCAGAAAGCCAATGGACAACCTCTGTTGCTTTGGGCGCGGGCTCCCGGTCCTAAAGAGCTTGAGTTGATGTCGGCCGTGAAGTGGATTGAGCTTGATTTGATTGAGTCGCCTGATGCAGAAAAGGAATTTGCAACACGCTTAAAAAACAATTTCAAACTGCTGGCTGATGGAATAGAAATGGCGACAGAAGGTGGTAATGGTTTCGAATGAAGCATTTTCGATTTAATTTGGCGACGTTGCTGACCGTGATCGGGTTGCTTGCGTTACCTCTTGGCTATTTGGCTCAGGCAGGATTCGTAGAAGCGCAGTTTGAAATTCAATCTAATCACCTTGATGTGGACAACGCCGGCGTGTTGCGGGGCGATTTAGTTTGCCTATGTTCTATCCCCGGAAAAGAGACAACCAAGATGATTTGTCGGATTGAACAATCGCATCGCGCCGATTTGAAACTACTTGAACCTGAGGCAACTTATTCGGTGAGGTATCGGTGGAAACCGCCGTTCGGGCTGTTTCCCGAACAAGATGCCTACGGAATGTTCCTGACGACGAAGCTAGGGTTTCGTGCCGAAGATGTTGTTGGCCAAATGAAGATGGAATTTCTTGCCGAAGATGCCGTTGGGCAGATGAAAATGGTCGACGAATCGGTCGTCTTGGTTCGGCAAAAGTAGGAGTCCGTCCAGCGACATGAAGAGCTGGGCAACAGCCGGCCAATAGTTGGAGAAGAGAATTAGCAAAAGACAGTTTGGGCTGCTATAATGCGGGCTTCGCATTTTGCACCTGCTATTCCTCCGTTTGAAGGTTGTTCATGATCCGTCCAAAATCATTGGTTCCATTGGCTTGGCTGACGATGTTAGGTCTGTCTCTCGCTGTCCCTCTAGGGGGATATTGTCACGGCCAAGTGGAGATGAAGGAGGCGCCTGCGAGGGCTGCTGCGACTAAAGCCACTGCTGAATCTCGCAGCGTGCAAGTTGGAGAGGTGTTCCCCAATATTGAGCTGAAGGATCAAGACGGGAAATCGTTTGGCTTGAAGAAAGCGCTGGCTGACGGACCAGTAGTACTTGTGGTATATCGTTCGGCCGATTGGTGACCCTTTTGCAAGCGGCAGTTGGTTCAACTGCAAAGTAAACAACCTGAGTTCGCCAAAAATGGGCTGCAGCTGGTAGGGTTGTCCTATGATTCAGTTTCGAAATTGGCAACATTCGCAAAGAAGAAACAGCTTTCTTATCGTTTGTTAAGTGATGAGGGCAGCAAAACAATTAGGGCGCTTGATTTGGAATACAAACGCGGACTGCCCTACCCTGGTACTTTCATCATTGGAAAAGACGGTGCTGTGAAAGGAAAGTTGTTCAAGGAGGATTTCAAGAAACGGCATTCAGTTGATGAAATACTGAAGAAGGCGATTGAAGTTTCCGCTACAAATGGCGGGTCCACCTCAAAGACAGCCGTAGGCTCAACAAAAAAATAGTTTCCAGAAAAAGGTAAGGTTCATGGAAGAAACGTTTCGCTCTATTTTGTTGTTTGGCCCTCCCGGTGTAGGAAAAGGTACGCAGGGGACGATTCTTGGGACGGTTCCCGGTTTTTTCCACCTTTCAGTCGGCGAAGTTTTTCGCTCGATTGACATTGGTAGCGATGACGGGAAACAAGTCTATCAGTACAGTTCACAGGGGCAGTTGGTGCCCGATGAGCTGACCGTACGGATTTGGAAAAAAGCGTTGCATGCCTATGTAGCGCTGTCTCGCTTCAAGCCGCGCGAAGACTTGTTGGTTCTCGATGGCATTCCGAGGAATGTAGAACAGACAGAACTGGTCAAAGATCATCTGGACATTCTCAAGGTGATTCACATGAAATGCAGTGACGAGGAGGATATGGTTCACCGCATGAGGCGGCGAGCGATCCGTGAGAACCGCGCGGACGACGGAAATGAAGATGTAGTACGGCGGCGGTTCGAAGTCTATCGAGAGAGATCCGCTCCGCTACTGGCTTGTTTTCCACCTGAAATGGTTGCCGAGGTGGACGCCAATGGTTCGCCGGCGGAAGTGCTGCGCGGGATACTAAACTGTCTGATTCCAACTCAAAACGAACACTTCCACGAACAGAGTGATTCGTAGCTGAAGTCGCTCAAGAATTCAGGAGAAGAATTTGAGCGGTTCCCAGCCGTTATCCTGTGGCGCCTTTGGATAGGAACTTCAACCAGCTCTTCTTTCCACCATTGTCATCAGTTTCATCGCCTTCTTCGGGAGCGATACCGTTGAGTTTGTTGGCCAGTTCTTGGATGGCTTGGGTGATGGCTGTTTTGGGAGCCTGCATTAGAAGCGGGACACCATTGTTACGGCATTCAGAGATGACGAAGTAGTTATTCGGAATTCGCGCGTAAATCTCCCGGTCGATTGTTTCTTCTGCTTTGTCAGCGCTGATTTGCATTTTGTCTAGACCGCTGCGGTTGACGACAACTTTGACTTTGGAAGAAACATTCTCCAGCTGCTCGAAAGCGGAGAACAGGCGGACAACGTTTCTGAGGCAAGGAAGGTCTAGCTGTGTCAGCAGAATGACCGTGTTGGAAGCCTCTAAGGCGGCCATGTCCAGACGATTGTAGGTCTTAGATAGATCGACGATGACGTGCGTGAAGGATGCCTTAAGCAATCCAAGCACTCGTCGAAAGTCGTCCGAAGGAACGATATCGATACCTTCGACCTGTACTGGTCGTGGAAGAAGGTAGACACCTGATTCATGCTTTGTTAGTGACTTGCGAAGGAGGGCAAGGTCGAGCCTACCAATGTTTTGAGTTACATCAAGCAGAGTGTACTCGGGGATCATGTCCAGAAAGACATCGGCGTCGCCCAACGCGAAGTCTAAATCGACCAGCGCGACTGTATTTCCGGGTTGCTGAGCCATGGCAACGGCAACGTTGACAGCGACGGAAGTCGATCCAACTCCACCTGAAGCTCCCGCAACGGTGATGATCTCTCCACCTTTGGTTCGCTTCTCTCCGCCGGCGGCGGTGTCAACTCTTTCAATGGCAGCGAACAGTTCATCAAGTTTCAAAGGCGAGTTAAGAAACTCCTTTGCTCCCGCTCGCATCGACTTAAGAATCAACTGCCCATCGGCTCTTGAGCTGACGACGATTATTCCGCATTTTGGGTGGGCCCTGGCTACAGTTTTGACAGTTTCCAGTGCCTCGTTCTCATCGCTATCGATATCTACGATCGCAACATCTGGCGCCGCCTTTTCCGCAACTTCTGGAAAACGGCTGTACTGAGACGAATCTGCTTCCAGCCATATCTCTTCCATCCCCATTAGGGATTTCTTGAGACTGTCTCGAGTGGATTCATTTGGGTCACAAATGACAACACGAAGAGTTCCGCTCATTGAATTCCGTTCCAAATATTACTCAGTCGATTCTGATCGTGAGGGACTTACCCAGACTGCCCAGAAATAGAATCGGCATCTAACGCTTGAGAAGTGAGAGATGCCGACCTTACTGTTACAATCGTTACCTATCGAGTCGTTGAACTCGTCGGCCAGGCGAATCCAGAGTTCGCATGTCGGTCAGGAGATGACTGTTTGGCAGCTCCAACGGGACCATACATTTGTTGCTGTTGTTGGTAGGGTTGAGCCATTGGCTGCATCTGAGGAGATGGATAACCCATACTGCCTTGGTCAACGCCCATGCCTTGTTGTGAATACCCACCTTGCATTGACATGCTTTGGGCGGAGCCAGTTGGGCCATTTGATCCGAATGAATCGCTGACGGGACAGTCGTCGTTACATCTAGGAACTTCTGTGTAACCGTCAACATAAAGTTCATGATCCGATGGAGAGGTCGTCAGGCGACCGGGTCGATCAGCCGGCAGTTGCGAAGCTTCTACGTCGCTGACAAAACGTGGTGTGATCAGGAAAACCAGCTCGGTTTCATTTACTGAGTCAGATACGTTGCGGAACATCGGACCAAAGAACGGTGAATGCTTCAGCTTTGGAATTCCGCGGCTTTCAGTGGATACGATCTCGCGATAGTCTCCTGCCAAAGCCAGTGTGTGTCCGGCTCGCATTTTGACCCCCGTATTGACTCTTCGGACACGGAAGCCCGGTATGCCATTGTTGGCCAGCTCAGGCGCGACCTCAGAGACTTCAGCTCGTACTTCTAGTGTCAATTCGCCATTACCGTGAACGATCGGAACCATGTCCAGTTTTGTGCCAAAAGGGCGGAATTCAACTTGAGTAGCTCCGAGGCCAGCGGCTGTCTGAATTGGAATTTCACCGCCTGAGAGGAACTCAGCCGGGCGACCGTTCTGGGCAACCAAAACAGGTTGATCTAATAGCTTGGCAACGTTGTTCTGCTCGAGGGCTTTGATGACTGTTTGGAAGAATTCACCATCGTTCAATACTCCAAATGAGAACGTGTCATCATTGGAGGTCTGGAGTTCGCCATCTGCAGCAACGCTTAGAATATCAGAGATGCTGGTGAACGCTCTCACTCTACCGGCAAAGACCGCCCAATCCACACCCAACTCACGAAGCTTTGTTCGTGAAACCTCATAGACTTCAACTTTGATGGCGATGTTTTGATTGCCATTTACTTGAAGCTGGTTAACAACGTTGGTCGGGAAGTAATCTGCGGCCACCTTCATGATATTGGCCACTTGATCGGCTCGAGCAACGTGCCCTGCCAGAATGACTCCAGAATTGAGTGGGTGTACTTTGATTTGCGAGTTGGGGAAGTAGTTGTTAAATGCCAGCTCTAGCTTGCGTGTATCAACAAGCACCTCAATGGCGATCGTCTGGAGGTTCTTGTCGGGGTCACTGATCGTGATCGAAGAGACACCCGGCTTGAGACCAGTTACCAGAATTTCATTGGGAGAAACTGGAGATGCCTGTATCACTTCAGGATTCTCCACCATCAGCTCAGGAACCTGATAGGCGAACTTCAGCCTTCTTGCAGATCCAGCGATGATGTCGAGAGATTCGACGGATTCATTGACCTCAAAGCGAGGTCCAGAAATCCCCTGAAAAGCATTAGCGCTGCCAGAGCAGACGCAGAACAGGGTCGTTAGGCAACCCAGAATAGTTAATTTGATACGCATGTTCATCCGTGAATCCTCGCGTTGCGGCAGCTCAACCATTCATTTCAGGTTGGCTAGGGCATTGGCCGATGTCATCCATGACATCTGGAACCAAAGGATCTATCGGAATATCGTTACCGACCAGATAAGTCGAAATAGAAATTTTTAACAGCAAAAAAGGCACCAACGGAATGGTTGGTACCTTGTCGCTAGTCGTGAGAATCAGAATTACTCACCTTGGTATTGATCTTCGTCGAACTCTTCCTCAAACTCTGACGGATCGCCGAAACTCACCTCTGATTCATCGCCGCCCTGTGGTCGGTGATTCTTTCCGTAGGTAAATCCTTCTGATTGGTTGACAGGCTTGGACAGCCGACCATTCTCGTCGAAACTATGGCTTTCTGATTCCAACCCGTTGTAGACCGTCATCACAAAACTTGGTGCTTCGTCCTTAACTTCGGTGACTTCCTCTACTTCGGGCTCTTCCTGAGCAGTTGGATCGGAGATAATACCGGCAAACAGCTGATTGAAGTCCGGATTGGCTTCAGGATCCAGATTGTCCATTTTCGCTCGAAGGACCAGTTTCAAAGCTCCCACGCGCTGTACGAGGACGATTTGCTCAGACTGTTTCTCGGTAACCAAAACTCCAACCACAGCATCGCCTCGTCGGCCTTTTTCGTCCGAGGCGGCTGAACCGTCGCGGACACCGTTGATTGAATAAACACGAATTCCCTTGAGAAATGTCTTGGCAATTTTCAGACGGGTACGGCCTTTGTCCTTCGAAGGTATATCGACGACACCGATGATGTCCACTTGCTGACCAGGTTTCAACAGGCCCGAAATCGTATCGTCCTCCTTCACCTTCACTGCTACCACCTTGTGCCCTGGCGGAATCATGTCTTGCTGGAAGAACGACTCATCAGCGATCTGCTCGATCATGATTGGCAAGCCCTTAGACAGACGCATTTTGTTGAACATGCCATCAATGCTAGCGATGTCAGAAACGACTTCTTTGGGAATTAGCTTAACGGGCCAGTGTTCAACGTGGCAGTTTTCTTCTGTCAACGGCGTGTGGATATCCAGAAAGTCGTTTGCCACTAGAACTGGAGCGGTTGCTTCAACGACAGCGCCGCTGTTGTCCCCGATTGCATTCACAATCCCAACCGCAGCGAGAACGCCACAGCCGAGGGCAATAAAGAGTGCGATTAACGTTTTCGATTTCATCTGAGTACCCCAAAAAGTGTCGGACGTAGTCCACAAAGTTAGATGGTTGAAGGTCGACGCGATCCCGTCCTGGGTACAGTTGCTTCCATCTTGGAGCATAGGGCGTCAGCTGTGCTAGCGGCAATGCTTGCATTCTCTCTCTTCGGCACTTTGTAGATGCCGGCGTTGAAGAAAATTGTTGTCTGTAAAAAGCAACAAGACCGTCAAGGTTTATCACCTTGCCGGTCTTGTTAGTTGAGTTGTTTAACTTGTGTGATTCTGCCTATCAGGTGATCACACAAGCATTCCTTCCCATCCCATGAAGATCAAAGTTCCGATGGCCATCGGAATTCCATAGGGGAGAAGACGCATTGTTGGCTTTCTATCTGCTGCGATCTCAGCAAGTACCTCAGGATTTCTGATGGTCACGATTTCGTTGAACATATAGAAGAACTGATCGTAGTGCTTCTTCCATTGCCCAGCGTGGATTGCCATGGCAACAGCGAGAACACCGCCGACAATTGCGCCAACGCAGAACGAGTAGAAGACGTTGGTTGCTAGAATCCACGCACCAATTCCCATCATCATTTTCACGTCGCCACCTCCCATGCCACCGATCGCGTAGAAGGGCAGCAAGGTCAAACAGCCGACAACCGTTCCCAGTAGCGAGTATCCCAGTCCGTAGTACCAAGCGTCGCCTTGTAGTTCGAATGCAATCATAGTGAAGACCCATCCAGCAGCGACAAACGGTAGCGTTAGTTTGTTGGGGACCCTTAATTCTGTCCCGTCAATCCAGGCGGCCACGACAGCGAAGATCGCTACGGTCCAGTATCCGAATTGCATCCAATTGTCTGAAGTAATGAGGTCGTACATCGAAAAATCCTACTTGTTGGGGAGCGAGCCTAGGGGAGGCTGCGAGTTGTCTTGTTATTCGGTGTTCAGCGTAAAAGTGGCTAAATGCGTGGTTTACCAATGGGTGATTGGCTCTACCGAAGGGTTAAAACGTAGCTCGCAATTACAGCCATTGTCGTGAAAAAAACGCAAATTAGGGCAAAAGCGTGCTCCATTGCCTCGGGGGATTGCATAAATTCCATCGTGCTTTCCTTTAGGTCCAGTAGTGTGTGGGAGCATAAAAAAAGCCCCTATGGAAATTTCCACAGGGGCCTTTGATCCGTCAAACTAGATTAGGTCTAGTTTCCGCCTGGCTGCAGAGCAGCGTCAACAGCAAGGAACTGAGTGTTAGCAGAGTTACCGATTGCAGTCACAGCAGTGATACACACAACGATAATCAACGCCAGCATAACAGCGTATTCAACAGCTGTAGGGCCAGATTCGTCATTGATGAAGTTTTGAACTTTAGTCATTAGGTTTTTCATAATTTTTTCCTCCGACGGAATAAAAATAATCGCCTGAAATGGGCGTGAGCCAGATGGCTCGGTAAGGTGGGACTGTTTTCACTGAACAGACTTTCGTCTGCCCTGCATGATTCAGCGGCCCCGTAAAAAAATTAGCAGGTCACAATGCGTTGAACCCAAAGGTCCTCGGCAGGTGAGTCAACTCGTTTCCAAGAGGTCAGTCGCTGAACTCACATAAACCTATGACACGACAATGGGTTGTCAAACTTTAACGGTCAAGAAAAGCTGTATTTTTGTTTCGGTTTCTCGGAACGGGCGATTTCGGCATGCGTTACGTTGGTTTTCGTTCAGCTTCGCGCGGCTGTGACGGTTGTAACGAACAGCCATCCCTCGGCAGTGGGGACGCGATACCTAACATGTGGGAGAAATCGATGAGGTAGAGAGAAACAAGATCAGACCGTTGGTTGCTTGTGTCACTCGGTGCGCCAGCGATATGAGCTGGGGCGTTTCATGCATTCTGCGGTTCAGCGCTGTCCGTCAAGAGTTCAGGAGCCGTTTTAAGCCGCCGAGGAAGAATTGGGCTGTATTAATAGTCCATCGTCGCGATGTTCTAGACGAAGAAGTTACAAGAGCTTGTGAAGGAGTCTGTGAAGTCACATTGAGGCGACAACAATGCATCCCCGTCACGGCCCCTATAAGCAACAAGACCGTCAAGGTTTATCACCTTGCCGGTCTTGTTAGTTGAGTTGTTTAACTTGTGTGATTCTGCCTATCAGGTGATCACACAAGCATTCCTTCCCATCCCATGAAGATCAAAGTTCCGATGGCCATCGGAATTCCATAGGGGAGAAGACGCATTGTTGGCTTTCTATCTGCTGCGATCTCAGCAAGTACCTCAGGATTTCTGATGGTCACGATTTCGTTGAACATATAGAAGAACTGATCGTAGTGCTTCTTCCATTGCCCAGCGTGGATTGCCATGGCAACAGCGAGAACACCGCCGACAATTGCGCCAACGCAGAACGAGTAGAAGACGTTGGTTGCTAGAATCCACGCACCAATTCCCATCATCATTTTCACGTCGCCACCTCCCATGCCACCGATCGCGTAGAAGGGCAGCAAGGTCAAACAGCCGACAACCGTTCCCAGTAGCGAGTATCCCAGTCCGTAGTACCAAGCGTCGCCTTGTAGTTCGAATGCAATCATAGTGAAGACCCATCCAGCAGCGACAAACGGTAGCGTTAGTTTGTTGGGGACCCTTAATTCTGTCCCGTCAATCCAGGCGGCCACGACAGCGAAGATCGCTACGGTCCAGTATCCGAATTGCATCCAATTGTCTGAAGTAATGAGGTCGTACATCGAAAAATCCTACTTGTTGGGGAGCGAGCCTAGGGGAGGCTGCGAGTTGTCTTGTTATTCGGTGTTCAGCGTAAAAGTGGCTAAATGCGTGGTTTACCAATGGGTGATTGGCTCTACCGAAGGGTTAAAACGTAGCTCGCAATTACAGCCATTGTCGTGAAAAAAACGCAAATTAGGGCAAAAGCGTGCTCCATTGCCTCGGGGGATTGCATAAATTCCATCGTGCTTTCCTTTAGGTCCAGTAGTGTGTGGGAGCATAAAAAAAGCCCCTATGGAAATTTCCACAGGGGCCTTTGATCCGTCAAACTAGATTAGGTCTAGTTTCCGCCTGGCTGCAGAGCAGCGTCAACAGCAAGGAACTGAGTGTTAGCAGAGTTACCGATTGCAGTCACAGCAGTGATACACACAACGATAATCAACGCCAGCATAACAGCGTATTCAACAGCTGTAGGGCCAGATTCGTCATTGATGAAGTTTTGAACTTTAGTCATTAGGTTTTTCATAATTTTTTCCTCCGACGGAATAAAAATAATCGCCTGAAATGGGCGTGAGCCAGATGGCTCGGTAAGGTGGGACTGTTTTCACTGAACAGACTTTCGTCTGCCCTGCATGATTCAGCGGCCCCGTAAAAAAATTAGCAGGTCACAATGCGTTGAACCCAAAGGTCCTCGGCAGGTGAGTCAACTCGTTTCCAAGAGGTCAGTCGCTGAACTCACATAAACCTATGACACGACAATGGGTTGTCAAACTTTAACGGTCAAGAAAAGCTGTATTTTTGTTTCGGTTTCTCGGAACGGGCGATTTCGGCATGCGTTACGTTGGTTTTCGTTCAGCTTCGCGCGGCTGTGACGGTTGTAACGAACAGCCATCCCTCGGCAGTGGGGACGCGATACCTAACATGTGGGAGAAATCGAGACTAGGCCATCGATCGACGTCGACGCCGACTGTACTTCCAGCCGGCGGTAAAGAAGCACGCTGCAGAGGCAAAACCAAACAGCATCATTGCGTATTGAGGGAAGCAGGCCATCAGAATTGCTGTCCCAAACATGACCACCGCGTGAATATAGAAAGTCCCCGAAAGAATTCCCGCCTTGATCAGGAATACCATGGCGGCCACGACTCCCAATAATGGTGCCAAAGAAAGCGCTTCCAGTCCAAGTGCTGCTTCCAAAGGAAATAGGAACGCAACACAGGCCATCGCAGCGGCCCAAACGTGTGCGATCTGTCGCTCAACAAAGGTGACTGGCCCCATCGTGCGCCTAACAAACCAGAACACTACGGCCCAAGTCCCAAGTCCAACGGTCCACATCAACCAGTAGTGAATCCGATTGTTATCGCGAAACAACGCCAGCATATTCGTCGCAAGGCTTGCAATCAGAAGGACCAGTGAATGCCACATCCAAATCACGCCCCAGTTCTCAAGCACTTGGGCATGATGCGTTTCGCGAAACACATTGCCAATCACTTGCATGAATCGACCTTCTCTAGCCGAAATAGATTCATCGTTGAGATAGGCCTTTAAATCGCGTTTTAGATCTGCCGCCGAATCGTAACGTAGATCCTGCGGTTTTTGTAGGCAACGAAGCGCGATCATTTCCAATCGTCGGTCCACCCGCCGATTGAGCACCCGGGGCATGATAGGATCTTGCTCCATCACCATCAGCAGCGTATCGACAGGCGATGCTCCAAGAAATGGTGGACGACCGGTCAGCATGTGATAGAGAATTGCTCCTAGACTATAGACATCGCTGACATCGCCAACTTCTCCTTTCGCACCGGCGGCTTGTTCGGGGGACATGTAAGCCGGCGTACCCAAAATGGCACCCGATCTAGTCAGACTAGCACGACTGGAGTTTTGTTTCGCCAAGCCAAAATCGACGACGTAGGCGTGACCATCGGAGTCCAGCAAGATATTGGACGGTTTCAAGTCCCGGTGAAGTACACCTTGTGAGTGAGCGTAGCTAATCGCATCGCTAAGGTCAGACATGATGGTCCCGGCAGTTCGCGCACGCAGAGGCCCGCTGGCCAGTTTATCTGTCAGCGTGCCTCCGTCGATTAGTTTCATGCAGAAAAACGCGAGCCCTTCGTGTTCGCCAATTTCGTAGATTGGGGCGATGTTTTTATGAGCCAGCCTTGCTGCGGCTTCGGCCTCTGCCTGAAACCGCTCGCGCTCGACCGCCGAGGCGAAATCGCCTTTGAGGATCATCTTGATCGCGATCTGGTTCTGATCAGATTTTCGAGTGGCGCGGTAGACGATGCCCATTCCGCCGCGACCAATCTCCTCTTCGAGTACGTACGTCCCCAAGTCGTAGGGAACTTCTAGCCCGGGGATGCGGATATCGGAATCTGGTGAAAACGAGCGTGTTGCCATTTCATCAGCCGCCGCGCGAGTAACGACGATCGTCCCCCATAGATCGCGCAGGTCGGATTCGAACTGAGGGTGCTTCTTGCATGTGGCCTCTAGTTCGACTTTCTCCCCCGCGTTGGTTCGGTCGGCAAGTTCCGTGATTAGATTGGCCAGAGATTGGTCGTACTCCAATTCGGCAGCACTCTGTTTTTCTTGACCGACCATTCCCTACCTCGCCTACAACTGTATTTCATCGCGGAAGAAGCCAAAGTTTTTTACGCCTCGCTAGAGTGCCCGTCGTCCTGCATCACCTGCCTCAGCCGCCTAATTGCGCGAAGGTATCTCATGCTGGCTGCGGGTTCAGATAGGTCAAGCACTTTGCCAATTTCTTGGTTGGTCAAATGCTCATAGTGACGCATCACGATGATTTCGCAGTCTTTTTCTTCCAGTTTCGAAATCGCTTGTTCAACTTTCTTGGCCATTTCTTGTTGCAATGCGGCAGCAGCAGGAGTCAGGCGTTGGTCTCCCAGCAGCGAGGCCAAGTGAATCGAAGATTGGTCGTATCCGCGCGGTGCAACCATCTGTTGTTCTCGATCGACAGACCGCTTGGCGGAGACTCGATGGCGACGGTGAGCGTCAATGATCCGGTCTTTGGCGATTTGCCGCATCCAAAGATGAAACGGCATGATGGGGTTGTCCAAGTACCGTTGCAGTCGCCGGTTGGCTTCTACCAAAACATCTTGAACCACATCGCTGACGTCGACACGTTTTTGAATCTTTTGATCTAGCCGCATGCGCACCAACTGCCGGAGCGAATTGCGATGGCGGTCCATCAATGCATTAACGGCAGACTCGTCTCCTTGACGCGCCTGATCGAGTAGTTCAACGGTCTGATCTTTTTCTGGCCACATGAACCAATTATGACTCAAACAGTGCGTTCAGGCTATGCCTTTTGGACAGGGTTGTTTTGACGCACGCGTTGTCAACACTGCCCAAGTCCACGAAAAAACCCTGCTGGAGACCAGCAGGGCTAATTCAAAATCTAATTCAATCAGACCAAGTCTTAGGCAGACTTGACGGTTTTGATGATTTCAGCAGCAACCTTGTAAGGATCTGCGTTGGAGGCAGGGCGACGATCTTCCAACCAACCCTTCCAGCCACTTGTGACTGTTCCAACTGGGATGCGGATTGAAGCTCCGCGATCCGAAACGCCAAAGCTGAACTCGTCGATACGCTGTGTTTCGTGATCGCCGGTCAAACGCTGATCGTTGTCGGCACCGTAAACAGCAATGTGTTCTTTGACGCGAGGTCGGAAAGCTTCACAGATCTTGTTGTAAGTCGACTCGTCACCACAGTCACGCAGGGTTGAATTCGAGAAGTTAGCGTGCATGCCGGAACCGTTCCAG
>CAZDBE010000100.1:11570-17115 GCA_964503675.1 uncultured Pirellulaceae bacterium | reverse complement strand
TGTCAGACCATGCAGTCATTTCGATCTTCATCGTTTGAAAAAGTTAGCTCGGCTAGGAACTGGGCACGCGATGGATTCGCTGCCGTCAAGCAAGGCCATTTGGCCAAAGCGAAAACATATTTTTCGAACGCGGCCCGTGAACTTCCAGAAGATCACCGGCTGGCGGCTAACCTCGCTCGCACAGAGTTTGATCAGGGCAATATCAATTCGGCCATTATCACCATGGAGACAGCGGTTGCGAATTCTGGCGATCCGGCCCTGCATGTTGAGGTCGGAAATATGCACTTGGCTGCCGGGCATTGGCTACCGGCCAATCGGCACGCCGACCTAGCATTGGAGAAGGATTACCGTCTATCCCAAGCTTGGGTTTTGAAAGGTAAATTGGCCGCGGGCAAAGGTGATCGACAAACGGCACTGAAGCACTTCCAACGCGCTTCAGGGTTGGATGGCAAGAACGAAGAAGTGCAGCTACTGATTGCACAGACATATTTGGCGATGGGGCGTCCAATGCAATCTCTCTCGGCGACCGAAACTTGGCTTGGCCAGCACACCGTTGCGAATCAACCTGACGCTGCAGTTTTGGCAAAAGCGGAAGCGCTGGTTGCGTTAAAGCAAACGGAGCCAGCGATTGCTGTCTTGGAAATGGCTGCAGCGCGTCCGCAGTGCTCGAAACAAATTTTCTTTCAACTGGGGCAGATGCAGTTGCAGGCAGGCGCGCGGGAAAAGGCTTACGCGACGCTGCTGAGTGGTCAACAAGTCTATCCAGCCGAGCCTGTCTTTGGTCAGTTACTGGCCTCGATCGCGCCAACTACAACGCAACCAATTCACGACGGTGGGACTCCTACGGGGCCAAGCTCGCCTCATCGTGTTGCATTTGGGCCAGTGGATACAAGGGATCGGTAACGCTGCGCTACATTTACGATGTCAGGATTGATTCGATCTGGCGAACCGCTTGGGACAGCGATGTGGCAGCCATTTTGAAGTTCGTGTGCGAAGAAATTTCTGGCTGAATTTCGACGAACAAATCTTTTGCGGCCATCAGTTTCTTCAGTTTCTTTTTGGCCTGTTTGAGGTATTTGGCGTGATCGCCGGACTGCAGCGGCGCCCCTAGAGCCAGCATGTAGTCATACAGCGTGCGCTGAACATCGTTTAGCTCGTCGTCCTCTTCGGCTTCTTCGCAGTGCTTGACAAAGGCGCGTACCATCCAAACGTGACTTAGCAGAGCGTCAATGCGAGCAACTAGCTCCGCGTCGTTATTGTTATCTTGATCGGTCATGGTAGATGAAATGGAATCAGTTCGTGGCAACCGCTGGTGCGGGTTTCTTGCGGGGGGCGAGGACCAGTACCATTACGGCACCTAAGATGACCATCCCCAACGAAATGAAAAACAGTTGAGGCACTTGGCCATAGAGATTTTTGGTAGCAATCTCATAGAAGGTGTTAACGACAGGTGCGAACCCAAAAACCAGCGGCATGACATACAACGGCTTACCACCAAAGTTGAACGCGTAGATGATTCCCAGTGCCCCAATCGCTCCGGTGGCTCCCGCGGCAAACGACCAAGCGATGCCCGACAGGTTATCGAAGCTGCCGGGGTCTTCGAGGACTCCTAACATAAACAGCGGGGCGACGACTGCGATCACGAAATAGGCCAGACCGACGCACAAAAATGGACGCAGTCGACTGCCCTGCATTTTGGCTTGCCCTTTATGTAAGACAGGTCCGTATGCTCCCCAGCACAACGCGGTCAACGCGATGCTTAGTCCAATCCACAATGGGTTGGTGCCGTCAGTGGTTGGCGCAGGAACACTGACTCCCGCGTCGGCAACGATTTCGTCGGCGATAGCCGCAATTTCTTGGGCCACCGGTTTCACGGGTTTGGGTTTGTTGTAAAGCACGCCTGCGGCGCCGATGGCGACGATTACGATTCCTAGATAGAACGGCAACGAAGCCTGTTTGAAAGTTCGGCCCATCAACATCGTTACAAGCGTGTTAATAATAGGCGCCAGTCCGAACACAAGCGGCATAACGTAAAATGGTTTCCCGCCAAACTTAAACGCCAGAACGATTCCTAGAGCGCCGACTGCGCCAACCGCACCCGCGATGAAGGACCAGATAAATCCATTGAATGACCAGGCCCCCTTTTCCCCTTTGGTTTTTAATACTACCAGCGGAAAAATTACGGCAATCAAAAAGTACGCGAAGCCAACGCAGATCAACGGACGCAACAGACTTTTTTGACCGTGGCCGCCGCCGAGGGTTTCTTGCCCAACGTGCAGCACGGGACCGTATAGCCCCCAGCAAATAAACGTCATCACAACAAAGATCAGAAAGGTGAAACTGCGCATTTTGGTGGGGTGCTTTCAGAATGTTTTTATTGATCAAGCTGATCGAGAAACAAGTTAGGTTCCGCGTTGGTTACCGTACCAGAAAATATGCTGGCGCTGGCAAAGTTTAAATCCATGACGCTCACAGATTTTCTCCAACCAGTCCACTTTGGCCAGTAGGCTGTCCGTTGAAACTCCCTCGGGCATCAAGAGGACCTTTTCGTTTTCGATTGTCGGAACATCTTCGAGGAATTCAAGAATTTCTGCGAGATCATCCGGGGTTTTGACGACGAATTTTACTTGATAGTCGCAGCGACCGATCAAAGCGGTAACCACTTCAGGGCAACGGCGTGATCGTTCATGTTTTTCTACCCACTGCCCTGCCCTACTGAAGTCCGGCGTTGAATTTGACATTTTGGGGCTGACGGACATTAAGTCGCAGGCGATTTCTCGGTCTACCGTTCCCGCAGTTTCGATCGTAATGTGGAACGGATGTTGTTTCAGTCTCTGGCAAAGTGCGACGATTTCTACCGGCAGCATCGGTTCGCCTCCGGTGATGACCACATGTTTCAGCTTGGTATCTGTCGAGGCGATGTCGAGAACTTGCTGCATGATTTCATCAAGGCTGAGGTTTGGCCCTTCGGGCTCCCATGATGCAAATGGCGTGTCGCAAAAGCCGCATCGCAAATTACATCCGCTGGTCCGAACGAAGATACTGGGCGTGCCGGTCAGCGCTCCTTCCCCTTGATCTGAGCGATATATTTCTGAAATTCGCATTCGGGGTTATTCTATCTTGGTCAGCAAACAATGATCGAGTATCTTTTGGATCTTCAACGTTTATAAACAGCGGTTGAGCATCGGCTCGGCCATTTAATAAAGTGATTTGCGAGCATTGTAATGAGCAGTGATAGTTTCCGCGACAAGCTAGAGTCGTTTGAGAACCAGTTTCCCGACCGCGACTATAAAATCGAGATTGTTTGTCCAGAATTCACGTCCGTTTGCCCGAAAACGGGTCAGCCCGACTTTGGGACAATGGTGTTTGAGTACACGCCAGACAAACTTTGCGTTGAGCTAAAGTCTCTAAAGATGTACTTACAGTCGTTTCGTAACGAGGGGATTTTCTACGAGAATATCACCAATACGATTTTGGACGATTTTGTTGCAGTCGTGCAGCCCAAATGGGCGCTGCTGACGGCAAAGTTTACTCCGCGTGGCGGAATCTCTTCTATCATCAAAGTTGAGCACTCCGAGTAGCCATAGCTTGCCGAACACTGAAAACTGAAAACCGAAAATCAAAGCAAATTATGAGCAGCAACATTTTACTTTCTGGCTTTGCCGACGAAGCCGCCAACCAAAAAACTATCGATCAACAGTTTGCTGCATTGGCAGCATTGGGGATGCGTTATTTCTCCATTCGGTTTATTGATGCCGGCAACGGTGTGAAAAACGTGATGGCACTTGACGACAGTGAGATCGTCACTGTCAAAGAGAAGTTGGACGAGTACGGGCTTTCTGTTTCGTCGATCGGATCGCCGATTGGAAAGGTGAAATTGTGCGACGTCGATGACGGGACCTCGACTGGGTACCGTCCGTTTGATCAATACCTTACCGATGAGGTCGTTCGCGCTTGTGAGTTGGCCGAAACGTTTGGTACGAAACTAATTCGCGGGTTCTCGTTCTACCACCCCAAGGGATCGCCAATCGAGGACCACTTTGCACAGGCCGTCGATCAGGTTGGGCAGATCGCAGAAGCTTGCGACCAGCGTGGGGTGACTTTCGGTTTGGAGGTCGAAGCTAACCTCGTTGGGCAGAACGGCCAGGCTCTCGCCAAAATGCACCAACAGATCGCCAACGAGGCACTGGTACTGATTTTCGATGGCGGAAATTTAGTCATGCAAGGTTACAGCGAAGAAGAGATCTACGATCAGTATGTTGCCATGAAACCGGGAATGGGCTGGATTCATATTAAGGACTTCAAGGATCCATCGGGATCAGCGCGTGTTGAGCACGTAGATGAAGAATCGATCAAGCATTTTGTGCCGGCCGACATTGGTCAGTCAGGGCATCAACGTATTATGCAGGATTTTGCGGGCTTCATCCCAGAGCTGGAAAGCCGAATGAAGGCGCGTGGAGTGCCCGGAGTTTTCGCGGACATGGAGCCACACGTGAAAGGTGGAGGGCAGTTCGGCGGATTCAGCGGCCCAGATGGATTCGGTGTAGCACTGCGGGCGTTTTGCCGAGTTTGTGATTCGGCCGGAATTGGCTACCACTTGCGTGATTTCGCTGACATTCAGGCTGATCGAGGATTTTAGATCATAAGCTAATTAATCAGCCGCTCGCACGAATTTGCTGCGATTGATTGCCACAGGCCCGTCTATAAAAAAAGACTTCAAAGCGACCAATGCTCGAAGTCTTTCTCTCAAGATTGTAGCTTGGCTTACGCCTTTGCTTTCTGCGCTTGGGTGATGCTCTCATCGAGCTTTTTCTCGTCGCGGTAGTATTTGGCGAAAACGACTCCGCAGAGTAGGAAAATTATTCCGCAGAACATTCCGCCAATACTGATTTTGGCAGAGAACATACAAGACATTAGGAAGAAGAGAATTCCAAATCCAAGGCTAATCAAAGCGAGTTGTAGTTTGGTTTGCGTTGAAACCTTCCGCTGGTTGGCGAGATGGTCCTGAATCGCCGAGCGATTACTGTTGTTGGCAATCTCGCGAAGCGAATCGAATGATTTCATTCGGACGGCTTTCTCTTTAGGTACGAATTGTTCAGCCGTAAGCGTCTTTTGAGGTTGCTCAACTTCAGCCGTTTCGACGATCTCGGTTTTCGCTGCTACTTCTTTCTTGGGTGCGGGCTTGGCTGCTTCCGACTTTTTGCCTTCGGTCTCTTCGGCATCATCGCCGCCACGCATACGGTTTAGTAGCTGGCTCATATAGTCCTCGACAGAGTTGTCTTCGTCTCCCGCTGATTCGCTTTCCGTAGGCTCTTCCACGACAACTGTTTCAGAAACCTGCGGCTTCGGACGAGCGACTTCAGCTGGCACACTGGCAACTGGCTCCGAACTTGCTTCTTCGGCCGGGCCGTCCATGCTGAAGCTGTCTAGTGAACCAGCGTTCTGCATGCGAGCCAATACGTCAGCGACGCTTTCCGCCTTTTGGGGTTTAGCAGCAGGTTCAGCAGCTTCCTCTTCGACCACTATTTCAGCAGGAACGACAGAA
>CAZDBE010000100.1:0-11470 GCA_964503675.1 uncultured Pirellulaceae bacterium | reverse complement strand
AGCAGCAGGTTCAGCAGCTTCCTCTTCGACCACTATTTCAGCAGGAACGACAGAAGCTGAATCTCCTTGAGCGACAGAACCCAGTGACGCCGAGGCGATGATTTCGTCAGCGGTAGGGAGAGCGACTGAAGGAGCGCCTTCCACAGGTAGCACTGGTTGAGGCACTGCCGGAGTTGGATTTTCCTGAGCTGGTGTTTTTTTGTTGAGTCCAAGTTCGTCCGCATCAATTCCAAGAGACTTCAAAAACTCTAAAGATTGAGCTTTTGGAACGTCAACAGGTGCCGCTGCTTCAACTGGATCGGCAGCTGCAGGCTGCGTCGCAACCGCTGTGGCTTGGGCTGGTGGAGCGATTGGCGACTCAGCAAGAATATCGCTTGCAAGAACTTCGCTTGTTGTCTGAGCGGTTTCCGGCAAAAGAACTGAACTCGTCTTCGGTGTAACCGATGATTGATCAGCTGCAGTGATTGCACTTGACGGAGCAAGGAGGTCTTGGCCCACCGGAGTTTGCTCGGTTCCGGAGAGTAAGCGGTTGAGGCTGCTGGCGACTTCCTCTTTACGTAGCTTTGCGACGTTGTCTGCAACAGAAGAAGCGGTGAGTTCACGAGTGGCTTCGGGTTTGCGAGACTCTGTCGTTGCTGCTACTGGATCAGCCGGCATTGGTGGCGTTGGCGTTGGGGTTGGTGAGGTGTTCGAGTCGTTACCTGGTGATGCAAGGGCTTTGTCCAAGTAATCCTGAATGCTTGACGACGCATCAGCCATCTTTTGATCGCTTAGAGGTTCTGCTGCGGGCCGATCTGAGGCAGGCTCGTTCTTCAATTCAGCTGCAGCAGTTACTGTTCCTGACCCTGAAGCTGCATCTACTAACGTTTTAAGTTGGTCGCTCAACACTTCCATTCGCTGGCCGGCATTGTGATCAACGCTAGGCGAAACCTGAGATTCCTTGGGAACGGAAATCGGAGCAGCGGCTGGTTTTGTGTTTACAGGAGCCTCAGCAACAACCTTGCCAGATGTAGGTGACCCGCCATCAGAAGCAGAATCCATGGAGATGGTGCTGGCGACTTGGCGAGCCGCAGGAAGTGTTACCTTTGAGGTGTTCGTTGGTTTCGTTGGTGCAAACGTACCAAGTTGTTTAACAACAACCTTCATCTCAGGTGTCAACTGAATCGTGTCGCCTTCCTTTAGCCACTGAACCGATGTTTTGTTACCGTTGACTAGCACAAGTTCGCTGTAACTTCTAAACGCAACGCCTTTTTCACCCCGGAAAATCGCACAGCGATACTTTTCGGCCGCGGTCTTGTCGGCGATCAGACTGCTCAACAGACATTTTGCTGTACTAACAGGAAGCAACTGGCCATGTCGATCACCGCCTGCCAATTGCAGAACGAGATCAGTGGAGTTGGAGATTACTGGGGATTGGGTTGCTGGGGATTTAATAGTCATGGGGAAACTTTTAACGAAGGGATTTCGAACAGCCAGACTCTGATCAAACTCTTGACCAGTTTCCGGTAGGAAGGTTTAGCTTCCGTTAAGGGGCCAGTCAAATAACCTCGTCGTAATTTAGAAATCGATACCACGCAAATAGTGTATGACCCGAACAATCGTTACAGCCAGCTTCATCCATGCTTGAAACCGTTCGCGGAATACGTTCCAGCAGACTAAGTGTTCACATTTGTCTGAAAATTTTCCTCCATCAAATGAATTGGTAAAATTTGGAAAAACTTTTTTACTGGCTTAATGCGTACTATAGTTCGTTGACATCGAGTGTGGTTTGCCGCGTGAGGGGCCATTGGCATAGTAGCGTTGCGCAGAGCAAAGGTAATGAATTGGACTTTAAAGTCTCCTGATTCCGCCTAACCCGAGTTCCATTTTTCGCAGCAAGTTGTTTTTGGCGAATTAAAATGCAATTCGGCACCAAGATTGTTATCATACAAAAATCAATTCAGGCACTTCACATTATATATGTTCAGCACTCCCCTACCCAAATCAACGAATTCTCCCCAACTGAGACGTCACGGTAACGGCGGAGCTGCAGATGAGCCTCGCTCTTTTGTATGGCTTGCCAAATGTTCTCTTAACACCGTGATGATCGCTGCATTGGTGTTCGGTGGCTTCAGTGCCCAAGCATTGGGGCAGCAATTCACATCCAACAGGCTTGAACAGCGAAACGCGCCGTTGTTACAACGCAATCAGGACGCGAAGCAGACCCGAAGAGATCAACTTTACGCCGAACTAGAGAAGGATGCTTCTCTGATCGAACAACACTATCGCCATATAAAACGGATTGTCAGTGTTGTTGCACCCACTGTGGTTCATGTGGAAGCCGTGAAGCCGCAAAAGTCTTCCGCTTCAAAACCAACCGATAAATCCAAGGATCTGCGTCCGGCTACTGTTGAAGAAACCGGAGCTGGCGTCGTCTTTCAAAAAGCCGGACGCATGTACGTATTGACGAACTTTCATGTGATTGAAAATTCAAAAGTCAACGGCATTCGGTTAGAAGCCGATGGACGGGTTTTCTACCCAACTCGATTGTTGCACGACCGAGAAACCGACCTTTCTGTATTGGAAGTCAGCGAGCCGGGGTTGGTGGCCGCGCGAATTGGTGATAGCGATTTGATTGGCGTTGGCGATTTTGTTGTTGCAGTCGGTAGTCCGTTTGGATTAAGCCACTCGGTCAGCTACGGCATCATCAGTGCGATGGGGCGACACGATCTGGAGTTGGGACCGCAGGGAGTCAAATTCCAAAACTTCTTCCAGACTGACGCAGCGATCAATCCTGGCAATAGTGGAGGGCCTATGATCAACTTGCGAGGAGAAGTCGTCGGAATCAATACAGCTATCGCCAGCAACAGTGGTGGTAGCGACGGGATCGGTTTTTCGATCCCAATCAACATGGCGATGAGAATCGCTGACGATCTGGTCGAACTTGGGTTTGTTCGACGAGGATTCTTAGGCGTCTCGCTTGACGTGCGCTACACTGCTGATAAAGCGCGTGCTTTGGGGCTTCGTCGTTCCAAAGGCGCTTTGATTTCATCGATTACTTCTAATTCTCCAGCAGCATCAAGCGATCTTCAAATTGGTGACGTGATCGTCGAATTCGACCGCGTACCGGTTGTTGATGATTCTCAATTGGTCACAACGGTCAGCCTAACAGAGATCAATCGATCGGTTCCTGTGAAGGTCTATCGCAAGGGTGATATCAAAACGGTCTATGTGACCATTGGGCAGCGCGATGATTTTCGCATGATCCCAACCCGGGCTCGCACCTCTGGTTCCTCCCGCTAGAGAGTCGAAGAGTCGAGGCTTAGACGCTAGAAGGTGATCGAATGGTCTCAAGTTTGACGTGACGCGGTCACCAACTGGTCTACTAGATACTGATAGGCGTCCTCTGAACGTAGCCCTGTAGCAACGTTGACATTGGGGCGCAGTTCGGGTTGAGACCGTCGATCAAGCACCAGTGTGCCACGCGTCAATTCGCCTTGTGTCTCGACATCTCCGGCCATCATTTCGAACTCAAATAGTTGTGGCTCCAACAATGCCAGTGCTCCGATGGCATCGTTCAGATAGATCGCCTCTTGTCCTAGTTGCTGCCGATATGCACGGAACGCAAAAGGTAGAATCTGTCGCAAGAAGTGCCCCATGCGAGAAGATACCGTCGGCAGTTCTTCAAGCAGGCCCAGTCCAAAACTAACCGACTCGGTAATGTCCAGCGGCAACAGTGTTTTAGTTGCACGGGACTTGAGTACTTCTCGGGCGGATTGTGGATCGAAGTAAAAATTGAATTCTGCCGCAGCAGTAATGTTGCCTTTCCCAGAGGTGCTGCCGCCCGTCATCACAATCCGGTCGACATTGCCGATCAGCGTGGGGTTCCGCTTAAATGCCTTAGCCACGTTGGTCAGTGGACCCAGACAAAGGATGCTGACCTCGTCAGGATTGGAACGGATAATATCGCCAATCAGTTTCTCTGAAGTTTGGGCGTGTTGGCGTTGAGAAACCTCGAATCCGGAATTCCCCGAACAGATAGCTGGTGTTGACGGCCGGAGCATTTTCACAGCTGCTGGCCATGCCCAACCGGGGATATTTATCGGGATCCAGCTCGGAGATTATCGCTTGAAGGTTGTGGTTGGCTTGATTTGCGTTGACGCAACCCTCTGTGGCAGTGATTGCGAGAACTTCGAGGCGGGGATCGTACAAAGCCATGCAGATGGCGATTGCATCATCAATACCCATGTCACAATCGATAATGACTTTGCGGCCCATTGAGGGTTCGTTTCTGATGGAGGGAGAATGGGGAAGGCCAGAACGACTCGAATGAGAGGTCGGTTGAGGCCGCCACCTTGCGACGGAGCTGGAAAAAACGGAATTTTAGTGCTCACCGGGGTAGCAAACAAGAGAAAAACGAATTGAAGAGGGGCAAAGCCATACACCTACCCAGGGGTATTTTGCTAAACTGTGGGGGCTGAATCTTCTTTGACGGACATCCACCGCCCGACCCGCGCCTTCGCAGTCTATCGATTCAGGCATACTGACAACCAGAGCGGCGGATTCTCCTCACCATTCCTAGCCATTTATTGAAAAACACACGGAGCCAAAATTGATTCGCGAAGCGACCAAAACCATTCAATCTGGAACATCACTACAGTCTTCTGAAATGATTGAGGCGATGGACTACATCATGGAGGGTAGCGCCAAGGATGCCGAAATTAAGTCCTTTCTTGTCGCACTTTTCGAAAAGGGTGAGACGGCAGACGAACTGACTGGCGCGGCGACGTCGTTACGAAAGCACATGTCGCCTATCGAATCTAACCGTAGCGGTATTGTAGATACCTGCGGAACGGGGGGAGGAAAAACAGGCACCTTCAATATTAGCACTGCAGCTGCGATCGTCGCCGCCTCGGCCGGCGCGTCGGTTGCCAAGCACGGCAACCGCAGATCAACCAGCCTGACCGGCTCGGCCGATGTGTTAGAAGAAATGGGCGTCAATGTTGACTGCTCCATTGAGACTGTGCAAAAGTGTCTCAATCAGCTGGGGATTTGCTTTTGCTATGCTCCACTGTTCCACCCTTCGGTCAAGAACGTCTCCAATGTTCGTAAGAAATTAAAGCATCGGACTATCTTTAATTTGATCGGACCGCTTTGCAATCCTGCCAACGCAAAATATCAGGTGCTTGGCGCAGGTCTTGGCAACACGCGTCCGCTACTGGCTCAAGCGCTGGCGAAACTGGGTACGGAACGTTCCATCGTGGTGCATTCTCGAGACGGGATTGGAGAGATCTCGGTTTCCGAGATCACCGACGTGTCGGAGGTGCTTGGAACGCAGGTGCGAGAGGGGCAGCTTGCTCCGTCAGATTTTGGGTTAGAAACGAGTAGTGTGAAATTGCTCAGAGCCAACAGCCCCAGTGAAAGTGCTGATGTGATCAAACGTGTGATGGAGGGACAGCTGGGGCCCCAACGCGACATTGTGGTCGCCAATGCTGCTGCGGCCCTGTGGATTTCCGGTATTTGCGACGGCTTGCTGGCAGGTGCGGAACGTTGTGCCAGAGCAATCGACAACGGGCAGGCAGGCGAGATCCTCAAAGAATTGGTCGACATGACGAACAAGAATTAAGAAAACGTACTGGAACCACCGAAAATCACCCTTTGAGGATGATTTTTCAGGTGTTATCCTTAGCGGCCCTGAAACACGAACTATCACGCCGAATCAAACATTTTTGAGGATAAGTCTCATGGCCAAGCCAAGCCACAAAGTAAAAAAAGCCAATCACGGTAAACGTCCAGCCAACAACCGCGGACGAAAGATCAAAAACAAGAAAATCAAAACTCCGTAATTGTTTGGAGTGAAAGGGTTGGCTGAAAACTACTGAGCAGTAGCATTCGTCAATCCGACTGATTTGTTGAAGTTCTAAGAAACGGCTTACGGGCCGTTTTTTTCGTAGGCAACTCGCATGCTCAAAGGCCCGCTCCCATGGGACGACGCTCGTTACCCAAACTTGACCCCACCGTCAAATTTCAGTCGCATCTTGGTGACGTTGAAGAGCTTGAGACGCCGTTCTGCCCACAGAGTCTCTTCTCTCAAACGGCAGAACTTGAAATCGAGGTTGGCAGCGGCAAGGGACTATTTGTCCTAACCGAATCGGGGAGGAATCCGAACCGAAATTTTTTGGGAAACGAACTTTCCCGTAAATACGCGCGATACGCTGCGTACCGGTTGGCTCAGAATGAGCGATCCAATGCAAGCATGCTAGCCGGTGACGGGCTGCGGTTGTTTCGAGAGTTTCTACCGGATCACTGTGCGGTGGCAGTTCACGTTTATTTTCCCGACCCTTGGTGGAAAGATCGCCATCGACAAAGGCGCGTAATGCAGCCAGAATTTATTGAGGATATCGAACGAGTTTTGGTTCCCAATGGTGTCTTCCACTTTTGGACCGACGTCGAACAATACTTCGACGAAACCATCGGTCTGATGAAGGAACATTCTTCTTTGACGGGACCGCATGAGGTTCAAGAGCGACCTGCTGAGCACGATATGGATTACCGTACCCATTTCGAACGCAGAATGAGAAAGCGCGAACACGATGTCTTTCGCTGCCAGTTCCACAAAAGATAGCACCCCCAAGCTACCTACAGCCCAGAGTGTCGCGCGTCTTCATAATTCTGAATACTCTGGAAACAGCGGAGAGAAAACGATACACTCGGAACGTGACTTTGGAACATAGCGTAGAAATCGCTATGTTCCTTGGTGCAAAAAAGCGGCCTTTTCCCGTTAGGATGCCGCGCAAGTTGGGTTTTGCTGAAACAAAGTGGGTGAGTAGTTTTGCGTGAACGGTAAGTTTCGCTTCTACCCTCCTACTTCTAGTCTTCTCTTCTCTAGCAGTCCTCTTCGATATAATTATGATTAGTCCCAATGACTCTACAGGCACTGGTTCGTGGCCACTTTTTAGGGTTACCACCAGCGATGCCAACGATTCAAAATCTTCGAATAGCTTTAACATACTTCTTAACAGCAAGTTCGCTGGATTGATCAAGTGGCACAACGAGCGTCCGTTGGTCATGGTATCAGCGGTCAACATCAGCAAGTATGGTGTCGCTCCAGAACAGATCTGCAATCGACATAAGGGATGGATTGATTTAGTCGTTCCTCAGGATAAAGAGATCTTAGTGGAACATCTCGAGTCATTTCGCTCGGGACAAGTTGGTGGCACGCAGTACTCGTCTCATGTCATCTATACCATTGCAAATGGCGGTTCGAGACATACCATTGGCCAAGAAACATTTGGAAAGTACGGCAAAGACGGAGGACTCTTGTCTTTGGAGAGCCTGATATTTGATTTGCCTAGTTCTGCTGTTGGACTAACAGAATTTGAGCGAGAGAACCAGTTGATTCGAGAAGTCGTCGATCTGATTCCGAGTTGGATTTTTATAAAGAACGCTAAGCATCAATACGAATTCGTAAATAGTTCTTACGCAGCAATTTACGGACTTCCACCCCACGCGTGTGTTGGCAAGACCGCTATCGAACTCGGTGCGGACCCAGACTGTGTTAGAGGCAATCCAGAAAGAGGTATTGAGGGATTTTGGGCTGCTGATGATGAGGTATTTGCAACTGGCAAGCCGGTCCGAATTTCTGCCGAACCCATTGTAGTCGATGGCGAAACCAAATACCTACAAACTTTGAAAATGCCTTTGGGCAAGGATAGACTGTTTGGATTCGTCCACGATGTCAGCTATTTGAAGACACTGGAGAACAAGAATGCGTTAGAGCTTCGCGACAACAAAGTAGTCAACTCGATTAACCAAGTATTGCGATCTGGCAATCAGGTTACCGATACGTTTCACCGGGTCAGTCAAATCGTTCTCGAATCATTGGACGCGGACAAAGCAGAAATTCAATACTCCACTCGTGATCAGGGGCGGACTTCAGTTTTGGCGACAAGAACCTCGGAGATGGATGGTGCACCGGCGCCTGCCCGCCACGTCATCCGTAGAATTTCGGTCGCGATTGAATTCGCAAACCGACAGATTGGTACTCTGACGGTAGATCGTGCCGAAGGCGATTCTAAATTTACCGATCAGGATGAAAAGCTCTTGCAATCAATTGCCAACCAAATTGCATTCAAGCTGAACCAGCGAGAAATGGCAGAAGAAATAAAACACCGCGCCTATCATGATTCACTTACGGACCTACCCAATCGTGACATGCTGGCATCTAAGTTTAACGAAGCGTTAGAGCGGTCTACGCTTAATGAACAAGTTTGTGGGATCGCTTGCTTGGATCTAGATGGATTCAAGACGATCAACGATACGCTTGGGCATCATGTGGGAGACGAGTTGTTGTTGGCCGTTGCGAGGCGGCTTCGTGCTGCCACGGTAGCGCACGATGTGCCTGCTCGGATTGGTGGGGACGAATTCGCGATTCTGCTAACGAATCTACCTGACAAAGAAACAGGAACCGCAGTCGCTCGCCAGTTCATCAATGTATTCAAAAAGAGCTTCAGCGTTCTTGGGCGTGAGATCCATCTTCGCGCCAGTATTGGTGTGAGTTTCTTTCCCGAGGATGGACAAGACGTATCGACCCTTCTACGGCGTGCCGATGCGGCGATGTATCAAGCCAAAAGCAGTGGGGAAAGCAGTTGCCATGTCTTTACTCAGGAGATCGCCAAAAAAGCGAGCCAGCGACTGGAGATTGAGGCCGATCTGAGGCGAGCGATAATTGCCAACCAATTGTCTTTAGTTTATCAACCAAAGATTGATTTGACCTCGGGCAAAGCAATTGGTGTTGAGGCGCTAATGAGATGGAACCATCCGAGCCGCGGGGTTGTTAGCCCTACAACATTCATTCCGGTAGCCGAAGAATCGGGATATATCATAGAGCTGGGGCAATGGGTGATCCGTGAAGCCTGCCGCGCGGCGGTACGCTGGCGAAATGTTCTCGGATACCCAATGAATCTTGCGGTCAATGTCTCACCGCTCCAATTGGACCGCGAAGAGTTCGCTGGCGAAGTGTTGGAGGCCATCGTTCAAACTGGATTGGACCCTTCGCAGCTTGAATTAGAACTAACCGAAACCCACTTGATGAATAAGATCGATCAAATCACGCCTCGACTACAAGTGCTTCGCGACCATGGGATTAAGATCTCGATCGATGATTTCGGAACAGGGTATTCGTGTATGAGCTACCTTCAAAATCTACCGGTCGACTTTCTCAAAATTGATCAGTCTTTCGTCCGGTTGCTCGATAGTGATGGTGGAGACGGTAACGACAATCAGAATGCGATCATGAGGACGATTGTCCATCTGGCCCAGATGATGGGGCTAAAGACTGTCGCCGAGGGAATTGAAACGGATATGCAGAGAGAGTTGTCCGCAAGATTTGGCGTCGATTTGGGACAGGGCTATCTGTTCAGCCGACCGATCACTGAACAAGAAACGTTAGATTATTTTAAGAACCAACAGTAGAGAGCGAAGGATACAACACAAAAAAGCTCCCATCTCAATGAAGAGTTGGGAGCTTGTTTTGTTTGTCGTTCGAGCGGCTTGGCAGTTAGGTCGTTGCCTTCGCTTTTTTGATCGCAGCAGATATTCGTGATTTCTTGCGACTAGCAGTATTGCGGTGGATGATTCCTCTAGCACCGGCTCGGTCCAACTTCTTTGAGGCCGCACGAAACTCGGTGTCTGCTTTTTCAAAATCACCTTCGGAGACCGCAGCCATTACAGCTTTGATCTGCGTTTTCATCGCAGACTTGATGGATTTGTTGCGCTCCTGAAGAACGGCGTTCTGGCGGAGTCTCTTGGCGGCGCTACGTGAGTTTGGCATTAGTCTTTGCTTGGAAATTCAGATATAATCAGCTCTTGTTTCGAATCGACCAATATCGCAATCGAACTTGATTTTGTCCACTGCTATTTTTCAAATTTCAGCCAATCTATCGTGCGAAAACACCGGAAATAGCCCTTAGAAACGGCCGATTGTCGATGAACCGCGAAGTTTCCAACGCCAAACCACTTTCCAGCTGCACCGTCATGGTGACCCGAGCCAGCCATCAGGCAGCTGGATTGGCCAATTTGCTGACTCTATTGGGAGCTGAAGTCATCGTACAGCCCGCAATCGAGATCGTGGAAAACAGCAGTTGGGGCCGGTTCGACGCCGCCATCAAGCGATTTGACGGGTTTTCGAGGGTAGTGCTGGTCAGTGCCAACGCCGCCAGATTCTTTTTCTCACGCATCAATGATTCCATTAGCCCTCAATTGACCGCCGGGGATCTGGCACGAGTCGAATTTGCCGCGATGGGGGCAGCGACGGCCGCTATCGCTGCCAGCCACGGTGTTCGGGTAGCTCTTGTTCCCCCCCGCTCAGATAGCGCTGCGCTAGCGGATTTGCTCGAGAGTAAACCGGCGCGCGGTAAAACGATGGTGATACGGGCTGACAGAGGAAGTGCCGTTCTGGCCGACCGCCTGAAGCGGGCCGGATGTCCGTTTGAGCAGTTCCCGATCTATCAAAGTCGGGATGTGACGGAAGTGGCCCCCGGAGTTCAGAGGAAGATGCAGAATAACATGATTGACTGGACAACGGTCACCAGCTCCGCCATCGGCACGTCGCTGCTGAATTTGTTTGGGGCAGACCTTAAGAAAACTCGCCTCGCATCGATCAGTCCTACAACTACCGCTGCGCTGGAATCGCTAGGGTTGAAAGTTCACGCGGAAGCCACCAATTACAATATGGACGGATTAGTTGCTGCGATTGTTGCCAGTGCGAACGAATAATCGCTCAATGGCGACACTAGGCAACGTAACAGCCCATTGAAAAAACGGATTCGCTCAGCAGCGAATCCGTTTTTAGTTTTCCAAAATATCAGCTCAGATCAGTCCCAGTCGAGCTTGCCGCCGGTCTGGTACTCGGTGACGCGTGTCTCGAAGAAGTTCTTCTCCTTTGCCAAATCCATTGTTTCGCTCATCCATGGAAATGGATTGTTGCTGTTGTACTGAACTGGCAAACCAATACGCTCCAACCGGCGGTCGGCAACGTGCTGGACGTAGTCACGGAACAGGTCAGCGTTGAGGCCAAGGACGCCGTTGGGCAGTCAGTCTTCGGCGTAAGCAATTTCTAGCTCCACCGACTCACGTACACGATCGACCATCTGCTGTTGGAACTCATCTGTCCACAAGTGTGGATTCTCAGCTTTGATGCCGTTGATCAGGTCGATGCCAAAATTCAGGTGAATCGATTCGTCACGCAGGATGTACTGGAACTGTTCACCAATCCCCTTCATCAGATTCCGACGGTGGAACGACAGGATCATCACAAAACCGGTGTAGAAGAAGATACCCTCCATGATCAAGTAGAAGCCGATTAGGTTCTTCAACAACGCTTGAGCCCCTTCAAAAGTCTCAGTTGTGAAGTCTGGATCAAGCACTTCCTTGGTTAGTTCCATTTCGAACGCATCTTTGCGAGCGATCGCGGGAACTTCGTTGTACATGT
>CAZDBE010000099.1:15707-17311 GCA_964503675.1 uncultured Pirellulaceae bacterium | reverse complement strand
GCGATCGAAGTCGAAGATTTAACCGTTAGTTATGGCCCAGTGCCAGCGTTGTTAGACATATCGTTGGCCATCGAGGAAGGGAAACTGGTGGGGATCATTGGCCCCAACGGTTCGGGCAAGTCGACACTAATGAAATCGATGCTAGGTTTCGTCAAACCTGATGTTGGCAACGTGAAAGTTTTTGGCACCGATGTTTCCAACGTGAAAGGGCGTGTAGCTTACGTGCCCCAGCGTGGAGCGGTCGACTGGGATTTCCCGATCACGGTACGCGAGGTTGCCGCCATGGGGCGATACTCATATCGGCGCTGGTGGCAAGATTTGACCGTAAGCGATTACAAATTGGCAGATGAGGCATTGGAGAAAGTTCGTATGAGCGATTTCCGAGGCCGGCAGATCGGCCAATTGTCTGGGGGCCAACAGCAACGCGTGTTTATGGCACGAGCACTGGCACAGAACGCTGACATCCTGCTGCTGGATGAACCCTTCGCTGGAGTTGATGCGGCAACCGAACGCGCGATCCTTGACGTGTTGGAGGATCTTAAGAACGATGGCAAAACAGTGGTCGTTGTGCATCACGATCTGGCGACGGCAGCAGAGTATTTTGATTTGTTGATCTTGCTTAAGCAACGCTTGTTCGGATTTGGGCCGCCAAAGGTGATTCTCAATCCGAAACTTTTGGGCGATGTTTACGAAGGAACGTTGCGTGTGTTTGCTGAACTCGAAAGACAGGGGGCCAAGGAGTAGTCGCCCATGCTTGAAGCCCTCACACAATTTCAGCTCGAATACGGATACCTGATCAATCCGCTGATCGTAGGCACTTTGGTATCGATCGTGTGTAGCGTCGTCGGTTGCTTCATCGTGTTGCGCGGGATGTCATTTCTCGCCGACGCGATCGCGCACTCGATGCTGGCCGGCGTGATTGCGGGCTACCTTTTTATGCTGGTCGTGTTTGGACAGGAGTCGCATCTTGGCGGGATGCTGATCGGAGCGACGCTGGCCGGTATATTGACGGTGGCCATGGTCGGTCTGGTCACTCGTTTCTCGCGCATCAAACAAGACACGGCAATCGGCATCATGTATACAGGGATTTTCGCGATGGGATCCTTTCTGCTTTCCTTGGAATTCATCGGTGGGTTGGTGCAGATCGACATTTACCATTTCATCGTTGGCGACGTGATCGCGGTCACGACCGGGGAGCTTTGGTTATTGGCGATCGTGACCTCAATCGTGTTGTCAGTCGTCATTTTGTTTTACCGCCCACTGCAACTGACGTCGTTCGACCCAATTATGGCCGCGTCGATTGGCATTCCCGTGCTGGCGGTCGAGTATCTGCTGACTGCCTGTACGTCGCTGGTGGTGGTCAGTGGTGTTCAGATCGCAGGCGTAATCTTGGTCGTGGCGCTGATCATTACTCCGTCAGCATCGGCGTACCTGTTGACCGATCGACTTGACCGCATGATTGTGACTTCGGCAATCCTTGGCGTGATTGGATTTTGGACTGGATTCTTGATCGCAAACTTAACCGGATCTGCCGCCGGTGCTGCGGTCGTGATCACGATGACGGCGATCTTTTTCCTGTGCCTTGCGTTTGCTCCGCAGTATGG
>CAZDBE010000099.1:13235-15697 GCA_964503675.1 uncultured Pirellulaceae bacterium | reverse complement strand
CAAACGCAACACCGTTCCTCAAGAGATCATGGAAGACGTGTTGGGATCTGTTATGCGAAGTCCCAATGATTCTGTCGCTGTGGAAAAAGTGCTGGGTTACATCAACAAACCCAACATGAAGATTCGTAAGAGTATCGACATGCTCCAGCGGCAGGGGCTGCTGGACGTCGAGGGCGGAAAATTGAAACTGACCAAGGATGGCCTGTTCGAGGCGAAACGTTTGGTAAGGGCGCATCGTTTATGGGAAACTTATCTCGATCAGACGTCAGTACCTAAAGAGGAAATCCACAACAGGGCTCATCAATTGGAGCACTTGCAAGATCAATCCATGGTGGATTACCTAGATGACAAACTTGGCCATCCCATCACTGATCCGCACGGCAGTGAGATTCCAATCGACGAGAAACGAATCTACAAAGCCGGAAACGTGTTGTTGGCTTGGTTGCGAGAGGGCTACCGAGCTCAAATTGTGGAAATACGTCCGTGTGAAAATCCAGTTGATGTTCAGGTAGGTGATATCGTCTCAATGGGCGAGAGATCCGAAGACGGCACGATCTGGACAATCATCACGGTGTCTGGGGAGAAACTGGAACTGGACCACGATCAAGCTGATTCGCTGCTGGTGGCGGTCCAAGAGCGCGAATAAATCGAGGTAGCAGTCCTACTGCCGGTGACGTTATATTAGGTGTTCAGTAGTACGCGTTGTCGGCTACGGTTTCCAGATTCTCAAAGCGATGCCATGTCAGACGATTCCCAAGATGCCGACGAATCAGAGCCGTTCGATGATCTGGATGATGAGTTTTCGCTGGACAAGCTGAGTAAGGCGTATGCGGATGTCATTCGCAAAAGATCGGCTGACGAGGAACTCCCAGAATCCGACAAAGATGATTCCGAAGAAGGCGAAAATCGCGCTGCGGCATCAGCCAAGCAATCATCTGTGTCTTCGCCACCGAAAGAAACGAATGGTGCATCATCTTCAACTGAGTCGCAGACCGATGACAACCGCGGTTGTCCGATCGAACCTGAAACCATCATCGAATCGATCGTGTTTGTGGGCGCTCCCCGAGGCGAAACCTTAACGCTTTCGGGAATCGCCGAGGTTCTGCGCGACGTCAGTGCCGCTGATGTTAGACAAAGCGCACAGGCCCTGAATAAAAAATACCAGCAGTACAATTCTGCTTGGCGGATCGTAGTCGAGGGCGATGGGGACGACGCCGAAATCAGTATGGTTTTAGAGGAGGACCTGACTGAATTCCAGAATCACTATTTCGGCCGCAATAAAGAAGTTCAGCTTTCCCAAGGGACAATTGATGTGTTGGCAGTCGTGGCTTATCACCAGCCGGTTTCGAAAGTGGAAGTCGAGAGTACGCGAGGCAAACCAAGTGGATCCGTGTTGTCTCAACTCGTCCGCCGCGATTTGTTGGAGATCGAGACAACAAAAGACAAGCCAGCCAAGAAGCTTTACCGGACGTCAAAGCGCTTTCTCGATCTGTTTCAATTGAGTAACGTTCAGGACCTGCCTCAGAGCCACGACGTCAGTGAGTTTGAAGAGTACATCGACTAAACGCGTTTGCCCTGTCTTGTTAGTTTGGGGAATTGGAGATTTTGTCGTCAGATGAGGCAATGGGGAATATATACTGGTTTGGCCTCTTACCTCGACAACTTGGAAGAATCGAATGCCTGTTTCAAAACAACTTTCCCTAGCAGTCGCGATAACTTTTGTGTTTACGTGCTTTTTCATGTCGAAAGTGTTGGGCGATTTTCCCGAAGACTTGCGAATTAACACTAACGTAGCGTGGGATTGGGGAGACTTTTCTAGTTTCTCCAATCCCACCCCTTACTCTTTCACAAGTGAGGGGCTTTCAATCGATATCCCGAGTACATCTCTCGGGCTCGGGGCGGTGGCGATTGCTCCAACAGCTGAATTTGACCTTTCCGACCTCGCATCAATTGAGGTCACAGCCAGAGCAGAAGTAGGCAATCAGACCGAGCTGATTCTGTTTGCCTCATCTGACAGCGATTTTTTCATTTACTTGTTTCCTAAAAATGACTTTATCGTTGACCAGTTTGTAACGGTGTCTTTGGATGCGAGCGATTTTGATCCGCTTCTGACGCTCTCTAATACTGGGGTTTTAAGTGGCGGTATCACGAATTTTGGTTTCACCCAAGCACCTGATTCCGGCGGTTCCCCCCTAGAATACACGGTTGAAAGCGTAAATTTTGTCACTTCAGTTCCAGAGCCGAGCGCATTTCCTACCTTGTTTTTGCTTTGTGGCGCACTGGGAATACGTCGCAATCGCGGATCGAAACGAGTCGCGTGCGCTCGGCTCGGTAAGTGGTTTGCAGCGTGTCGCGTTTAGAGATGTGCATCGAACTCGCCTGAATCGAAATTTTGCCTTGCTCACGAAAATCTTGGTAGAATGAAACGAAAGAAATTCATTCTCAAAGGGTATTCGAAATGA
>CAZDBE010000099.1:2755-13135 GCA_964503675.1 uncultured Pirellulaceae bacterium | reverse complement strand
AAATCTTGGTAGAATGAAACGAAAGAAATTCATTCTCAAAGGGTATTCGAAATGAGACATTGGTCGGCACTGGTTCTATTTGTTCTGTCTTTCTTCTATTGTTGCGACCTATTAGAAGCGACGCCGGTTGTGGAAGACGAGCGCCCCAACATTCTGTGGCTGACGATTGAAGATGTCGGCCCGGAACTTGGTTGCTACGGCGATTCGCATGCCAACACGCCAGCGTTAGATGCGTTTGCAAAAGATTCTTTACGGTACACGACCGCTTGGTCAACCTATCCGGTTTGCGCGCCGGCTCGCACGACGATTATCAGCGGTCGATACGCGTCGAGTATGGCCGCTGGAAATATGCGGTCTGAGGTTCCGTTGCCCAAGGGTACGGTTATGTTTCCTTCGTTGCTTCGCAAAGCGGGTTACTATTGCTCCAATCGCACCAAGGAGGATTACAACCTGACAAAGCCCGCTGGCGTCTGGGACGAGTCTGGAGGAAAAGCCCACTACAGCAATCGAAAACCGGGGCAGCCATTTTTTGCCGTTTTCAACCACACGAAAACCCATGAAAGCAAAATCCGTAAACGGCCTCACGATGCGGTGACGGATCCAGCCAAGCTGACATTGCCGCCTTTTTGGCCGGACCTTCCTGAAATTCGAGAGGATCTTGGCCAGTACTACGACAACATCCACAACATGGATAAGTGGTTTCAAAAGCAACTTGACGAACTGGAACGTTCCGGAGAAAAAGAGAACACGATTGTGTTTTTCTATGGGGACCATGGATCGGGAATGCCACGTTTTAAGAGATACGCAGGTAACACAGGGTACCACGTCGCGATGATGGTTCATGTTCCAGAAAAGTTTCGCGGGTGGGCGACTGACTACGAGGCCGGCCAAGAATCGAATCGTCTGGTAAGTTTTGTTGATCTCGCACCAACGGTGCTGAGTCTTTGCTCAATAGAACCGCCGGCATCAATGGAAGGCCGGGCTTGGTTTGGCCCGCATAAAAAACCGGGTGATGAATTTCTGTTTGGTTTCCGCGAACGCATGGATGAGTGGGTGGATCTGAGTCATTGCGTGCGTGACAAGCGATTTCAGTACGCAGCAAATTACATGCCCCACTTGCCTGCTGGCCAACCACTAGCCTATCAGATGCAAACACCGGCCACAAAAAAGTGGCTTGAGACTTTTGAGCGAGGTGAAGCGACTGTCGCACAGTCCGAATTTTGGATGCCTAGATCGGCCGAGGAACTTTACGACATTCAGGCTGACCCATACGGAATGAACAACCTTGCCAATGATCCAGCGTATGCCAAACAGCTGGCGTCTTTTCGTGAAGCGCATCGAACGCAGGCGCTCAAAACACCAGATTGGAGCTTTGTACCGGAACCCATTTCGGTGGCTCGGGTCGGCATGCGTGAAACGGAAGAGGGAAGGGAATTTACGCGTGTGGCTTTCGAGGCGGCTCAGGTTGCCGCACTCCAAAGCGCCGATTCGGCATCGGATCAGCAGGTGCTCGCGATGCTTGGTGATGAAAATGCGGCAGTTAGATACTGGGGGACAGTCGGAATTCAGCAGCGTTTGGATCGCATGAAGGATTCGGCACCTGAGCTGGAGCGCTTGCTGGAGGATAAGGAAGAAGTGGTGCAGGTCGCGGCAGCCGAAGCGTTGTGCCGCTTGGAGCGGGCGCCAGCAGATTTGAAAGCAAGCTCAATCAAGCGATTGCTGTACTGCGCCGACCAGTCCAACACCAACTATCTGGTCGCCGTTGCGGCATTGAACGCTCTAGACCGACAGCGCAATCTGCTGGACGCGCAAGCCATCGACTACATCTCCAGTTTGCCGGACAAGGCCGTTGGTAGAAGGCGCGGAATCGATGATCTGGAGAAGCTAAAGGCTCGGTTTCAGCAGGCTCAATAGAGGGTTTGCCCGCAGCTTTTAAAGCTATTCTGTTTTGAATGTTGGCCTTCCACCGGCCGATTTCTGTTGGTCGCGGATGCTTCACCACGTAGAATTCCGCGCCCCGACTGGTGCAAAATATGCTTGCAGGGCGTGCTGTCGTTTGCCTGCAAGCTGCGATAACTGCGGCGTTAAAATGTAGCAATTATCACAATCATACGGGAAATACTAATGGTTACGGTAATGCCGTGTCGATGGATTCTACCACGTGTAGTACCTATGGCTGCGTAAATACGGCCCTTGGAATCCATTTGCCTGATAGCGTCGAGATTCGTCTCGGGAGACATCAATGAAGAAAAGAATCAGCTTGGTTTGTTTTGCAGCGGTATTTGCCGCTCTCTTCGGAACCGATAATCCGCAAGTGTCAGCCCAAGTAGGGCCCTTGGGGCGTATTGGTTCGCAAGCCTATCAACCCGATACTTTTCGCCGCGTTGCTGCCGATGTGCAGGTCGGCGTACCGGGGCGAGTTTGGATTGAAACCAACTTTGCCGACAACGGACTCGGCTATTCGGGGTCTTACGCGACCCTTGGCGGTAAGGCACGCCTAATCGAAGATGCCCTCGACGGTCGTTGGCTGACCGAGGCACGACTTCACCATTCGATTGAAGAAGAGGGCGGTTTCTTTGCTAACGTTGGCGTCGAGCGCGTTTTCTCAATTGATGCGGCTAAGACTGACTTCGTTTTTGGAGCTTGGTATGACTTCGATGGAGACCAACAAGGAAACTTTGGAAATGACTTCTCTCAAGTTGGCGTCAACGCAGCGATCAAAACACGTCGATGGGACCTGGTCGGAAATGGCTATTTTCCAGTCGGAATAACCGACCGCGTCTCCGGTTTGCCGGGTGATGGGAGTTTCTTCATTGGAAACAACATTCAGTTTCAGCCCGGTATCGATTCGGCTTTGACTGGCTTCGATGTAACACTGCGACTAAAGCCTAAGCAACTTGCTTTCGTGAATGGCTCTTTTGAGCTTGGTGGATACGGTTACTCTTCAGATCTTGTCAACTCTTTTGGTGGTGGACGTGTTCGACTTGGCATGCAGACCCGACGAGGTCTCTCGGTCAATTTGGAGGTCAATCATGACGATCGATTCGAGACAACCGGCGTACTGGGCGTTGGCTACTCCTTTGGTGCTGGAGGGGCTGTTGGCGGCGAGTACTCCACCTTAGGACGTGATCTTGAACAAACGATTAGAAACGACCACATCGTACGTTTCAATCAGGACATAGTACTGGCAATCGATCCAGACACTGGGGCTCCTTACAACGTCATTCATGTAAACAACACTGCCGATGGCACAATCGGCAACGGTACAGCAGAGCTTCCGTTTGATGAGTTACTCGACGCTCAGAATGCAAGTGCCGCAGGAGATGTCATCTTTGTGGCTGCTGGAGACGGGACCACCAACCTCTACAATGAAGGCATCATCCTGAAAGACGATCAGTTATTGCTGAGTACCGGTGGTCAGAACATTATCCCGACGGCGAACCGTGGACTTGTTGAGCTTACACCCGCTGGCGGCGTTGGAGCCACAATCAGTAATCCCGGCGCCTTTGACGTCGTGCGTTTGGCTGATCGTAACCTGATAGGTGGAATCAACATTAATGCCGCTGGTGCAACCAATGGTATTACCGGTAGCGGCATTGAGGCCGCCAACATTCAGTCAACCAACATCTCTGGCGCCAGCGAAGATGGTTTGCTAGTGACGAATTCTACCGGCGACTGGTCTCTCACCAACGTCAATTCGTCACTCAACGGACGTGATGGAATTCACTTGAATGGCTTTGCTTCCGATCAAGTTACTCTGACTTCGACGACTACGAACAACAACAGCCGTCACGGTATCTTCTTGGAGAACGATACAAACCTTGGTGGCCAAATTGATATCGTAGGTGTGACGTCAAATGAAAATACGATTAACGGAATTCTAGTTGCCAACGGCAACGGAAACCTAAATGTGTTGAATTCCACAGTCATTAACAATACGACCAATGGTATTGGAACGTTAAACTACACAGGCCAAACCTTCATTGGTACGACCGAAGGTGGAGTATCGAATGTTTCAGGGAATCGAGTTGGAGCGAACCTTGAATTCGAACTTGATGGTGATGGTTTAACTCAAGACGTCTTGGTCACCGGTTTGACGATCAACGATGGTGGCCGAGGTATTGTCGCAAACACTGACGGCCAGAACACGACAATGAACATCAACATTATCGATACCATTTCGATCAATGACAACGACAACGAAGGGATCTTTATGACGGCCGCTGGTGGTAGCGTGATCAACACGGCCATCAACAGCAGCAGCGCAGGCTTCCCATTGCAGATTATTGACAATGGAATCATTGGCGGTGCAGCCATCTCTTTGAGTGCTGTGGGAACCAATAATGGAATCGCCGCCTCGCAGATTAACAGTGATATTGACAACGTCCAAATTCAGCTGCCTGGAAACTCCTCAGGTGGAGACGGAATTCAAATCAATTCTACGGGCAATGCGGTTGCGACATCTACGATTGACGACGTACAGGTGCTGAGGATTATAGTCGGTGACACAACGATCCCGAACAACTTTAATGTAAATGACACCGGCTTGATAACGGGTGGAGACTTTGGATTCTCGTTAAACTTCTTCAACGAAGGAGCTGGCGACATCAACAGGGTTGCCATTCGCGACTCGTTGGTTGAGGCAGACAATGGCATCGAAATTAACACCGGTGCTGATACCTTTGCCGATGTGGTCGTGTTAGATTCAGTACTTCAGGCCACAGGACCTCGAGCGGGTGACCGCGACGATTTGCTTGACGACCCAACCATTACCAACTTCGGTGATGTTGGTATTCAAATTGCCGCCACCGGTGATGAATCCGATAGTTCAGTCGACAACTTGACTAGAATTCGAATTGAGCGAACCTTGATTCAGGATTTCTCCGGACCATTTTCAACAGGATTCGGTGGTTCATTTTTCAATCCTGATGGATCCTTCTCGTTCGGCGGCGGTTTCAATGGCCTTGGTGAAGCATTGGAAGGCTCTGCGGTCGATGCCCGAGCATTTGGAGACGCAAACTTGCTGTTGACGTTGCAGAGCAACCGAATCCTGAACAATGGTGCTGGCTGGAACTTCGACGATGACAATGATGGCTTCTTCTTTGATCAGCCAGTCGAAGTGACTGAGGCCCCGAACAGAGTGTTGTTCTATGATGCTGTAAGAGTCAACGCTTTGGATAGCAGTGTTGTCTCTACGAGAATTGTTGGTAACTTCTTCCAAGACAACTTTGAACGAGCCATCTCACTGGACACGTACGATGCCGCAACGATCAACGCACAGGTCATTGCCAATGCGTTTGATAACAACGACCGTGGAAATGATGATACCAGAGGCACTTTCAGATCAAATACGGACTTGGAAGCGGACTTCGACTCCCAACCTTTGGCCGAGAGTCAGATCTTTGACTTTGAGGCAGTTAACAACGAGGAGTTCTTCCAACGACTTTACGAGAGCACGTTGGCCATTGATGGGCAGAACGATGAAGTTTTTGACGCGGATGAGAACGATATCGCAGACCTCTCTTTCAGCGATCCAACGGCCGACGCAGTATTTATCGATTCCATCGATCCGGGATTTGCAAATATCAATCTAGATCTTTCGGACAATGCGTTTGAACACAACATAGTGTTACTAGACTTTGCTACACCTCCAGGCGACTTTGTGCTTGCTGGTACGCCGCCAGGAGACGGTAGCTTTTTCTTCTTTGGCTTTGGCACCGACAATCCTATCACCGAAGGAACGCTAGGATTTGCAGACGCCTTGATTTCCAACGAAGAGCTACTCTTTGGGGCTGCTGGATTCTAAGTTGATCCTTGATGGGATCTGGATGCTGATAAAACTAAAAAATCCCGCCAGTGTTCACTGGCGGGATTTTTTGATAGCCACATTTGCCGGGAGTGGCGTATTTCTGACGAGCGAATCGAGATGCGCGAACGCATTCTTCCCATCGATCTTTAAGGGCTAGTTTCCTAGTGGCGGGATTACCAATCCGTCCGAAGTTCCGCCGTACATGTCGGGCGAACTGTACGGTGAGTCGATGTAACCCTGATCCAACACTGGAGCTGTCGACTCCACTGGAAGGCTTCCGTAAACCGGTGCGTAACCTGTTGTGACAGGTGTTGGCACGCCTACCGAACTAGGGAGCGGAGCGCCAATTACCGATTCGCCAGTTGGAGCATTGCACAGGCCGCTTTCGCAACTGGAATCAAATCCGCCGTTGAAGCTGGTTTGACCGGCGGGAACGCTGCAAGTGTCACATGAATCGCCACGCAACCATCGGCGAACCGGGCCATCTGAAAGACTAGGGAGAATGCCTTGGGAGCTACCGAGGTTACTTCCTAGGTTGCTGAACGGGGAGCCGCAACCGCCCGAGAGTCCGCCACAGCTACAACCACTGACGCCAGTAACAAGAGCAGAAAGTAACACCATCATCAAAAAACGTTTCATTGGATTCTTCCTTACGCAATCCGGGATTCTTGTCTGAACAAAATCGGTCCAGACTTTGGGGGGTGTGAAAATGTACCCGGTTGTTAAGAAGCGCCAAATGATTTGTTTGTATTTTTTTCAAAATCGTCGCCAAATCGAGCCATTTACTATTCGGGGGGTAAGCTTTTCCAACCGGCAGGTACGAAACGATCACCGGTAAGAGACCTTGGTGGGCAAGGATAGCCAACGACTTTGACGGAGGTACCGATTCTCCGTCCTTTCGCAATCGAAGATGCAACCGGTGATGAGATCGGGTCCGCAAGATTGTACTTTTCAAAGGCAATGGATACCTACTCACGATGCAAAAGTTGAACTCCTTACCGTTTGATTGGCTTAACAATCGCTCATTTGGGATCTTCGTCTTCCCGACTACAACCCTAGCGATCGCGTTCGCCTGCCTCTTTAGCTCCCAGTTCACCAACACGGCCCAAGCACAGCCGTCAGCTGATTCCAGCGCCGCATCATTTACTGATCATCTACGCACTGATGGAGATTTGGTATGGCGGGCGATATCCGATGATTTCTCTTGGTCGTCCGGGAGTCCCTGTGACCCGCTCGATTGCATAGAAGAACCCAGTTCAAGCGAATCCAAATCTCTCTGCGTAATAAAGAATCGATGGGGAGGTACTGAAACACGAGCGATCCGCCCTAGAGATGAAATTTGGATCGTTTCGGCAAGGAATTGTTGTAGCTGTTGCGGCGCCGAAGCGCTCGATGTCAAAAGGCTTTCAAGTGGTCAATGGCAATCTTCATCGCTGGACGTTCTGGCCAACTGCCATCAGACCAACTCCGCTCTTTCAACGCTGATGTACGTTCACGGCAATCAAACAGACTATGAATACGGCATGTCACGTGGCATCCAACTTTACGACAATTTCGTTTCGCGTCAAAAAGAAGTAGGCCCTCTAAGAGTCGTGTTGTGGCTTTGGAAAAGCGAGAAAGAACAGAAGCGGATTTACCCAGATTTTCGCGTTAAGTCACAACGTGCCATCGAAATGGGAGAAATCTTTAAGGCGACTCTCGAGCGATTTGGCGATTCCCGGATGACACTTATCGGATTCAGCCTCGGCGCTCAAGTAATTGCTTCTGCGCTCGATTCTATGGAAGCGGAAAGAGGAAAACATGCTTGTTTTCGAGCGGATTCCTTTATGTCGCAAGGTTGCTGTGCGAGTGATCAATATCGTATCGCGTTGATTGCTCCCGCACTTGACCCTGCCTACGCATGTTCAGTGGCCGATCGAACGGTTTGTTCTACCCTCGCCGCGCGAACGTCTGTGTTTTACAATCGCTCTGACAGTACCATCAAAGCCTTGCGGATTATTGTCCGCCGAGAATGCCCAGATAAATCTGTCACTCTCAACAGTCTGCTCGAAGGTCGCCGGCTTAACCTCGGTCCCGTTCGCACCATCGATCTGACTTGGGAATCCGGATGTCGGCATTCGATTGTCAAGTATTCGCGCACGCCGTCGCTTTGTCGTGAGTTGAGCGGAATGATCGCGGAAGTCGCAGTTCACAAAAATGGCCCAGATCAGCTCGTGCTAAATGACCGGTTTGCCGTAGAATAAGCGGTTCCTCTTGCGAGGGTGTATTTCATGTTGCCAGACCGATGAGAGTTTGGAAGCCTCGCAGCAGAATTCCTTTTGTTCGCTCGCGAGTTCATCTACGATGCCGTCTAACTTGAATCCCTCGCGAAACCTGACCAGAAGCTGGATTGTCGTTGGCGCAATTTTCGCTGCCCTTTCAGTGGCCGCTGGCGCCTTCGGTGCTCACGCGATGGAGGGCTTTCTAGAAAATGCCGAATCCGGGGCACGACGTTTGGCCGCTTGGAAAACGGCGTCCCAATATCAGTTCTTCAACTCACTTGGTCTGATCGGGCTGGGGTTGATGCCGACAACAAAAACTAAGTCGCAATTCGCAAGTGGTGTTTTGATGGTAGTTGGCATTCTGATCTTCTCTGGGGTACTCTACGTATACAGTCTGACCTACGTGAAAATCCTTGGGGCGATTGTGCCGATAGGTGGTGTCAGTATGCTGGCGGCATGGATCTGTTTTTCTGTTGCTGCCATGGGAGCAACACGCGGGGCGACTGCCGTTCCAAAGGACGAGGCAGCGTAGTGAAACCGGATATGCAAATCGGTTACTGCGGCAACGTTCATCCGGCTGTAACTATCGACCAAGTATTGGACAACGTCCAGCGTCACGCCTCTGCGGTTCGAAATCTCTGTTGCCCTGACGAAACTTTGCCGTTTGGAATTTGGGTCAGCAAAACGGCACTCGACCAACTCCAGTCGAAGGACAATATTTTGCGTTTGTGCGACGCAATGCAACAACACCACGTAAACGCATTTACGATCAATGGATTTCCCTTTGGTGACTTCCACCAAACAGTAGTCAAGCATTCTGTCTATCAACCGGACTGGAGCACTGACCAGCGTCTGGACTACACATTGAAGTTAGCCAGTCTTCACGACGCTCTCCTGCCTTCTGGCAAACCTTCTACCATCTCAACGCTCCCGCTTGGCTGGCCCCAGAAGCATGGGAAGCCAACGCCATATCACGAAAAACGTTTACGTCTCCATGAGAAGGCAGACGCCACATTCTTGAAAGCCTGCGCAGAGCAATTGCGGCTGTGTGCGGTCTACTTGAGCAACCTCGAATTTAAAACGGGGCGACACTGTATGATTTGTATCGAGCCCGAACCGGGCTGCGTGCTGGACACGGCCGCGGATGTTTGTGAGTTCTTCAACGAGTATCTTTTTGCCGCCAGCGATGCCATCACCATACAATCGCATATCGGTGTTTGCCATGATGTTTGTCATTCGGCGGTAATGTTTGAAGATCAAGCAGATGCCATCAACACCTATGCCGATAGCGGCATTGCGATCGGCAAGGTTCAGGTTTCTTCCGCGGTCGAAGTTGATTTTGAGAATTTCGACGATCTACAGAAAGTCGAATCATTCCAGACTCTATCTGAATTCTCCGAGCCCAAATATCTTCATCAGACGTGTGTTAGTTTGGAAGACGAAGTTTTCTTCTATCAGGATCTAGCTCAGGCGATTAATGCTCACTCCAATCCTGAAGGGGTCTGGCGTGTCCACTTCCACGTACCAATTTTTGCTTCCTCTCTTGGAAATGTGGGAACAACACAGGTGGCAATAAACGAATGTATTCAAGCATTGGATAGGCGAGCAGCGACGGAAGATTCTCTTAAGTTTGCTTACCCACAGCATTTTGAAGTAGAGACCTACGCTTGGAATGTTCTACCGGTCGCTCATCGCGGTCGCGCGCTGACGACAGATATCGCCGCAGAAATTTCTTGGTTTAAAAGCTTAGTCCAATCGCGGTAGTACAAAAGCACATCGCCGTTACCTTCAATCAACGTGAAAAACCTCAACATGCCGCCTATTATCGCTGAAGTCATCGCCATCGGAGACGAACTGACAACTGGTTATCGCCTAGACACTAACAGTCGTTGGATCAGCCAAAAGTTGTGTGATCTCGGAATCAACGTCATGTATCACTCGACGGTGGGCGACGATCTCGACGCCAACATCAATGTTTTCAATATCGCTACCCAACGCGCCGACGTCATAGTCTGCACGGGAGGTCTTGGACCAACCGCCGACGATCTGACTCGGCAGGCAATTGCTAAGATGGCGGGTGTGGAACTTGAGTTGTACGACGACCAACTGGAACATCTTGAAGCGTTCTTTGCTCGGCGTGGTCGCACGATGACGCCGTCGAATAGAATTCAGGCTCACTTTCCTGCCGGAGCCTTAGTCGTTCCCAATCCTGAAGGAACTGCGCCGGGAATCGAGTTCCAAACAACTCACACAAAAACGCCTGCCACAATTTTTGCATTGCCTGGCGTGCCGGCCGAGATGAAGCAAATG
>CAZDBE010000099.1:0-2745 GCA_964503675.1 uncultured Pirellulaceae bacterium | reverse complement strand
ACGGTGGAAAAGAAGCTCATGGAACTTACGGGAGAAGTCAATGTGATTCACCACCATGTGATCCGTTGTTTTGGATCAGGTGAAAGTCACATTGAGTCACTCTTGCCGGACATTATAAAACGAGGTCGTGACCCTTTAGTAGGGATTACCGCCAGCGGAGGAACGATTTCATTGCGACTAACCACGCGCGCCGAATCTGTCGATCAATGTCTAAAGAAGATGTCCGAAACCCAAGCGACTGTCGAATCAATACTTGGCGATTTAGTGTTTGGTTACAACGACGATCTGCTGGAGACCGTAGTCGCCGGGCAGTTGAAACAAGCCAACACGACGCTGGCCGTCCACGATGCGGGTTTACACGGGGATGTTGCTGCCATGCTGCTAAAGTCGGGAGGGAACATCACTGGTGCTGCGATTGACGGTACAGACCAACTCGCAAACCAAGAGCAAGTTCTTGCCAAAGCTCAGTCAATCGTCGCGCAATCGAGAGGCGGTCGCGTTCTGGTGATCGGGAATGTGGATCGATCGGAAGATACTGTCAAGAACGGCGAGTCACAGTTTTCGGCTGCGTTGGTTGTCGAGGACGCTGAACCAATCGTTGAATCATTTTCGTTTGCGGGGCACTCTGCAACGCGGCAGATGATCGCGTGCAAAAGGGTTCTCAACTTTGTCAGACTACAGCAACGCGTTTGAGTTGCCAAGCTTTTAGCGAGTCAAATTAAGCAGAGGCATTGTCAATGGATGCCCAAAAATCTGTTAGAGTATCGACTGTATGCTCCGACTCTTTCAGCCTTCTGCGCGAGACTACTTTTGGCCGATCAACTATCGAAAATCAAATGGCATCAAACGCTCAACCACTGGGTATTCTGGCCGCCGTTTGTGGCTCTAATTTGCATGGTAAGTTTAAACTTGATTGACGGAGAAGCGTTTACCACCGTCGTTACGAGCATCAAGACCTTTATCGTCGTTAAGTTTGGCTGGCTGTTTACACTTTGCTCCATTCTGTCTGTTGCCGCCTGTGCCGTGATTGCTTTATCACCTTTCGGTGCGGTGAAAATTGGTGGCGCCGATGCTCAACCTTTGATGAATCGTTGGAACTGGTTCGCGATTACGGTCTGCACCAGCGTCGCAACAGGGATTCTGTTTTGGTCTACCGCGGAGCCCATTTCTCACTTGGCGAACGTTCCACCATTCTTTGATTCCCCACCCAATACACCGGCGGCGGCGATTGATTCGCTGAGCGTGGTTTTCTTGCATTGGACGTTGACGCCGTATTGTATCTACGCTGTAGTCAGCCTCGCGTTTGCATTTTCGTACTATAACATGAAGCAACCCTACTCGCTTCGATCGATGGTCGCGGCGCTGCTGGGGCCAGACAAAGAAGACTGGTTGGATAATTATCCGTGGATCGGCAACGCGATCGATGGAATCTGTCTGTTTGCATTGGTTGCCGGAATGTCGGCATCACTGGGGACCGGCATCCTTGTCATCGCCAGTGGCTTGGGAGAAGTGTTTGGGCTTCCTAAAACGCAGTGGCTGTGGGCTTTGATTACTGCTGCCATTGTGGTGACCTTCCTGATTTCCAGCGCGACAGGGCTGGCCAAGGGAATTCGCATCCTTTCAGACTTAAACACAAAAGGCCTCTTTGTGCTGTGCGCTTTTGTGCTGATCACCGGGCCGACGCTCTTGATTTTCCAAAATGGAGGGACGGCGTTAATCAGTTACGCCTTTGAGTTCCCGAAACTAAGTACGGGGGGCTTCGACCTTGCCGGCGATGAGTGGACAGCATCTTGGTCGGCGTTTTACTGGGCGGTCTGGCTGGCTTGGGCGCCGGTGACGGCCTGCTTTCTAGGCCGTATCAGTCTAGGCAGAACGGTGCGGGAAACATTGGTCTTTAACTTGTTGCTGCCAGCGCTGTTCAGCATGTTCTGGATGGCCGTGTTTTGCACCACGGCCATGGATCTGCAGTTGAACAATGTCGCCGACCTATCTGCCGTCATCGCCGATCCAGAGCTTGGTGCGGAGAATGTAACCTACGAGGTTTTCCGGCAGCTGCCCCTCAGCTTTGTAATGACAGTGTTTTATCTGGTAAGTGCATTTATTTGTTTTGTCACTTCGGCGGACTCTAACACAACCGCCATGGCCAGTATTTGCGGGCATCACTCGTCTGATGCTGATCCTGAAGGCGCGCTAGTCGTCAAAGTGCTATGGGGAATGGCGGTTGGAATTGTAGCGTGGGTGATGATCTCTTTCGCCAGCGTGGAGGGCATCAAAACGATTTCGGTTATCGGCGGTTTCCCCGTCAGCATCCTGTTTGTCTTTGTTTTGATTTCGCTGATGCGGATGGTGATACAGCACAAAAAGTTCAACCGTGTGGATCAATAGATTGTGAAAGTCGGGGATTAGTTGCCAATGAGAATTTCAATAAACGCATCGATGTCCGAAAAGTTGACGGCACCGTCTTGATTGGTGTCAGCTGCTGCGAGAAATTCACCAGCGATGAGTATTTCAATAAACGTTGGGATGTCGGCGAAGTCGACGAGACCGTCTTGATTGGTATCACCCAAAAGGACTTCGGGGGCTGCGGCCGTAAAGAGCGAAACGTCGTTTCCATCCCCGGCGACGTAAGAAATGAACAGTTCGCCGCCACCGAAATTGCCGACTACGGCACCTTCGTCTAGACCGTTAAATTGCCCCTCCAGCGAACCGTCGACATCAGCGATAACAAACTCTTGCCCTGATTCA
>CAZDBE010000098.1:0-17355 GCA_964503675.1 uncultured Pirellulaceae bacterium | reverse complement strand
CCACATTGAGTTCACAAAACCGTTGGGCGAATCCTGCACGTTGTAGGTCACAATGTTCAACACTTTTCCCGCGGCGTCGTAGCTGCCCGCGATACCTTTGGAACGCTTCGAATTGATACCGATCTTTCCTCGACGCGTGCCGTCGCCTCGAAAGAACAGTTCCGTCTCCTCGACCCGCAGGTACTCTGGCGGAACCTTGCCAAAGTAAGTGTCGTTCACTTTTGCGCCAAGTTGGTCTTCAGCGCCTGCGGTGAAAGGGATCACGACGGTCGTTTCGGGCGAAGGGTTGTACATGCCCAGTATCCAGATCGACAGCAGTCCAGTGTCGGGTTTCCAAGCTTCGCCGCCGGTGTTAGTGATCCGGTTGTCCGTTTCGTAGCCAACCATACGGAGGCCGTCACCGAATTTAACACCGAGCAACTTGGACGCCGCCTGTTGGTCCAGTAGCGTCACGGTGCGTTCTATGCTCGTATTAAATTTAGTGCCGCTATGATTGGTCAGCTCTGTGGTATGTTGAAATTTGGCGGACGTTTCGGTTTGCTCGACCACTTTAAACGGCTCGGTGTCGATCGCCGGAGGTGTGACCCAATCAGAGAATTCAAACTTGTCTCCGGGTTTGAAAAAGATGGCATACTGCCCGCCTTCGGGCCCCAACCAAAAACGTTCCTCGCCGCCGAAGATGTAGATGTGTTCTTCGAGTTTGCCTTTCTTTTCTTCGTCAGTCATCAGTCCTTTTTCAATGACTGGCCGGTTGATCCAACCAAAGCTTGGGCCAGTTTTTTGGTCAAACGTACTGGTCATCACACGTCCTTGGTAATTGGGCGCCACCGCCACTGCTGCGTTCCCATTTTGCAGAAGAACAATCGGCGTATGCTTTTTCATGAACGCAACGTCACCTGAAAATCGCGCGTTTGACGCCACATCACTTGTCAACGTTTTGGCTGTCGCATCGTCAGCGATATCGAACCGACGGATGAATGGTAGCCCTTTTCTTTTTCCTTTAGTGCGACCGATCTCAACGCCCCACTTGGGGATCTTTCCATTGCCGCTTTCGGTAAACGCTTCAGGGCGGTATGAACCTCCTGCCCATGGGCCGTTCGCGACGGTGTGCGTTTTAGAAAATTGAATTCCGTCTTCGGACATCATGACGGAATTTTTGATCTCTTTGGGACCGGTTGTTCCGATCATTGCAGCCACGCCAGCGCCTTGCGGCCAGACCAGCACTTCATGGTTGCCGGGAATGACGGGGTTGGCCGAATGCTTTATGTATGGGCCCTGTGGTTGGTCAGCGATTGCCACTCCCATTTTGGTTTGACCGGGACTCTTGCCCAGTTGGCGGCCTTTGTAGTACAGCCAATATTTTCCTTCGCGCGTGATGAGGCAGGCGTCATCGACCAGATGGCTGTCGAAATCGTCAGCGTTGTTGCTGTTTTTTAGAACAGGATTGGCACCTAAACGCTCCCAAGGACCGTCTGGCGAATCGGATACAGCAATCCCGATTTTGGAATCAGGATTGAAGGGCTTTTTGAACTGTTTTAAAGTGCCCGTGTAGAACAGCCAATAACGTCCTTCGGCGACGAGAATATTTGGCGTGAAGACGCTCGCCCCTTCCCAAGTGCCTGACGCACCTTTTGCAAGTGACTCGCCCTTCTCTATCCACTTGTGGCCATCGGTCGAGGTTGCATACCAAACCGTCGCGTCGTACCCGGGGCTGATCTTGCCCTTGGAATACCAGACGTAATAAAGACCGTCGACATTAATAATGTCACTGGGATCTCGACGCATGACGCCGTCTTCCTGACCAATTCCTTCCAACGCCGAATGTGACACGGTGATCGTTTGCGCTGAAGCATCGCCGGCCGGCGCGGCAAGGGTCATCAGGACCACCGCAGTGATTGTTAGAATTTTCTGCATGGAGGTTTCCGTGATTTTCTGTTTAGTCATTTGGGCCATCACTAACTTGCTGCCTTACTTTGCGATTTTCGTCTTTGGCATTTTTGCCGATACGCTGGTGAGCCAGTCATTGAGTTTCGCTTTGAGTTTCATCGCCAGTTCTTGGTTACTAACGATTACGTTACGTTCCTCCATCGGATCGTCTTCCAGATTATACAAAGCGTCTTCGATCAAGCCGTAACCCTGATAGTATTTCCAATCGCCAACAAGGATCGTGCCACCCATGTAGTAGCTGACCTCCGGGCGGTTGTGGGGGAAATGCCAGTATAGTGCATCGCGCTCGAGCTTGCCTGAAGACTGAAATAACGGTTTCAAGTCAAGTCCTTCCAGCTGTGTAAACTCTTTTGTAGAACCACCAGCGGCGTGGACGAAAGTGGGAAAGAAATCCATGCTTGTCACAGGAGTATCACAGATCGTCCTTCCTTCAATTACACCCGGCCAGGACACCACCATGGGCACTCGAAGACCGCCTTCGAGCAGTGAGCCTTTTTGGTCCGCCAGCCACGGGGTTGGGATGTGGCCGCCATTGTCTGAATAGAAGACCAGCATCGTGTTGTCGCGCGTATGGGTAGCGTCGAGTGCGTCGATTATTTTTCCGACCGCATTGTCCAAGCTTTCGAGCATCGCGTTGTACTTTTTCCCACCGTTCTTTTTCACAAGTTCTTTTGGAGCGCGAATCGGCGTGTGCACCGAGTAAGGCCACAACGCTAAATGAAATGGCTGCGCATGATTGTCTTTAATGAATTGAGCCGCTTCGTCTCCCAATCGATCGGTCAGATACTCGCCCTTTTTGCGATTCTCAATCGTCGCATTGTGGTAAGGATCGAACCATGATTTGGGTTGGCCGAAGGCACAGCCACCAATGTTGCTGTCGAATCCGTAATGCTCTGGGTGCCATTGCTCGTTGACGATCCCGTTGCTCTTTTTCGTCGCCGAACCTTCACCGGCCAAATGCCATTTGCCTAAAAAGCCTGTAGCGTAACCCCGCTTTTTCAGCTCGCGCGCGTAGCTTGGACAGTCCAGCGGGAGGTGCTTCAGCGAGTCAGCGCCTTCAGGACTTCCTTTTGGTCCTTTACGTTCGTTACCAGCTTTGCCGGGAACGTGGGTTGTCAATCCAATTTGAGCAGGAGACATCCCTGTGATGCAGGCCGCGCGCGTGGGAGAGCAGACTGAAGCCGCAGCGTATGCACTTGAAAACACCATTCCGCTTTCGGCAAGTCGCTGAAGGTTGGGCGTGTTGATTTCTGGGTTGCTGCCGTCGTAGTCAACCCAGCCCGGACCAAGATCGTCGGCCATGATGAAAACGATATTGGGTCGCGCGTGGTCTTCGATTTCGGTCCGCACCAAGGGGCTCGATTGGCCATCGATTGTCTGGCCCAAAACGGAACTGCAAAAAAGAACCGCGAACAACAACGAGAAAATCAATGAATAGGAAAAGTTTGACTTCATCAATTGCCGCTGGCTTCGAATTGGATTAATTGATCGGGAAATGCACCAGAATTGGAAACTGCCCGTGACTAGTTCATGGTAACAGATGGGGCAGTGCAATGTTGGCATTAGGCATTTAAGAACCAACATTGGTACGTGAGGGTGCGAAGGGACGTAGGTCGATTGACGGAGTCTTCTGTTCGACTAGGTCTGCGACAATCTCGGCGGTACCCGGCGACAGATGGAGGCCGGCTTTAAAATGGCCAGTAGCCACGAATAGATTGCTCGAATGTGAGAGAGGGCCGATGTAGGGAAAGCCATCAAAGGTTCCCGGACGCAGACCCGCCCAAGTTTTCACCAATCGGTCCTCGGTTAGCTGCGGAAGTAAGCTGGTAGCGTGTTCAATCAGGTTGGCGATTCCGGATTCGGTGGTGGAAGTGTCGAAGCCAACCTCCTCAATGGTCGCGCCGAATAACACGTGACCGTCTGTACGTGGGACAAGGTAACGCGTGCCCTCGTTGACGACTGCTGCAAATGGAGCAGCATCCAATTTGTACAGCAGCATCTGACCGCGCACCGGTAGCATCGGCAGTGGATCGCTGCCCGTTTCGTGTGACTGATCAGACACCTCTCCCAACATTTGGCTCGCGATCTGTCCGCTCCAAGGGCCGGCGGTTAGGCAGAAAGCATCGGCGGAGATCGTTCTTGGTGCGCTCGAGCCGGGATTAATCGTAACCTGTTTGACAGTACCTTGTTCGCAATCGATCTTAGATTCGCCGCAGTCTTCCAAAAGTTCGACGCCCTGTTTCTTGCAAGCAACAATCAGCGCCTGTACGTGGTGAGGATTGCAGATTTGCGTTTCGCTTGGGGCCCACCAAGCCATCGCGTCAGCCAAGACTGATTTCGCTAGTGCAGGAAACTGATCTGACAACTGCTTAGACGACAGTTCGGTAAAGGTGATCTCGCGCTCTTTCCACTCTGAGGCCCGACCAAGCACGCTCGCGCGTTCTCCTGCCGTCCGCGCTAGGTACAGGCCACCGCATTTTTGAAAACCAGTATCAATACCGGTTTCATTTGTCAGTCGATCGGCCCATTGCGGATGCAGTTCATCCGACCGTGCCTCAAGGTGTTCCAGAGGATGGATTGCGGTGGCGGCGTTGGACGGTGGTAGGATGCCGGCACCTGCCCAAGACGCCCCCCGGCCCAAACGAGATTTTTCGATGACGACCGCCTGATGGCCGCGTCGGGAAACTTCCCAAGCGATGGACAGACCGATCACACCACCGCCGATGATAGCGATTTTCATGATGGCTTTCGCTCAGGAGGTTGTGAGTCGGCAGCGGCACCTGCATCGCGCCCAACAAAGCTAGTTAGCTCTTCCAAGAGTACGGCTTCCATCGTCGAGGCATCGGAACTTGTTTGTCTGCCCTTCAGTTGTTGGATGTATTGATTCAAGTCGTCGATCTCATCGATATCGTTCAGGCGATCCAAGCAATGGCAGTTGACGTTGTTGCGTTTGGCAAGGGCCAGAGTTTCGTCGAGCACGGACTCTGTGCTGTAGGTGATATCTGAAAAAATGTCATGAAATTTCCCTGCCATCCCGACAAGATAATAACCTCCGTCAAACGTTGGCCCAAGGACAACGTCGGCATGTGTGAGCGATTCAAAAGCTTCGTTGATAATATCGGGGGTAATGTCAGGACAGTCCGAGCCGATCAGGACCACTCGGTCGGCATCGGCGGCGAATGTTTCGGTAAAATAATTAGCCATACGTATACCCAGCGTGCCGTCAGACTGAGGTGTCTGATGCCAGTGCGGAAAAATTGAGAATTCTTTTGCCTTATCGACCGGAGTATAGGCGATCACGCGTCGATCACCCGCAGAGTTGAGCGAAGTGATAAGGTGATTAAGAATGGCGCAGTAGACGTCGCTGGCTGCCTCGTTACCGATCGCAGCGGCAAGTCGGGTTTTGACTTTGCCTGGCTGCCAGTACTTGGCGAAGATGCCGAAATAGTCCAACGTCATTCCTCTCCTCCCCGCAAGGGGAACGTATAATCGTTAAGTTGCGGTGAAAGCAGAAGAACTCCCCACCGTAGCCAGATAGAGGCCAAATATTGTAAATTGTCAGACAGTTGTCCCGGCGAAACCTGTCATTGGACAATGTTTCCATTAGAATCTACTGCACGTTTTCACTTATAGGATCGGTTGCCGACTTTGGGCACTGCATCGCCGATCTACCTTAATCTAATTTGATCGCCGGCGGCTTGCGAGTAGCCTTGTTACAGCTGGTCAGCGGAAGTTAACCAGAATTCATTTAAGGGTCAACCAAACGATGGCGGACCAGAGCGCCAAGAGTTTTCTTAAACTTCTCAATCGAAGCGGCATTGTTGTCGAAGATCGGTTGAAGCGTGCGCTGAAGGAGTTGGCCGCGAAGCGGTCTCAAAACGGCAACGGTGAAAAGGTATCGGCTGAATTGCTGGCAACCCATCTGGTTGACTCAGGGCTGATTACCGGCTGGCATGTGGAGAAATTGCGAAACGGGAAGTACAAAGGTTTTTTTCTGGGCAAGTTCAAGTTGCTGGGCCACTTGGGAACCGGCGGTATGAGCAGCGTCTATCTAGCCGAGCACAAAATTTCGGGGAAGAAACGCGCAATCAAGGTGCTACCTAAGAAGCGCGTTTCCGACAAAAGTTATCTGGACCGTTTTTATCTCGAAGGCCGTGCGGCGGCGGCATTGAACCATCCCAATGTTGTACGCATCTACGACATTTGCAACGAGGCCGACACACACTATATGGTGATGGAATACGTCAAGGGACGTGATCTATACGAAACGGTCAAAGCGAACGGCCCATTGGATTTTGGGGACTCGGCTGGCTACGTCGCACAAGCCGCAGAAGGGTTGGCACACGCTCACGAAAAAGGCTTGGTCCATCGCGATATCAAACCCGCCAACCTGTTGTTGACCGACGACGGTGTGGTCAAGATTCTTGATCTTGGTCTGGCCTTGTTTCAGGAAGAGGAAACGGAATCGTTGACTGTTCTTTACAATGAAAAAGTCATGGGCACTGCGGACTACCTCTCGCCCGAACAGGCAATCAACAGTCACGAGGTTGACCATCGGGCCGACATCTATTCATTGGGTTGCACTCTGTACTACTTGTTGACGGGTAAGCCCCCGTTCTCTGAAGGCACATTGGCTCAACGCATTGCGAAACACCAAACGGCAGAGCCACCGCTGTTAAAGGATCAGCGTCCCAACTGTCCGGATGAGCTGATTGCGATCTGCCACAAAATGATGCGGAAAGTTCCGGCCGAACGTTATGCGAATTGCAATGAGCTGGCCCAAGTGATGCAACATTTTTCCGCCAATCGCGTTAGCGCCGTTGGCACCAGTAAGAAACTTCATGAGGTAATTGCCGGTGGTGGCGATGCGACCGCTCGGGCTGCGAATGTAGGGACGGAGATTCCGCTTGCGACTTCGACCCTGCCTGCTGGCGGTGGACAGTCCTCCGAGGCGCACTCGCGTACCGACGAAATCCCGGTTGGCGAGACGGTTTCTACTGGCGACGAGGACAATCCGGCGATGTCGCCATTTGCGATCGAGACTTCGGCGGTGCCTGATGCGCCGGGCGCTTCGGTGTCATCAATAATAATGACGCGTTCCAAACCATCGGTCGGCAAAGCAGTCGCTCCCAAGATTCGAGTCCGACGTAGGAAAAAGCCGCCAGTTTGGCTGGCTCCGGCGATTATTGGAGGGATGTTGCTGCTATTGTTGGCGGTGCTGGTTTTGGTAACCAGCAACCTTTGAATAAGCCGTTGTGGCATTAGCCACGGTTATGCTAAGGGGAACCGTGGTTAACGCCAAAATGGCTAACGTAGACTGCTGGTCTCGATCCAATAAACTGCCTCCACTCCACCAATGTCTATGCTTACTACTTACGGAAGAAACATGCGACGATTGTTTTTAGTTCTACTGGTATCAGCAACTGTGTTTTTAGGACCAGCGGTCAGCAATTTGCTTGGGCAGTCGGACACAAAAGTCACGAGCGCGACCGACGGCGGAGTTGCTCAAACGGCAGCCGAATTGCGGGACCAAGTTAAGCAATGGTTGAAGTCTATTCGGGATGCCGGCAAGCTTTTCAAGGATGAGAAATTCGAGGAGAGCGCTAAACTGATCGGAACAGTTCAGAAAGGCGTACTCGATGCTGCCAAAGGGGCGGACAAGAAAAAGATCCGAACGCTTAAGCCCGTCCATCTGAAGCTGGCCAGAGCACACAAATTATTGACGGGAAAAGGTTTGGAGTTGCCGGCGCTGCAGCCATTGCCAGATCCTGCGGTGCCTGCAGCGGCGGCAAAGGTTAGCTTCGTTGGTCAGGTTGCTCCGATGATTGTCGCCAAGTGCGGTAACTGCCACGTTAATCAGGAACGTGGCGGCTTCAGTGCGGCCAGCTTTATGGCGCTCGATCAAAGTGCAATGATCACTTACGGGTTGCCTGACCAAAGCCGAATCGTCGAGGTCATCGAAAGCGGCGAAATGCCCAAAGGAAATCTGAAGGTGGAACCTGAAGAGTTAAAGCTGCTCAAGGCATGGGTGGCTCAGGGAGCAAATTTCGATGGCAACAATCCAAACGCCTCGCTAAATTCGTTCCGACCGATGGCTCCAAGAGCTCCTAGAGTCGATGTGGCGTCGATGGCTTTGACCGGAAAAGAAACCGTTTCGTTTGCCTTGCATGTGGCTCCGATCCTTTTAGATAACTGTTTTCAATGTCATGTTGGCCGCAACCCTCGAGGTGACCTCAACATGGAAAGTCTTGCGTCTTTTTTACGAGGAGGCGACGGAGGGGCGGTGCTTAAGCCGGGTGATAGTGCTGCCAGTGAAATAGTTTTGCGGTTGAAGGGCGCGGATCGCGATGTGATGCCGCCGACGGGAAAACTGGATGATGAAAAAATTCAGTTGATTTCCAAGTGGATCGATGAAGGGGCGCGTTTCGAGCCAGCTGATGCTTCCTACCCCATGGGTGTGGTCGCAGCGAAAGGACTGGCCAATTCATTGGAACATGACGAGTTGATCGAGGTTCGCGCAGGGGCGTCGCGGAAACTGTGGGAACTTGCGTATGCTGATCTGGCCGCCAGCGAAACGAACACGGACAATTTCTTGGTGATGGGGACAGGCTCCGAAGCGCGTTTGGCTGAAATTGGCGGCCAAGCCGAATCATTGGCCAGCCGAACGGCGTCTGTATTGAAGTCTCCCGATGGAGATCCGTTTGCCAAAGGCAATGTGGCGTTGTTTGTTGTAGATAAACGATATGACTTTTCCGAATTTGGAAAGATGGTGCAAAAGCGACAGTTCCCGAGGGCGATCAGCAGTTCATGGAACGTCCTAGGCGCGGACGCCTACGTCATTCTGTTGGCTCCGTTTTCTAGTGAGGAAAGTTCATACGAGGTCACACTTGCGCGCGATCTTGCGGCCGTTCATGTTTCAGGATGGAATCCAACGATTCCGCGCTGGTTCGCCGATGGAATGGCTTATTGGACTGTTGCAAAGATGTTCAAACGAAATAAGGCATTGGCAAATCTTGATCAGAACGCGGTTGCCGCCGTGTCCCAAATGAAGCAGCCCGATGATTTTATCAGCGGGAAAATATCGGCCGATCAAGCGGCGCTCGTTGGATACCAGTTCGTCAGCTCTCTGCAGTCCGACAGTCGATCGTTTAAGCAGTTGGTTAAGGCGTTGAGAGAGAAGGAAGGTTTCGATCAAGCGTTTGAGCAGTCTTACGGAATTTCACCTAAAGAATTTTTTGGTAAGGCTGGCAATAGCAATAGGCGAAGAAGGCGGTAGCTTAAGAAGGGGCAACCAAGGCAGCAGATCATTGACTAAAAAAGCCAACCCTATCAACAGATGGGGTTGGCTTTGGTGTTCATGTTTTTGTGGAGCCGTTAGTCTTTTTTCAAAGGCTCTTTTCGCTCGGTGATGTTTTCACACTCTTCGGATTTGTCTGCGTTAAGCTGAACAAAGCTTGTCCATTCTTCAGGAACTTCGTCCTCGTGGAAGATCGCTTCGACCGGGCATTCGGGAACGCACGCTTCGCAATCAATACACTCGTCGGGGTGAATGTACAGCATCTTTTCGCCTTCGTAGAAACATTCCACTGGGCAGACGACGACGCAGTCAGTGTAACGGCATCCGTCACATGGTTGGGCAACTACATGAGTCATTGAAAATCTCCTGATGGCAAACGCGTGACCAAAATGTGTTGGTCTTCTGCCGTTGTTGATGTCTATCTGAATGAGATAGCTGAAATGAGCAAAGCTGGCCCGAAAGGTTCGGGGAATTGCACACACGACGCTATCGTCAAAGTCTTACAAAATGTTAGGTTTCGCCTTGGTCTCTGTCAACCAGAGCTTGGCCAGTACCCGGGGAAGTAACCGCAAAAGCCTGCTTTTATTATCGGAATCCCATCGACGGGAAGTTCAGCGAAAAATAGGGGTAATGGTCGTGAGGATGTTGATGATGTCGGGGCACTATTCACTGAAGAGAAAGTAGCCTAGCGCTAACATAGCGGCACTTTGCTGGGAGCAGCCTTGACTCGGAGCAGTCTCAACGCCGCCAAGCATATTATCAGAGCATCAAAATCTAACGTCCCGGATAGGTGACCGAGCGGAAGTCGTTTCGGTATTGCTGCGGAGATGGGGCATAGCCTCCGGCAGGCAGTTGGCTTGGTGGGCGACTTGCGGGGGCAATATCGGGAGCCAAGTTGATGCGCTGTACATCACTGGGGTCGGGCATCTGCCACATTAGTCGCGGGTCGCCAAAGAGGCTGTTGATCTTGTAACTGTCGGTCGTTACGAGCATGGTGACTTCCTGCCCGTTTTGAAATAGATGCAATTCAATCCGACGCGGCAAGCTGATGTTGTGCTGCGGATAGAAAATATGGTCGCTTGAATTGGTGAACGCGATCAGCTCGCCCTGTTGGTTGTACAGCGATTGTTGTTCGATGATTCCGCGACGAGCATCAAATACCGTAACGCGATACTGTTTTCCATCGGCGCGCGTGCGACTGCTGATCATCTGCATACGACCGCCGGGCTGCGGCGTTGGTTGAGAGTGTGACTCGTACGTGGAGAAATCAACAAGCCCTAGAGCTTCGATCAGCCATTCGGGTTCCAGCGGAACGGCTTTGCGAATTGTGGATGTGGATTGTCGGAAGCTCTCGTGGTCGGCCCACATCAATGTCGGGGATTGGCCGGGCAGCGCCACGCGTGTCCAGATCCAGAACAGTTCGTCGTTACTGCCAACGTCGACGCCCATCTCGTTCATTCCTAAAACGCCCGCCTTCAGCCGCATGCGGTTAGGCCGTTCAATCTGAATCGAACCCCGTAGCTTGGGCGTGCCAGTCATGGTGACCAGAATCCGCGCATCGACTTGTTTGACATTGGCGGTGTGCTGGAGCACCCACGCGAGGAATTGCTGCTGGTCAGGGGGAGTGTTGAAGGCTACCGGTATGTTGTTGGCGGAGTTAGTGTTTGAGCCGAAGCTGTTTCGCAAATTTCGAAACCACTGTCCGTTGACCTGATCTCCAGTCATTAACAATAAGCAGAATGTCATCAATAGAAACAACCATTTCCGCGATGCGAAATATTCCGCAAAGGGGCCGCGAGTGAGTCGCATCCGTTTTGTGTGGTTGTGCGTCAAATTGATTTTCTGTTGAGAGGGGTGAACCTGTGGTACACCGAAGTGAAACTGCCGTTCATCAAATTTGCCTCTAAGGCGTCTAAACTACTCTTCCTCAATGACCGGGAGATCCGAAAACAGCTGCTCAGCCAACTCACTCTGAATGGCGTCGATTCGTTGTTCGTCGATTTCAGGTTCGTGCAGTGCGTATTCTTGGTTGGTCTTTTTGTTGACCAGATACAAAACATCGCCATCGGGGTCTCGATCCTGAGATGCAAGTAGTCGTTTTTGCATCAGCAACAATGCCATCACCCAAGTGGTTTCGTTCTGATCGATGTTTCCTTCGCTTTGACGAGCGTACAAGGAATCAAACCATGCGATCAGGACATGATCAGGCGCCCAATATACCTTTCCAGAATCTAGGTCCGGCACGCGTTGCTTCCACCACCCGATCAGCGATTGGTCCGCGAAATGGTCTGTAGAGCTAGTGTCCTGTGAGGCTTGTTGGGGTTGGCCCTCTGTCTGGCTCCACGGGCTGTTCTTCCAAGCATCGCAGGAATAGTCATTACGTATCGCCCCATCACTTGTTTCCAAGAGGGCCGAATAAAAAAAAACTCCTGGCCCAAACAGCTGTTCGGTTACACAGCATTTTCGCGCTCCGCGTTTTATATCAAACTGCCGCATGCATTTCCTTCGCGCTATTCCAAAGCGGTTTTCACTGTCGGCGGTAAGATGGGTTGAATAGGTTGCCTCTGGCCACTTCTTCGCACTAGTCGGCGATAGTAGCGAATTCGACTGGCGCCCTCAATACGATTTGCCGATGAGGTTAAGCAAAACGACTAAATGAATTGAGTGGGCTGGGCTAGCAGTGTCGATTCGGTAATATCTGACATTGGCACGATTTTAAAAATCGTTCATAACATTCGACCTTCCTTTCACTTCCTTCCCAAACTTAACCGAAGGACTAGTTTGGTCCATTTCCCGCTCTAATTAAGCAATCGAGCAAGGAAATGAGAGGTAGTCGTTTTACAACTTTGTGCGGCTCTTTGTGTTTAGAGCCAAGTCCACAATAAAGTCACCAAGTTTTTTCGCAAGAAACTCAATTGTGTACGGAGGCTTGTCAACATGCCCGTTAACTCGAAAAGAACACCTATGAAAAAGTCACGCAAAAAGAATTCCTCTCCCAAACCTCGCCGGTCCCGAAATAGGGGGCAAGACTACGCAGCGCTCGAAGACAGAAAAATGTTGGCTGTCACGACTGGCTTTACTCCCGGAACAGGCGTTTTGACAATCAATCTTGACGCTGTCGCCGATACTGCAGAGGTCGATGTCTCTGGCGGCAACGTGTTGGTTAATGGCCTTCAGGTTGCATCCGGTATTGCGGCTACTGACGTGGACCAAATCGTAATCGCAGGCACAGCAGATGCTGACCAAGATGTCGCGTTGATCGGAGACTTATCCAATGCTGGATTGACTAGTATTAGTGCTGTGAATGTGGATAACTTTGCTATCAATGGTAATTTAACCCTCAGCGGAGATTTGACGGTTAACGGCGGGTCCGTTTCCGATGCTGACAATGTAAATATTAACGTGGGTGGCGTCGGCAACTTTACTGCCACCAGTGTGACGCTCGGCGGTGGAACTAACGAGACCCGTTTCCGGCAGACTACATTCAACGTGAGTGGGGCGGTTGATCTTCAGGAAGATGAGAACATCGTTTTGGGGGACGTTAACGCCGGAACTCTTACATTAGCATCCACTGGCCGAATTCTTGATGGTTTTTCCACGCAGATCAATGTTACTGGTCTTGCCACGTTGTTTGGTAACGCAGGCGTGCGACTGGGCGACAATGGCGGTGATGTGTTTAATGCTGGCTCGATCAATTTCCAGTCAACCCAACAAGTGTCCATCAATGAAGACTCTGCCATGAATATCGTGGGTGATAACACCGCGCGATCGATGAACTTGCGTTCGCAGGGAGCCATTACCGATGCTGATGATGCCACGATCAATGTTCAGTTTCAGTCGGGATTCACTGCTGCAAGTGTTCGGATTGGCGACACCGAGGCGGACGTTGCCAACGGAATCGCGGGTGACGAATTCAACTCAAATTCAATCTACTTTTTCACTACAGGGCGTTTTGATCTATCAGAAGATTCAGACACCCTGATCATTGAAGAAAAGAACTCTGCTTTAACTATGAAGCTGACTTCGACAGGCCAGATTACCGATGAGAATGACGCTCAGGTTACGGTAACCAATCTTGCTGAATTCGTTGCCGAAAGTGCCGTTATTGGAGATCAAGGAACTGACTTTTTTACCGCGGGATCAATTCAGTTTAACACCGACAATCAATTCAGGCTCACCGAAAATAGTGACACCAACATTTTGGGCGTCAATCGGGCTCTGAACTCAATTATTACTTCGGTTGGTAGACTTTCCAACAGTGCTGATGCTGACATTGTTGTGACCACCAATGCTTCTTTCCGAGGCAATGAAATTAATGTTGGCAACCAAGATGGCGACAACGCTCGGTTCGGAAGTCTGACTTTCATTACCCCGAATGTCGCCATTGACGACGCGCCAGACGGATTTGCTTCCGTCAATATCTCTGAAGACGATTCAACGCAGTTTGGTGGAGACAGTACTGCAGGAACAGCAGAGATCCTAGGCAACGTCCGAATTACTTCGACAGAAGGAATCATTGATGGGTCGACTTCGTCAGTCAACGTCACGGGTAATATGAGCCTAACGACGGGCAACAACGGAAACATCACCCTCGGCGACACTGTGATCGACGGTAACGGTACGGTCTTCGATGCGAACTTCAATACAGGCTCACTGACAATCAACACCGATGGAACTGGAAATGCAACGATCTTTGAAGACAGCGACATTTTCTTGGTTGGCGATAGCCAGGCTAACAGCCTGAGCTTGAACGCTGACGATGGTCAGGCACGGATCACCGATTCCGCGACGGCACAGATCAACGTCAATTTCAATCTAAATGTTACCGGAGCATTTGTTAACTTGGGCACGGACGAGAATGGCACCGATTTGTTGAATTTCAACACGTTGACGTTTAACACGTCGCCTTTTGGTACGTCCAATGGCAATACATTTGTTTCGGCCAATAAAGAATTCAACCTTGTTGGTACGAGTTCCGCAGAAAACCTAACTCTGGAATCGACAGGAAACATCGGAGATATATCTCCTTTGCAAGGTACTCCTGCACGAACGACCATTGAAAACAGCGCCAGCTTCACCACTCCATTGGATGCTATTATTGGTGAGTCTGCAGGCGACTTCTTTACAATTGTAAGTGGTGCCTCACCGGGCGTGGCTGGTGTCGGTGGCATCGCTAACATTGTGGTTAGCTAAACTGCCGAACAAAGACGGTGAATAAGCAAAAAAGTAAAACACGCTCGGGAACGAGCGTGTTTTTTTATTTGCCCAGACATGAACATCTTTTTGCGAAGTCGAGGGTCTCGCGGAAACAGAAGTTAGCTACAATTAGCAGCTTCGCCGTGCAATATTTGCCGGCTTACTTGCTGACTACCGAATTGCTTGCCAGAACCTTGCTGTGAAACTTATTTTTCTTTCCCGCATCAAAACGCTCTGCAAGCGCTACGCCGATAAAACGGATGAAGAATTACGGAATATCGCGCTGGACCTTGGTTTTGAGTCACGCCAGTACGATAACGTGTCCCGCCTGATTGACCGCGGTTTTGCCTTGGTGAAGGAAATGTCTCGACGCAAGTTGGGCATGGATCACTACGACGTCCAGTTGATGGGAGGGCGTGCGATGTGCCAAGGTCATGTTGCCGAGATGCGCACGGGAGAAGGGAAAACGCTGACCGCGACTTTGCCGATGTTTGTCTACTCCCTTTCGGGGCGTGGAGCTTTGCTGGCCACCACAAACGATTATCTTGCAAAACGCGACGCCGAACAGATGCAGCACGTCTACCGCGCTCTGGGGAAAACCGTCGGCGTGATTCAAACCGATATGTCGCGCGAGCAGCGTCGAGCTTCCTACAACTGTGACATTACCTACGGGACGATGAAGGAGTTCGGGTTTGACTTTCTTAGAGATCATTCTTACCAGCGGCAACTGAAAGAACAAAGTGCTTATAGTGGTGGCGGACACCAAGCGTCCATGGAACGCGCAGAGCTGACTGCCGTTCATCGGAAGCCGAATTTCCTCCTCATCGACGAAGCAGACAGTATTTTGATTGATGATGCTCGTACGCCGCTGATTATTTCTGCCGCTGAGGATGGCGCTACCGTGGAGCAGCAAAAAGAACTCTACCGTTGGACTGCCAAAGCCGCCAGAGAATTTGTCGAGGACGAGGACTACTGGTACGACCGCGAGAAGCGCCGAGTCGACTTGACGCCCGAGGGAATGGCGTTGGTCAGGAAGATCGTCAAACCTGAGTCGCTGGCCGGGATCGGTCTCTTGGAGATGTACGACTTCATGGAACGTGGAATTCAAGTCGCTCGTGACTTCAAAAAGGACCGTGACTACGTCATACGCGAGGGCGAGATCGTTATCGTTGATGAATCGACAGGCCGCATCGCCGAAGGACGTCGTTGGAGCCGCGGTATCCACCAAGCGATCGAAGCAGGAGAGTCGGTTGAGCTGACGATGGACACCGAGACGCAGGCTAAGATCACGGTTCAGTCACTGGTCAGTCGTTTTCCACATGTCAGCGGAATGACTGGCACGGCGTGGACTTCACGGAAAGAATTTAAAAAAATCTATCAGATGCCGGTTAGCGTCATCCCTACCAATCGCCCGCTCCTACGGCGAGAGCTGCCAGTGAAGTACACACCCACCGAAGCTGAGAAGTGGCTGCAAATTGTGAAAGACGTTATTGAAATCCACTCTCAGGGCCGACCAATTTTGGTGGGAACACGTTCGATCGCCAAATCAGAAATTTTAGCGAAGCATTTTGTTGAAGCCAATATTCCTCATGAGGTGCTTAACGCCCGCCAGATAGAACGCGAGGCGGACATTGTTGAAGCGGCAGGCGAAAAAGGGCGCGTCACCGTGGCCACGAATATGGCGGGACGCGGAACGGACATCAAAATTTCTGACGAAGTAAAAGCGTTGGGCGGTCTGCACGTGATCGGAACCGAGATGCATGAGTCCAGCCGGATCGATCAGCAGTTATTTGGACGTTGCGGCCGTCAGGGCGATCCGGGAACGGTTCAGCTGTATATCTCAGCGGAAGATCAGTTGTTGGAGGGGGCGTTTGGGTTGCCGACCGCGACGCGATACCGCAAGTCCGCTAAGAGTCGCGGTCGCAGCTACTGGATTACGATGTTTAAAAAAGCTCAAAGCAAAGTCGAAAGCCAACACTACCGATCGCGGAAAATCCTCATGTTCAGTGAGAAACAGTTGGCTAAATCCCAACGAGAGATGGGACTGGATCCGATTCTCGATAACTACGAGTGATCTCTGAGCGTAGGATTGGTCCGATTGTTACTCCAATGTGGGTGTTTCGTGCCGACAATAGCGGCAGATTGAAGTTTCAAACAGACTTCATGCGACATATACTGATAGATACTGAGGCCTTCGGGCGTTGTTTAATTTGTTCTGTCATCTCTGAGCGTTTTGTCGTATGTCTACTGGCCAACAACAAGCCACTACCGAAAAACTCAAAGACGAGGTCCGCCAAGCGGTTCGGAGCTTGGCCGAGTTTAGTCGCACTGCGGACAATTATGGTCAGTTTTGCGAGCGAGTGCTTAATGATGTCGTACGTATCACCGGAGCGCACGGTGCTTTATTGTGGGAGATGAAGCAACCTAACAGCCCCCCTGCCCTTTCAGGATTTTCCGGACAGGCTCCGGACGATCAGGCGCGGGCGATTCTCTCGCCGGAGAACGAGAACCATACGCGCATGCTGATGGAGGTGATCGGTAAAAAGCAACCAGTTGGCATTGCCTCCGATGCATTCACGGGGCCAGTGGATCCAGAGGCACCGGTCACAGCGGCGCCGTTTTTGATGCTCTTTGCGCCTGTTGTCAATCGTCAACAAGATTGTTACGGAACGTTGGAGCTAGTACAGCGCGGCAACATCGGCAAATCGGCTCAAGAAGGGTACCTGCGTTTCCTATCTCAAATTGCTCAACTGTTCCAACGCTGGCACGAGCACCGTGACCTGAACCAGTTATCGGCGTCGGCCGACAAGTGGAGCCACAAAGTTGATTTCATCAATGAAGTACATCAGTCGATCGACACGAAAGAAACAGCCTACGCGATCGCCAATGAAGCTCGTCGATTGCTCAAGGCCGAT
>CAZDBE010000097.1:0-17421 GCA_964503675.1 uncultured Pirellulaceae bacterium | reverse complement strand
CTGTCGAAGGCGGTCCGATGCTTGGCTCGTTCAAAACAGAATTCGGTTCGATGGTCATCCCTGATCTAGACCGCATACTCCAAGGCGATTTTTAGTAGATTCGGTTTTCAGCCGAACTTTCAAACTGCTCGGCTAAATAGCGAACTAGCGTCCTAGGCAATAAATTTACGAAACTCAATAGTTGATTCTTCGATTGCCTGATGGAGTTTCTCCAGTAACGGTCCAGCCTGCTCCGAGCCCGCCAAACGGTGTTCACCGGCAAGCTCCAATTCGCCGGCCGCTCTAGCGACGTTCAAAGCCCCCAAATGCCCGGCAGCGCCCTTAAGTGAGTGGGCACTTAGACGCAATTGAGCGCTGTCACCCGATTCGATCGCTGCGCTCACTTTGGTAAGCATGGAAGTTTGCTCCGCAAGAAAGACGCCAACTAGATCTTTCAACAACTCTTGATCGCCACCCACGGTTTCAAACGCGTGCTGCCAGTTGACGATTGACTGACCTTGAGCTTGCGCTGGGCGGCCTGCAGTGGGGCGGCGGGTCCCGGTCTGTTTGCTGATCGCATCTCTCAGCTTAACGATGCGGATCGGTTTGGAAATGTACTCATCCATACCGGCCGCCAGACATCGCGCGCGATCAACAGCGCCCGCATGAGCCGTCAAAGCGATGATAGGCGCGTGAGTTCCGGCAGCTCGTTCGAAATCTCGGATCTTTTGAGTCGCCTCAAACCCATCCATGACTGGCATCTGTACGTCCATCAACACAATGTCAAACGGATTTGCCATAAAGAGTTCCACGGCCTGTTGACCGTCCGATGCGACTGTCACCTCGTGGCCTTCCTTCTCCAAAAGCGCAATGGCTAGTTTCTGGTTGATCAGATTGTCTTCAGCCAGCAATATTTGCAGGTGCTTGGCCTGTGCTAAACTCTCAATTGAGTCCGTGTCGACAGAATGCACTGGTGCGGCAGTCGTCTGATAGTCGCTGATTCCTAGAGCGTTGAGCAAAGCGATCTTTAGGTTGGCACCGGTGACGGGGTGGTCGACCTGAAATTCGACCAATCCCGTTCCCGTTGGTCGGCCAGCCTCCGGCACCAACTGAACCATTGCCGTTTTCATTGCTGAAGGAAGCTCGTCTGCTTTCTGATGAAGTTCGTTGGCCGTTCCATCGCCCAAGACCATGTCGGCGACAATGACATTAAAACCTTCCCCCGCTGCAACGTACCCCTTGAGTTTCTTTAGCGCTCCACCAATGGAATGGGTGGACGTATTTCTAATGCCGATAGCATCTAAAAGGTCGACGATCGCTGATCTCCTCAGGTCATTCTCCACCACGATCAACGCGCGATACTGCTTCAGCCGTCGGGGAATGTCGTCCTCGATCTGGGACAGACCATCGGTATCAATGGTTGGGGCACACGCAAATTTCGCCACGAACTGAAAACAACTACCCACGCCCGTTTGACTGGTGACCTTAATAAATCCTCCCATCAATTCCACGAGTTTCTGTGAGATAGCTAGTCCAAGTCCGGTGCCACCGTACTGTCGAGTGATTGAGGTGTCAGCTTGCTCAAACTCTTGAAAGATCGTCTCAAATTTTTCTTGATCGATTCCAATACCAGTGTCAGACACAGCGAACCGGACTGAAACATCCTCGTCCGATTGTTCAGACACGGAAACAGAAACCCGGATTTCGCCTTTCTGTGTGAATTTTACAGCGTTACTGATAAGGTTAATAAGCACCTGCCGCAGTCTCACACCATCGCCAATCACGTTGGCCGGTATTTCCTCATCAAGCTCAACCTTTAGGTCCAGATTCTTTTCGTCGGTTCTAAATCGAAGCAGGCTCGCCACTTCGGCCACGATTTGCTCGATCGCGATTGGCGACTCTTCAAGTTCTATCTTGCCTGACTCTATTTTCGAGAAATCAAGGATGTCATTGATCAAAGTCAGCAATGCTTCTCCAGACTCCGAGATCATTTCCACGTACTCGCGCTGTTTTCGATCGGTCATCGACTCCAACAGCAGCCCCGACATACCCAAAATTCCGTTCATCGGCGTACGAATCTCGTGGCTTACGTTCGCTAAGAAATCGCTCTTCGCACGACTGGCCGATTCGGCCATTTCTTTTGCTCGTAGAAGTTCTTCTTCGGCCAGATGACGGTCCGTCACGTCCCAATACATTCCCTGAATACCTTGGGGGTTTCCGTCGGCGTCTTTTACCGGAGCTTTCAATACTTCAATAAAACTTTCCTTCCCATCGGGACCAATATACTTTTCTATGTCTCGAAAGGCTTCTCCAGTTTTCATTAGTGTTCGGTCATCGCGACTGTATTTGGCGGCCAGTTCTGCCTCAAACATGTCTTCGTCGCGCTTGCCAATCAAATCCTCTAGCGTTGCGCCGACGCCATCACAAAATCGTTTGTTGGCAAATACGAACCGCCCGTTGTAGTCCTTTCGGAAAACACTAATCGGGAGACTCTCAACCAACGACAGATAGATTGCTTGTGATTCAGACAGTTTTCGTTCGGCGGCAATACGGTCGGTCACGTCCCGGGCAACCGCAGTAATTAAAATCGATTGCGAGGCCTTAGAATCTTCAGAAGCTTCGTTCTCGGTCAATTGCACGCCAGCGTTAACACTAGCCGAAAAAGAAATTTTCAACGACCGATCTTTTCCATGGCCTTGGGAAATCAAAACAGTTTGCTGAAACGAACCGATGGTTTCGACGCGATTGAGATTTGATTGAAGGACTATTCGGTCACTAGCGTCAACCGAATCGAGCCACACAGATAGAGGCAGTGAATCCCCGTCTCTCCATGTCCCCTCGTTGGCTCCCGTAAAAAGTGCGCTGGAGGCGTCGTTGAAAAAGACAATCGCATCCTGTTCAAGCGAGATGATCCACACAAGATCGCTAACTTGATTGAGCAGTCGTTTAAAGCTGGAATTCGAAAAAGCAGTTGGCATAATACTTCTCGCAGCCACTGATTTTCGGAAAGTGTAATTCGCTTGCGTGGCTAAGCAATTATTGTAGCGAAAGTGGGAGCCCAATTCACGTATAGGAATATTATTCCTTTTTTCGAAGCAATTTCGCAAGCAAAGACAGCGCGATAAGCAATACGATCAACGCGGCGGCAACCTTGAAGAGGTTTGGGCGTGCCGCCATCAGAATTAGCCCACCCAGCAATCCACAGACAATGAAACCGGGTACTTTTTGCCCGGCCGATTTCAGTTGAGGAAACGCCAGCCAAACCACGCCCAGTACTGTTCCGACGCGAATCAGCACCGCCGTTACCGCAGGGTTAGCGGCTGGAAAAAATGCGTACAACGCAACTCCTGCCGACAGCATGATGGCCGCAATCACGCCCAGAACAATACGCTGCGACGAAGTTAAAGTGTCACTCACGATCGGCATTGCTCGATCAGTTTTACGGCCTGTCCAATTTCCTGCTTTTGACGCTCGGGCTGTTCCGGGATCTCACGCTCAATCGTCAGCGGTCCTTCGTACCCAATCTCTTTCAAAGCATCCATGTACTTCTGGATGTCGACATCTCCTTCACCCAGAAGCACCTCGGCTCCCCAAGTTTCACCCGGTTTGTCGGACCACGTCGCGTCTTTGAAGTGGCAGCTCTTGACGCGCGATCCAAGTGCTCGCAAGGCTTCGATCGGTTTTCCCGTCCCGTAGAGAATCATATTTGCTGGATCGAAATTGACGAACAAGTTGTCTTGGCCGACATCATCGATAAATTTGTTGAGCGCCGCGGCTGTCTCTTGTCCAGTCTCCAGATGCAGCGCCTGACCATTGGCGGCTGCGTGTAGGCAAAGATCTTTAGTGACCTCGACGACTTCCTGATACAAAACGGACTCGGTCTCGTGAGGAACGAACCCAAGGTGCAATGCAATCACATCACAGCCCATCAATTTTGAGAAATCAGAGATCTCTTTCATCTCGGCCAAACGCTTCGAACGAGTTTCAGGCGGGACAAGCCCGACCGTTTTAACCACCGTCGGAATGTCTGCATAGCTTTCGCCTTCGAAGCCGCCGAAGACCGCCGTTACCGTAATGTCAAACTCAGCCAGTCGCGCGAGAATTTCCTCGGCGTGTTTCGCAGTGCGGTTCCCTTTGTGCGGAGCGTGAATCTGAACGGTGGGGATGCCAATTTCTTTGGCAACAGACAGATCGACGCCAAGGCCAGCATCGATACTGGTAAATACTCCAACGGGCCACTTCTCCATCTTATCCCTCGTCACAAAAATCAGAAAATCTAACGTCAACTAACAATTGGATGACAGCACGCTTAGGAACTGTCTCGGTTTAGCCTACCAGTTTAGTGCGGAAACCCAAGAATTGCAGTAAGGGTAGCCGGTTGAGAGCGTTCACCTGCGTGCAATTGGCGACCGGGATGTTACAATGTGGTCATCTGTCTAACCTAAAGTATATCCATGTCTACAACCAGTTTTTCATTCCAGTCAGCTCTTTCTCCCCCGCTGCCTATCCATCGATTTTCAGTCGAGCACTATCATCGGCTGGGCGAGTTGGGTGTATTGGGCCCGGATGATCGTGTGGAACTTTTGGAAGGATGGATTGTAAAAAAAATGAACCAACGCCCCGCACACGGATACGCCGTAACAGTTTTGGACACTTGGCTTCAATCGCAAGTTTCGAGTCAATGTATCGTGCGCTGTCAGCTACCAATTACGCTTGAAAACAGTGAGCCAGAACCAGACCTTGCGGTAGTTCGTGGGGAGCTTTCTCATTTCCGGCACAAACATCCCGGCGGGAGTGATTGCCGACTTGTGATTGAGGTCTCTGATACTTCGCTTGCGAAAGACAACGCCAAAGCAGCGATTTACGCGTCGGCAGGTGTCGAAGAGTATTGGATCGTCAATCTTGTTAACTGTGAAGTAGTCGCGATGCGGCAGCCCGATCAAAATGCGGCCACCTATCAATCGTCTGAGAGCTACCGAATCGGTGACAAATTGACGATTGCTATCGGAGATAACGAATTGCATGCTCCGTTGCCACAATTGTTGGACGACTAAGAGAAACCAAAGAGCCTCTTAGTTTAGGCGTTTCTCTGAGGACAGCTCTTTATCAGCTTGGCGGTCAGGGATCGCCGCAGGCGAAGCTTGGCTCATCTGTAGAATCGCATCGACGTCGCGCACGTTCTCAAAACTTAAAAAATCTTCAACTCCATCGTCGTCTCGGAGCATGAAACCCAAAATCCGCCAGCCTGATTTACTTTTGCGGACCAGCCAAGTGAGCTGATCAGTGATTTCCTTACCGTTATCGACTTCCGTGATGACGCACTCGACTTGAGCAAGCCGCTGCTTATTCGTCGCGTAAACAGCGCTCTTGATTTCGACTTTAGCGTCCTTCCCGCCGATGGGTTGCAGATACAGCCCAGCTTTGGCGGTTGTGGAAAGCGCAGTCGATGACAGCAGACGCTCTGCCTTCACGCGCTCACCCCGATTGAGTTGTTGCATGAAAATCTCGCACACACGCTCGGGAGATGCGTCAACCTCCGGTAGCTTCACCGAAGTCTTTGCCGGCGATTCGGCTTGCGACTCATTGGCAGCAATGACTGTTTCGGTTCTCGTTGCGGCGAAGTTGGGCGTGACAGTGGTTGAGCTCTCCACTGCAACCGGCTCCGACGAACCGCAACCTGTTGTGGCGATGAAGGTCGAAAGTATGGCCGCTAGAGCGAAACAAATTCTCGGCCGAAAAGAAGAAAGAGATAGAAATTGCTTGTTCATTGTCGCCGTCCGTGCGATGAATTTTTTCGACTGGCGTCCTGCCTGCCGCCAAATGTTGGAATTTTGAGCCGCAGTTAAATGATAACTTGAGCCATAAAGTCCGCTGTAGCCGAAAATCATGAAGTTTTTTCATTTCTAGGTCAAGACAGATTCTGCACAGTAAATCGCCCACTTTACCAAGTCATGAATTTGGAATCGATTAAGAGGTTACCAGTGATTTTCTCACTAGTGGTTTGTCAGGACTAAAGATATGGGTAGTGGACTTCGCCAGAAGTCCTTTGCATTCGACTGGGCTGAGGAATTCTGGCGAATCCCACTACGGCCAACCCTAAACTTCAGCTTTGACAAACCAACTAGGCCATGTTTCTGGCTATCTCCCCGCCGATGTCTTTTGCTTGCTTCTTTCGATAAGTAAGATGTAACAAAACGATTTAGCAGAATTCCAAGGTCGAGAATGCCTACTTCAGACGAACTTTCAAGTTCTATTCGCCAGTTGAAAAATGTCTCAGAGGAGGATGCCCAACGTATTTGGGACGACTTTTTTCCTCGGCTTAAGCGATATGCGCAGAAACACATTCACAACATGTCTCTGCGCGTCTTCGATGAGGAGGACGTTGCGCTTAGCGCTCTCAACAGTTTCTTCCGAGGCCGTGCTGAGGGGCGATTCAACGAGCTTGATGGCGATAAAGAAATGTGGCGTTTACTGGTGACCATCACCGCGCGAAAGATCACTGCCCAACGTCGGAAACAACTCGCCGCCAAACGCGGTGGTGGCGAAGTGCGGGGCGAGTCGGTTTTTGTGGGCGTCGGTGATTCATCGATAAACGTTGGATTGGCACAGATCATAGACGAAAACCGGATGCCAGAAACGGCTGAAGAAATCGCTAAGGCCTGCCTAAGTTTGATGGAAATTTTGCCAAACGAACAGCTGCGAACGACTGCCCTGATGAGAATGGAGGGCTATTCCAACAAAGAAATCTCGGCCGACCTTAAATGCAGCGTTGCCCGTACTAAACAGCGTGTGGCCCAGATCAAGAAGTATTGGGAAACCCACAGAACGGTTTGAAACACTAAAGAACAACTGTTTTGTCCCGCTGACGGTAAATTCAGAGAAGAAATTCTACTTTTACCTATCCCTACCGAGACTCATTCACCATCTCCATGCTGTAGCACTTCATGGAGATCGAGTCTGGTGTCAGCCCCGCAAAACAAGAAAAAAAACAATCGCAATTCGATTGTTCCCAATGGTCAGTATCTAAAACGGTTGCGTGGTCAGTTGGGGCTAACTCAAAGCGAGCTGGCGTTCCGTCTCAATTTATCCGAGCGGCTGGTAAGAAAGGCCGAAAAGAGTCACCGCATCGCTTGCGGGAGCTTGGTTCTCTTTCAAATGTTTTTTGAACAGCAGGGGCTTGCTGTCGATCACAGAAAGCTTGGTCAAGCCGGAGCCGTTTCGTCTAAGGAAATGGCCGTTTCTTTCTTCCACGCGTGCATCGTGCAAGGCGACCTGCAATCGATCGTTTCACGCTGCCACGAACAGGTTTCCGCGGAAGTCGACGGACAGGTCGCGGTCGGCCACACCAACGTCAAGGCGCTGTTTGAAACGTTTCGAACTTCCATGCTAAAGGGAATGCTATGCGAATTTGGGCCAGTATTAAACGAGTCCAATACCACTTCCATTTTCTGGAGTTTGACACGAGACAATCAGTCGGCCGATAAGCGATGTCGCCCAAAAAACATTGAGGGCAAAGGCGTAATGCTCGTACGGGGAAGTGCAGAGGTTGAGTCAATTGAGATTTCCATCTTCAGGAGATAGAGATGAAAACCAAACGCAGCAAGCAAGTTGCCGCTTTCATGCCGCGGAGAGGGATGCTATCCTCAATGCCATTTGAAATCTAAATGCCGCTCATCGGTTGCCGCTTCGCTTCTCTACTCTACTAGTACAGACCGAATTGTCATTGTTGATTATGAACCAAACCTCTCGTCACACAAGTCCCTTCGTCAAGCCATTTCATTGGTGGATTCTGCCTCCACCACAATTTGCAAGCCATTATCAAGCTTTCCCCAACGCTAACGCTCGGTTGGAGGAAGCGACTAGGTTTTGGGGAGGATTCGTACGCTCTAGCGATCACGAATGCGTTGATGAATGGCGCGTCGTTGGGGTTGATCGCAAGACAGGGGATGTTGCTGGCTACTCACTTCACATGAGCGTGGGCGGAGACTACAGGCTGAAGACATTATAACATTTGGGTCGGTGGGATTTGTTGATGAGAGCGTACGGGAATTGCATATTGCTGCACTGGAGCTGTTCATCAATGCTGCAAAACCTAACCCTGTCAGCTACGTCAGCGAGCTTTTTGTATCTGACCGATACCGCCAGTCAGGATTCGCCCTTTCGCTTGTTTTAAGCGTGCATTCCATTGGGGCCATTCACGGTTGGCAGAAAGGCATCACCTTTGCGACCACGGAACACAACGCCAGCAAACTGTTTCTTCGGATGGGAGGCTACAAATTGTCACTAAACAAGGCTCAACTGCCCGTGTTCTATTGCGAGAACCAACAAGTAAGCGGGCAACTAATGGGGCTCAAAATTCGTGAAGTGAAAAGACCGATTTTCGGAGATGTCATCCGCGAAATTCAAATTGAGCTAGAGGCCAAAATGGTCCTTGAAGAAAACATGAGGCAACGATGATTGGCATTTCCCAACCGATCTCAGATAACACGCTGTGGTGTTGCTGCACTGTAGCGTTAGGCTTGACGGCCATTATCTATGCATGGGCAATGTTCGGAGTGTTCGAATTTGCCGAGGGCGGCCTCTGGCGAAGGCTGAGCCTAATTTTGGGGTGGATCCTGAACTCCGCGATTTTACTCTGGGCATTAATCGTGGGGGGCTACCCACTGTTTGGGATCGCGGTCGGCTGTTTATTTTGCTTGATGCTTTCGCACATCGTATTTTGGTGGGCTTCATATTGCCACGGCGCACAAAAGCCTTTTGCGGCCTATGCAGATGAACCTCCCACGCAAATCATCCAATCAGGACCGTATGCGATCGTTCGCCACCCATTCTATTCGGCCTATATTTTAGTTTTCGTGGCCGGCGCGTTAGCGACAGATTGGTACCTTTGCTGGCTTTGCCCTGTTTCTATGCTGATCATTTATTTCTTCACAGCGGTGAATGAAGAAAGGCAAATACTCACCAGCGAACACGAGGTCGACTATCGAAGCTATCGCAATCGCACCGGTTTGTTTCTGCCTAAGGTCAGTCACTGCTGGAATCCGAATCAACGTGCTTAAGTCGAATTGATACTAACTTGCAATACTTGATTCCCCTTGATTTTGAAAAGTGTTTGACATGAAAAACAAATGTTGCGTCTCGAATAGTTCTTACTCGTTCAAATATCAAATTTTGACGACCGTGACCTTACTCGCCCTGTCGATCCAATCGACAGGATTTGCTCAAAGCTTGGTGCTGCAGGAAATCAAGGTCGACAACGCCAACGACGTTAGCGTCAACGGCACGCCAGTATCGGAAAACAACTCGGCGACTTGGCCTTCAGCTAACCCATTTAATTTCAATGCGTTGAGCACAGAAAATTTTGGCAACGCAGGTTTTGCAGGTGGAAATGCCTATGGGATAGGAAACTCAAATTTTGAATTCACCAATTCAGCAAGCATTGGGAATAATCTATTTAATGGGTCTGGGGTCCGCTGGAACCCAGCAGATGGTCCAGCTCCCAACGGATTTTATTACAACGGCTTCAACGGAAGTTCTGATTCATTCACTACGACAACCGTCAGGTATACGAACACTGGACAGACCGGAAACGTTGACGCAACGTTCAACCTTGCACCAACCATTCTTGGGACAACGAATGTGGCGGGATTGGGAGTGAACCAAACCTTAGCGTTCAGCTACTTCGAGATCGCCGCCGGTCCGGATGAAAACAATCTGGATGTCATTGCATACGGCGCTCACACGATGGATGGCCTGCAAGGTACGACAAACTCAACTCTGGTCGGAGCTGACGCACCGAATTTTTTTCTAAGTAGTTCCCACAAGTTAGCGGCACGTGAATGGATTGGCGATCTTGGATCAGGCTTTCAGGGCTTCGGGCAAGACGTCTATCAACAACACTTTGAGATCTTTGTCCCAGTGGCACTAGACATTTCACTCGGAACAGTTGCTGGCGATGAAGACTTGGTAATTCGATACACCGAACAGGCTTCCGCTCGGGTGAACGATATGGGAAATGTCGGATGTGATTTTGACCTGAACAGATTAACTTGCGTTGATTCGCCACCCGATCTGCCCCCAATTTACACAACGCTGACTGAGACTCCGAAGTTGATCTATGGTGACCTCGATCAAGTTTTCAATTCGTTGAACCAGATCACGACAATGAACACTGCGTTTGCTCAAACGGGAGATCCTTTTAGCCTAACTGAGAATGAACCGGGGACACGCCCCATCTCATCATTCGTGACTTTCAACTCGGTCCCAGAGCCAAGTTCCCTACTAGTTTTGGGGCTCATTTCTGCATTCGGTTTCACTCAGCGTAGACGAAAGACAACAACTAGGCACACGCTCTTCGACATCGACTGATTCCGTAGAGAGTTTCCCTACTAACACGCGATTGTAGCCTATCTGCTGATCTTAATTCGTTTCGCGGCCGTTGGTTCAGAACAACAGATCAAAAGCAGCGGCTGAATGGCGAACATGAGGAATAGATTGAAATTTAACGGGCCAACTCTAACTACAGATGATCGCTCCCAACAGAAATTGCTTGCCATTTTTCGCAATATGGTTGAATCGAAATCAATCGACCAAACTTGCGAAATCGCAGTCAAGTCACAACACGCAGCATTTCATTTATCGTCGCGCGGTCATGAATTGAGTGCAATCTTGGGTCCAGTTCTCACTCTAGACGATTGGCTTCATCCACATTATCGCAACAAAGCACTCTTGTTGGCCCGTGGTTTCTCTATCGCTTCGTTTCTTGACATGCTGCTCTGCACGGACGATTCCAATTCCCGAGGACGTCGTTTGCCGATCATGTCTCATTCGCAACAATTGAATGTTCTCAGCGGCGTGACACCGGTGGCAAACAACGCGCTCCAAGCAGTTGGGGTCGCCGCCGCGATCGCGGAAAAACCATCGTCTGATGCGATCGTTTTGTGTGGTCTTGGCGATGGTTCAACACAACAGGGAGAAGCACTCGAGGCATTCTTGGAGGCGGCAAGTCAAAAACTTCCGATTCTGTTTTGGATTGATGACAACCGTCTCGCAATTTCGACCAACACGATTAACAAAACAGTTCTTGACCACGCCACCGACAACAAGCTCCATTGTATTCCAATCGTCGAAGTAGATTCTTCTGACGTCGTGGCCGCGTTTGAAATATCTGAACGCACTGTCCAAGCGATGCGAGCAGATCGAATGCCGCGAGTCATCCGTGCACGTGTTGATCGAATTGACAGCCACTCCAACGCTGACAATGATTCGCTGTACCGTTCAAAAGCCACCTCGATTGACCCCGCCGAAGTTCTCTATCAACAGTTGGAGACGCTCGGAATCCCCCCGATGACGTTGGACGAAATCACTACCCAAACCCAGCAAGCGGTCGAAATCGAGTTCAAGTCCGGTTTAGAACGCATTTCGACAACGCCGCCGATTGGGTCATGCAAATTTCCTTTCAACTATGTAAGGAAAGGGACTTATGTCCCCCAATCCAACATCAAAGATACTCTCAATTCAGCGCTGCGAAAATCGTTGTCAGGCGACTCGCGCGTTGTGCTGCTGGGGCAAGACATTGAGGATCCAAAAGGTGGAGTTTTTGGCGTCACAAAAGGACTTTCGACGGATTTTCTTGGCCGAGTAATCAATTCTGCACTCTCGGAATCGACGATCGTTGGAACCTGTATCGGACGGGCTTTCGCTGGGCAACGCCCAGTCGCGTTCATTCAATTCGCCGATTTCTTACCGCTGGCACTCAATCAGATCCTGAACGAACTTTCGACCATGCACTGGCGCACCAACGGCGATTGGCAAGCTCCTGTGACCATCATCGCCGCCGCTGGAGGCTATCGCGCGGGAACTGGCCCGTTCCATAGTGCCACTTACGATTCACTATTGAGCCAAGCGCCCGGCGTCGATCTTTTTTTCCCTTCAAGACCCGATACGATGGCGGGGGCCTGGGAACACGCGCGGCAATCCGATCGCCCTACGATTATTCTCTACCCAAAATCAATTCTAAATGACAACAGTCGTCAACTCCGTATCCAAAGTAGCGTTGTTGAAGCTGCTAAAATCCGATCCGGCGAAGATATCACCGTCGTCTCGTGGGGATCGTGTACCTCGATTGCCGAACAAGCCGTTGATGCAATCTCCAAACAGTCGGCAGTGACCGTCGACCTCTTTGAGCTGACTTGTCTTTCGCCACTAGATCTTAAACACGTCACCCAATCGGTTCTTTCAACGCGCCGCCTGTTAGTTGTCCATGAGGATTTTGTAACCTGTGGATTGGGAGCAGAGATTTTGGCGCAGATTTCTGAATCCATCTCTGGAGACATCCAAGTTGCCAGACTTGCTCGCAACTCGTTTTTGCCATGCAACCGACAGGCTCATTTAAACGCATTGCCGTCGGTGGAGTCCATCATTGAGCGTGTTGCACTTTTAACCAACCACGATGTCACGTGGTCACACGATAGCCTAGACAACGGCCCTCTGATCGTGCGAGCGATGGGCGCCAGCCCAAGCGACCACCAGATCATGATCCTTGACTGGAAAGTCGAACCGGGACAAACCGTCATTGCCGGGCAACCCTTGGCTGAACTGGAGGCTGAGAAAGCAACTTTTGAGTTGGCGTCTCCCGCCGATGGCAACGTGATTGAGACACTGGCCATTAAGGGAGATTTTGTCTCGGTGGGCGCGCCGCTGATAACTATAAATACACACCAAATTCAATCTGTTCATTCTTCGAGAAACGCAAAACAGATTCGTTTTCAATTTCAGCCGCAAAGTAAGCCGCAAAGGGCAAGTGCTATGTCAAACGTCGCAACAAATACACAGTCGCAAAACCAAGAACAACGAATCACAGGACTCGCGAGGATGTCGCGCCCAGCAGTTGCCACGGGATCCGGCACACTACACAATGAAGCATTGGCCAATAAAGCGGCCAAGTGGGACGACCAACAGATCTTCAAACGCGTTGGAATCCGTTCACGGCCGGTGGTTTCGCAAGATGAGGATGTCGTTTCCTTAGCAACATCTGCGGCACAGGACGCGCTGCAACGATCAGGTTTAGCATTGCAAGATCTTCAGTCCGTGATCTGTAGCACGACAACTGAGAAAAGATCTACCCCATCGGTTGCCTGCGACGTGTTGAAAAATCTCCTCCGGGCAGAAGGCCAAAGCACAACCGGCAAATCCTTCTTTCCGGCGGCCGTCGATATCAACGCCGCTTGTTCAGGTTTCCTCTATGGACTGCAGCAAGCATTTGATCAAGTCGCCCATGATTGCCGGCCAGTACTACTGCTAACGTCCGAGGTCATCACACCGATGATCAATTACGACGATCCCAGTACCGCATACGTTTTTGGTGACGCTGCAACCGCGACACTGATCTTCCCAGATCAACAGGGCCCTCCGGTAGATCACACGCTCCAGTTTTCTAGGCCTGTTTTGGCGACGGTTCCTGACTTGGACGAATCGCTGCAAGCAGATCTTCATGAATTAGAGCAACGCAAACTTTTCATGGATGGTGTTGTCGTTGCGCGTGCCGCCAAACGCGCGATGTCTGACCTGTCAGAGATTGTGTGCCAAAAACAAGGACTCTCGCTGGATGAATTGGGCTGGGTAATCGCTCATCAAGCCAACCAACGGATCCTGGACGGCGTCGCATGGAACCTTGGCATTCCCAAAGATCAACTCCTCTCCACACTAGAGACAACCGGCAACACATCGTCATCCTCCATTCCAACCTGCTTGAAGCGCCACTGGCAACAGGTTGTCGGCGCAGACAAGCCTTCATTACTGACGGCTTTCGGTGCGGGCTACACCGTAGGTTCGACCCTTGTTTATGGGCCAACCAACACCATCTAAATACAAACAACAACATCTTTTTAGAAAGCGAGTAACCCATGGAAATTGAAACACGACTTAAGACACTTCTGGATGACATTCTCAATGAAGAGATCGACATCTCTAACCGAGAGGCCGACTTAGAATCCGACTACGACATGGACTCCATGGACGCTGTCGACATTACCGATCGAATCGAACGCGAGTTTAACATTGAAATTGAAACCAAAAGCATTTACTCGATGAAAACCATTGGGGACCTAATCGACGTTGTCAAAAAGCTTCACCCGCAATCTTAAATGTGCGAAAGAATGAAACTGAATAATTCTATGCATGAATCCGCTAACTGTAGCGTCAATGAGATCTCGGTTGATGAGCTTTTTTCGTTTTATGAAGAATCCGGATTTCTTTACGATGCAAAAAAACGACGTTTGAAACGCCATTTCTCTGAGGTTAACTCAACTTGGCAAAAGAGCATCCAAACACAGGATATTCATCGAGTTTTCTGGTCTACCGTTACGGCAGCCAACGGAAACGAAACGAACGCGACGCTATCCACCTGGCGCACGACATTCGGCGGCTGGCATACGCAACACATGGTCAGCTCAGGACGTGGTGTGACTGCACTTAGCAACGTCTGCCAAGCCATGGTCAACTCGGTGATCAAAGATCCAGACGCCCATTCAATTCAATTTTGGTTTCGATCTGAAAATCGCTTCGCTAATCGCATATTGAGAGATTGGGGTAACGAATTTGGCTGGGTGGGTGATTTTGCGATTATGGAGATGTCAGGATCTGCCTTAGACTCGATCTCCGATGCAGAAAACGTCTCACACATGATCGGACAAAAAGTAACTGACGAAGATCTAGCTGATATTCGTAGCTTTGTAATTGAGAATTACTCTGAAGAATTCGCAACTGCCAACGAAATTGACAATGCAGACAAGGAATTGCAAAGCCTCAACACCCTTTACTCAAACCTTGGGCTTAGCCGTTCGCGCGAAACATTTGTCGTCCGGAGCGAAAGCGACAATTCAATTGAGGGTATTCTGGTTTTCAACTGGGGGCCGATTGGATTGAGTTTTTCTTTTCTTGAGAACCGCATAGACATTCTCACACCGCAAGACATTGATCTTGAAAAGGGCGACCGAATTGTCATGGCGCTACTTCGTTTGGCGAAAGATTCGTACGGTGGTTCACCACTTGAAACAATCCCCGTAGTTTTAAGGCCTTGCCTTCGATCGGCAGCTGAAGACGCGGGCGCAACATTCCTGCGAAACTATTCGCAAACAATTATTTGTTATGAGAATCTCTTACCCGGAATAGAATTTCTCGCCGAACAATTCGCTGGATCCCCAGAACCAAATGACAAGTGAAACAAATGCTTAGCTCTTCAAATCTCAACTATTTCATGGATGACCCGCGCGAGTCGAGTCGACTTGTCGCTAAAGTCGATTCTGCTGCGTGGGTGAACCGCTTCCTCCAACCGGTTATCGACCGCCAGAGCGTTGCAAAAGTCCTTGACGTTGGCTGTGGCCCGGGCGAGATCGCCAACGCCGTTGCAGATGCAAACCCGAACCTTCGGTTGACCGGGGTCGATGCATCTGCAGCACGAATTGCCGAAGCGCTTGCTCATGATCGAGTCGAACTAATTAACGGTGATGCCTGCGACCTACCGTTGGAAGACGAAAGCTTCGATGTCGTTTACTGCCGGTTTTTATTGGAATACCTTCCCGATAAAGAACAAGCCGTCGCCGAACTTGTGCGCGTTACCAAACCCGGGGGCTTCATCTTATTGCAAGACCTTGATGGGCAACTGGTTTGGAATTACCCCCTCTCGCCTGAGAGGGAAACCATCATTGACCAATCGCTTACCGCATTAGCGAAAACAGGTTTCGATCCGATGGTTGGCAGGAAATTGTTTCATCTTCTAGGCCAGACCGACATGCATGATGTCTCAGTCAACATTGAGCCCTATCATCAAATTATTGGTGCGATCCAAGAACCCGAAAGAACGCAGTGGGAACTGAAATTAGACATCGCTCGATCAGCTCTATCCAAGATGGTATCTCCCGATTTCGCAGGTGAGGCATACAAAACGTTCATGGCACACCTCGACTCCCCCCACACAATCACATATTCAAATCTGTTTACTGTCGTTGGTAGGAAAAGCTAACTTGACCTGTCAATTCAGTGAAGTGCAGTTAAATTCCGACCTTATGACACCTGCTTCGAATCGGCGCATGTATCTTGGTCGAAAAAAACACAAACGTATCTTCCTATCGGCTATCATTTTACAGCAACCTCGTTGATGCAGTGCCTTTATCACCTTCTTCCGAATTCGCGCTATGACAGAGCCTTCCTATTTCCTTCAAACTCTCGCCGACCGTTTTGATGCCGACTGGCAATCTGGCAAACGTCCTTCCCTTGGCGAGTACTTAAACTCGGCTTCCGATGCCAACGGTCTGAAATTGCTAGAACTATTGCTGCCGATCGAAATTGAGTATCGGCAGAACATGGGTGAACCGGTGTTAGTGGATGACTATTCTGAACTTGGTCCTGATGCATACCAACTGGTTCAAGAGATACTGGCACGCCTGCAATCCCAAGCGGAAGCCTCGGCTGGCTCTCAAGATCCGGACCTAACCCTTGATCCAAGTTCGTCTAAGCTGCGTAATGAGGCGAAGCCGATCGGCGGAGAAAGTTCCGAGGAGAAGTCTCGCGCGATTGGCCCTTACAAACTATTGCAAAAAATTGGCGAAGGCGGCATGGGGACTGTCTGGATGGCCGAACAGGAAAAGCCCGTTCGACGACGAGTGGCGTTGAAGCTGATCAAGGGCGCGATGGCGGACAAACAGGTCATCGCCCGTTTCGAAGCGGAACGCCAAGCGGTGGCGATGATGGATCATCCAAACATTGCCAAAATTTTGGATGCCGGCACGACCGACACGGGAAATCCATTTTTCGTGATGGAGCTGGTCAATGGTGTTCCCATCAACCAATACTGCGATCAGAACAAACTGACGCCCGATGAGAGGCTCAGGCTTTTCGTACCCGTTTGCAAAGCCGTTCAACACGCTCACCAGAAAGGGATTATTCACCGAGATCTCAAACCATCAAATGTTCTGGTGCAAATGAGTGATGGGGAGGCAGTCGCAAAGGTCATCGACTTTGGGTTGGCCAAGGCGCTTGATCAAACACATAAACTGACTGACAAGACAATGTTTACCCAGTTTGGCCAAGTCGTTGGGACCTTGCAGTACATGTCTCCTGAGCAGGCAACGATGGACGCCATGAGTGTTGATACTCGTAGCGATATCTACTCTCTGGGCGTAGTGCAGTATGAGTTACTGACCGGCAGTACGCCAGTAGAGAAAGAGACTCTTCAGAAAAATGCGTTGCTTCATGTTTTAGAAATGATCCGCGAGCAAGAACCACCCAAACCCAGCCATCGCCTGAGCAGTTCAGAAGAAACGCTTTCGGCGGTTAGCGCACGTCGCCAAATCCATCCGGCCAAACTTCAACAGATCCTCCGGGGCGAGCTCGACTGGATTGTCATGAAGTCTCTGGAAAAGGATCGCACACGGCGCTACGAAA
>CAZDBE010000096.1:14879-17450 GCA_964503675.1 uncultured Pirellulaceae bacterium | reverse complement strand
GAGTTTTTGACGAATCGACCGGCCAGCGCGCGGCAGCCATCTTTGGCACCGACGGCGCATGTGGCTTCTGCGACGGCATCTATCGTGCGGACTTTGTGCCTGAGCAGTTTGAATCGGTCGAGTATTCGATCGATTCGGAAATCGACCAAAGCAGCGAAACGCCACCGGCACCTTTGGCAGAATCAGAGATGCGAAATGCTGAGCAGTCGCCACTAGAGTCGTTCGAGGTCGAGGAAACCGAGTCGGGCTTGTTGGAGCCATTGCTTAAATCGCCATCGCCAGATGTCGAACAAGCACTACCACTCGGTTTTGAGTGAGTTGTAAATCAGCTCCAACGAGATCGGTGACAAAACACTTTTCACAGATCTACCACCCTCCGCCGAGCGCTGCGGATTGAGAAACGATTTGTTTGATCTCATCGCCGTTTAGCCGCTGACAACCCTTCTCAAGAACTTTTTGCAAAGCCTCCTGTTTTCTCTCGCGCCGTGCGGAGAGCTTGCCGCTAAAGGTCACGACACGTTGGTCCGCGTCGAGAATCGCAACGCATGGCGATTCCAGTTTGAAATCCTTGAGAGCCTCGTCGAGCCGCGCGTCGAAGCCTGGATTTAGGTTCAACAGCACAAAGTCTCTTTCCAAAGTTTCCTCGTGATCGTCTATCCAAAGTCGCAAGTGTCGTACCGATTTCTGGTTGGGATCACCAAGTATGACAAAGACTCGCCGATTGTCTTTGCTGGCGGTTCTAAATGCCGCTTTCCATTTGTCGACAGCATCAGGTTTCGTTGGAGCGTTGTTGGTTACGAGGGTTTTGATCGAATCTGCGAAATCAGGGCTTGCGGACGCAATCAATTTTCTTTGAAGCTGTTTTCCTCTGGCGTTGTATACGCAGATTAAAGCGCTTCCCGCAGGAGCGTCCCATTTTTTGAATTTCGCCAACTTGCGATTTATCGTTCGATTGAGCTGGGCCGCTTCAATTGACATTTGCATCCAACCCATTCGACTTCCAACAATGTTTGAACTTTGTTCAAGTTCTCCAAGTGCCGCGTCGACGCTCTTTTCCAGCGTTCGTTGTAGTTCTAAATCAGACGTGTCGCTAACGGTTACCAGCAGGTGATATCCAGCCAGTTGGCAATCGCGTCGAATCCTTTTGTACTTCTGTGCAATCTCATTGAGAAACTTATCGTCTAGTGGGGAGAATTTTGTAACCTTGGGCGGTCGTGGAGAGTCGTCTGGCTGAAACACCAACGAATCCAAAAGTTTAGGAATTAGAGAAACTTCTTTGTGTTGAACGGTTCTGATTCTGATCTTTGTATTGCTGGGTAGATTTTCAAACGTGAAATTTCCATCCACATTCGTTTTTGAATAGACAAATTTGTGCATCGCGATTGATGAATCGTCGTCGCCAATACCATCAGATACGCTAATCAAAGCGGCGACGCGGTGATCGGCAATGGGCTCGCCTGTGGCGTCCAAGATTTGCCCCGAATAATCATGAGTCGGATACAATTCAATTTCCAACGGTTTTTTGGGGTCCTTCGTGAACGCGGATCCGGCCAACGCGCGGTCGGCGCTGTAAATGAGCATTCCAATTGTTTTCGCTTCCGTTTCAAAGTCGAACCTGCCGTTGTCATCGGCGGCAAGCGTAAATCTTTGTCTGGAGGTGTCATCAAGACCTTCGACTTTGATTTGGCAAGTTTGAAAGTCAGTTTCGCTAGAATCCCAAGTCTTGAGTTGTCCAGTGATTTTGACAGGTACTGTCTTTTTGTGAATCGTGAATTCGTTTAGTTTCCCGGGAATGACTTCAACTGATTTTCCCAATCTCCAGTCTCCTAAACTGGCCTGCAAGACAAGCTTCCCCGGTGCAACAACTGCTTCAACGACGCCCGATTGGTCGGTTGTTCTGCGCAATTTGCGTCCAGAGGCAATCCCGCCGCCCAAACCTTTATGCCAACGGATTTTTGAGTACGGAGACTCAAGATCGACCTGCGCTCCCGCAAGAGGCATTTTGTCGGATGCGTTAATGAGCGACACTCTAACTGGAAGGCCCTGAGCAATTGTGAGTTTCACAGGCTTGTTTTGGGCCGAGTTTGTGTGCGCTAGAATTCCCTCTTGAGTAGCGCTGGTCCACACCTCGTCATCTATCCAGTAGCCGTACTCTGTGCCAAGGATGACGTCTATGGAAAAGTCGCCCTTCGCATCAGTAAATGCAACGCTTGAATGGGATTTGTACTTGTTCTCCAGAACATCAGGACCAAACCACTCTATCGCGAATCCTCCCAATCCAGATTTGCTTTGGTTGCGCGAGGAAATCTTGCCAGAAATTTTCTTGAGTGGCCGATTGACCGCCCGAAATGTCAGAACGTTGGCCTTCATGTCGATGGCTCTATTCTGCTTGGCCGCCCACTGCTTATGGGACAAAGTATGGTATGCAAGAACGCCACTAGCTGTCGGCAACCATTTGAGCGTGAGTTCGCCTTTATCATCCGTTTGCATTTTCACATGGTCAGGAACGGTAAGGTAGCTCCGATTGGGCTCGGGCAGCGAGAATCCAAAGGTCAACGGAACATGTGCAAC
>CAZDBE010000096.1:10401-14869 GCA_964503675.1 uncultured Pirellulaceae bacterium | reverse complement strand
TCTATCGTTTTCGTCCAGAACGATTACCTCACGAGTCTCGCAGGGGAACAATTTTATCGTGTGCTTGTCACCGCGCGGGTTCTCTCGATTTCCGCGCTGCCCCAGCAAACGAACTTTTGCGTTTTCTTTCCAAGCCTGCAGACTTAAAACATTGGCGTCCTCGGGCAGATCGAGGCTTGCGTTTCCAGTGGCATCTGTTTTGCCACGAACGGTTCCGCCGTGGAGAAGTCGCACAAGGACGTTTGCGTCCGCGACAGCGATATCGTCTAAAGTCACTGCGGCGACGTTGATAGTCCGCAGGGGTTTGAGTTCGATGTCGAATCCATCGATTGCCTTTTGTCGAATTTGGTTACGAAAGAGCTTAGTTCCGGCACCAAGCCCTTTCGCAGTCACAGAAAATGTCACTTGCCGACATTTCATTGCTCCAACGGGCAGCCACACTTCATAGGAGTCGCCATCGAGGTTGGGCTGAATCATATTTGTTGTACTGAGGTGATGAATGCCAAACATCACCACATCCATGGCTGCATTTTCGACAGGCTGTTTATCTTCGCGCAGCAGCTTCCCACGTATCCGAATCTCCAAGGACTTACCTTCACCGCGCAGCCACTCAGAAGTTGCATTCTTCGATTCGGCCTGCGCCCCAAGTGTTGCTGACCCGAATGCTAGGATCACGGGCAACAAAGCAGTGCCAATGATGGTTTCTCTGAAAAGGTTCATACCAATCGACCGTACAAGTTGTGATCCAAGAGAATAGCTTCTCATTTGATCGTACTCGATTGGCAGATGCGATGTGAGGAAAATTGTCGCGCAGAGTAGCGCACGTGCTGGGTTACTCCTGCCGCAGTCGAAACACGTAGGGAATGGTTAGTTGTGGATTGTGATGAAGAAGGTCTATCGATTGCTCGCCAATCGTCCCGGTCATTAAGTCTGCTTCGCGAACGTCACCGCGGCTAGTCTTTCGATGAGTTTGTTCTAGGCGGACCTGGTCTCCATCAAGGCTCCAGTTGCCACGGTACTCCAGCGATTGACCAGCGGCCTGTTGACGACACTCAAAGCTTAAGTCAGCGTAAAGGTCGAATTCGAGTACTGATTCTGACAGGGACTTGATGACGCGGTTCAATGCAAGCGGTCCACCGACTTGAGAAGGTCTGATCTTGCCACGAATTGCCTCACGGGTCAGTGCCGGATCTAGTTCCCACCGAGCAACAATTCCCTCGGCAGCAATTTCTTTGTCTGCACCCTCTGTCGTTTGATCATCCGACACCGCCGCATCGTCATCTGTTCGTTGCCGGTCTTTTGTTGAGCTTGGAGAACATGAAGTCAGCAAGCAAACCGTTGCAGCCAATCCAATTAAGACCATCCATTGCCATTGGAAGCTGTCTATTCGAGTCCGCATTTCGGTTTCCTAGATTAGAGGCTGGAAGTAACACGTCTAATGGTAACCAAATGCCTCAGCATACGGTTGCCAATGGGAGTCTATTTCTGCCATAAGTTCCGCGTCCAGCTCGACCGGATTAGTGCGGTGTCCTTTGCGATCGGCAAAATACTGCTCCACGGCAGGACGCGCTGTATCGAAGTCGCCAAGTTCTAACTGCTGGTAAACCTGTTCCAAAGTAGCGGCAGGCGACTGGATCAAATCTTCGAAACGAATCTCGGCCAACTGATTCTCTGGCAATGCATCGCGGTGGCGGAAGTAAGAATCGTACATCAAGGCTTGGCACTGGAAAACGTAATTCTTCAGCCACTGGTCATCGTAATTGGCCAGTTGAAAACCATGAATCTCGTCCAGCAAACGCCACAGTCGCATGGTGGAGGAAACCAGTTTGTGAGGATGGCGCGAGACGTGCACAAATTTTGCTTCTGGAAACCACTTTGCCAATTGTGCGATGCGCGACGTGTGGGGCGGTGACTTGAGCACGAGGCGTTTGCCCGGGTATCGCAATGTCAGTGATTTGTAAAACTGGGTCAGTGACCGTTGAAGAAGTTCGCCGTCCGACCGGGCGTCGCTTTGGTCCACCAAGTCGGGATCAAGTTGAAGGTGATCGTCGCCTTTGTTGTTCGGAAATGCGATGCGAAGGTAAGGCGTGGGAGCTCCGTATGAGCACAATGCAAAATCATCTTCCTGAGGAGACGACGCGTTCATGGTCATGGAATCCATCGGTCGCTTCCCTGGCATCAGCAAATTCACCAGCGGATACATCAAATGCCGCGTCAATAAAAAGTGTTGCGGAACGAACGCTTCGAAGTTGGACGGAAATGCAAATCGTTCGTCGAGAGAAATCAATTCGTGCATCAACGTGGTACCGCTTCGCCAATGGCCGATGATGAAGACCGGCGGTTGCTCGATGTGCGTCGCTTCGATCTGCGCTGAATAGAGAATCTTCTGAATACGGTTGAGCGAAGAGTTGACCACGCTACAACCACCCACCAACGCCATCATTGGGTAGCGCGCGGGATGAACTTGAAAACGGTTATTCTTCAGAAGTTGAAGATAGCCACGCGCGGACATGCCGTTCCAGAACCGAGGTGCCCAAGGCGGATACCAGTTAGCTTTGGGTTTCTTTGTCTGGCCTTGTAGGCCGGGAGGGTTGTTGGCATTCATGGACGGAACGTTGTTTTGAGCGCACAGCCCCGCTCAGGCCGCTTTCGTGTTTCTGCCGGGAGCCTTAATTTTACCTTGCGGTGTAGAAAGGTTGAACAGCCCAAAAATCTCGTCACGCGAAAGTCCACGATTTGTTGGTTGAGCATCATTGGAAAGGATTTCGTTGAACAGCTCGCGTTTCGCCTCCAGAATCTCGTGGATACGTTGCTCGATCGTGCCCGCCATCATCATGCGGGTAATCGTCACGCTGCCAGTGGCGCCAATGCGATGAGCACGATTGATCGCCTGATCTTCGACAGCCGGATTCCACCAGCGATCAAACAGAAACACGTATCGGCAAAACTGCAGATTCAGCCCCACGCTACCGGCTCCGTAGCTCATTAGCAGCACCGTTCGGTCGGGGTTGTTTTTGAATTCTTCTAGAATCGGATCGCGTTGCTTCGAAGGAATACGTCCATGGTACTGCAGCGGATTAAATTTCTGTACTGATTCAGAGATCTTTTCAATCGCGCCAACCCACTGGCTGAACACGATGGCTTTCTGTCCGCTGGCGGCCACCTCTTCTAGGTCGGCCTTTAGACGCTCAACTTTGGTGCTGGTTTGAGTGACGGGATCGAAGTTGCAGATCTGTTTCAGTCGTAGCACAAGTTCGAACACATGATTGATTGAGATGTCTTCGCCCATCCCATTAAGGCGGATGACGCCATCGTTCTCCGCAGCGAAGTAACTGTCGGCTTGTTCCTGCGACAGGTCCAGTTCAGCGTCACGCATCAAACGTGGCGGCATGTCTTTGAGCACCAGATCTTTGGTCCGGCGGAGAATCAAGTCACTGACGCTACTTTTCACGGTGCGGGCCGACATGCCGGTGGCGACCAAGCCGGGGGAGGTAAACTCACAGATTCCGACCAGATCTTCAATGCTGTTTTCGATCGGAGTGCCGGTCAGCGCCCAGCTACGCTTGCGGTTAATCTTTTGAATGACTTTGCTGGTCGAGTTCGATTTGTTTTTGACACGTTGTGCTTCGTCGAGCACGCACAGGTCAAATTCTACATCGGCGGCCGTGACGATGTCTTGGTCGCGAATCATCAATTCATAATTGGCGATTTTGACCATTGATCGGTTGTGTTTCCAATGCCACGCGCGTTCGGTTTTGTTTCCCGCGACAGCGGCCACTGTTATTTCTGGGGCCCAAGTTTTGAACTCGCGCTGCCAGTTGGTAACCAGTGGTTTAGGGCAGACCAACAGAATGTTCTTAACATGACCGGTTCGCAGTAGCATCCGTATCGATGTGATGGCCTGCATCGTTTTCCCTAACCCCATTTCGTCGGCCAAAATGGCGCTGTACCGCGTAAACAGAAAACCGACTCCTTCGTACTGGAAATCAAACGGAGGAAATGGAAATTCCATTGAGCTACCGGCCAACAAAGATTCCAGTGGCGGTTGTAGCATGTAGAACAACCGGTCACCCATTTTGATCACTTCGCGCGGCGGCTTCAGATGGGTGCGATGATCGTCTTTGCCGACGATGGGTCTGTCAGTGGAAGATTGGCCTTTCGGCGAAGCGGCGGACTCCAGTCCAGAGTTGAACCGACTAGCAAGGAAGTCGCTCGTTCCGGCGTTTGAAGATTCGTTGTCGCGGGCCGAAGATTCGACTCCAACATCTGAGAAGAAATAGCTGGAGACCTTTGAGTGGCGTTTGCGGAAACTGGCTGAAACGACCGCAATGCCTTCAGCGGGCTCAACGCAAGTTGGCTGGAACTCAATAGCATCCGAAAGAGCGGTCAGCATGGTTTGGTTGAGGCTTGATATCCGCATGGCGCCGCCGTGATTGGCTTCTGAAGATTCGTCAGCGCTGTTCATGGT
>CAZDBE010000096.1:0-10301 GCA_964503675.1 uncultured Pirellulaceae bacterium | reverse complement strand
TTGGGCGTTGGCCTCGATTTGTTGACACAACTTCACGACGGGCGTGGATGAAATCTTTCCCAGCGGCATTAGCTCTGATCGATCGGTAACCAGTAGTTCAGGTTTACTGCGTGATTTCTCTACCAGAGCTGACCCGATTTGATCGCAGAACAAGAACATTGGGTAAGTTTGCCCGTAGAGTATCTTTTGGGTTTTGTTTTCTGCCACTGGTGCGGTGCAGTGAAACTCAATTGGCCTGCCTTTGGGGGAGAGTACCAGCAAACCGCCGGCGTGTCCCAATTCGGGAACGTCGACAATGGTGATAAAACCATACTTTGCAGGATGTGCATCAGCAGCGCTCACGGGTCGTCCTCAAGTCGTTGTTCGTCACTAGAATTTTGGTCTCGCTGCGGATGTCGCAGCCGGGCGGGATTCCAATGAATCGAATGTCAATAATGAATTCCGGATTTTTTCCCCGACTTTCACCGTCTGAACCGTTCATCGGTGGAAGTGAAAAATGTCTTGATGCAGCCATGAATTGGCCCAACGCTCCGATTAACTGACACCACCGGAACAAATAGAACTCTCTGGACGTAAAGAGTGAAACCTTGTGGATCAGCACACTTGAGCACTTAACCTTTTTTTTCATTTGATGAATATACGAACCGCGCGCTCGACTTTCTTCTATGCCGCGTTTATACTGAAGCGGAAATCATTGAATACACGTAAAACCTACCTCTTGGAGTCGCAATATTATGGCTAACGAATCTCAGGACATGTCTCCCGTTTTTCGTATCGATGTTGGCCAAAGTGCTAGCGAATCGTCACTTCCTGCTCGTGATGAGTCAGAAAAACATTCCGAATTGACTGCTCTGTTGCAGCAATTGGTGATCGGCCAAGACCGCCAAAACGAGCTTTTGGAAGAGGTTGTTGAGCAAATGGGTTCTTCCCAACGCCAACGTGCAAATGAATTGAATCAGTGGAAAGAAGCCAATCCAATTTTGGCCCGACGCTGCCGTGCGGCTGCCGAGTCACTGTCGAAAGTTCAAACCGAGTTCCTGCAGAACATTACGTTTGAAGTCAACGATAATGCAGAGGACATGGTCGACAGCGACTTCATGATGAACGAGTTCGTAGACCGTTTCGGTCCTAGACTGGCTCACCTCAATGGCGTCCTTCAGCTGTTGTCACAATTGAGCAGCAATGCTCCAGTCAACGCTCCGCGTTAGACAAGACACTTCAAGCAAGAAGAGCACACTAATTCAGTATTAAGCCCTGCTGTGGATCCGTTTTGACAGATCCGCGCGGGGCTTTTTCTATTTGAAGAACTGGCCCACGGTTTTGTTTAGATGCTGACCACTTTGCTGCGTGGCACTTGGTTTGATAGAGGCCGTTCTCACGTGCGCACTAGGATAGAGGTGAGCCGTCGCATATAGATTCATCGCTGTCAAAAGAATATGGAAAATTTGCTTTGACTCTGCGACTTCCGTTTGACGTGAGAAAACGTGGGGAGGGATGACAATGAAAAATCTTTTGGCAAGCCCGCACAAAAAGCGGCTGCAATGAGTGTGAGTCAGCTTACGTTGAAACGGCCGTACTTGAGCTAAAAAAGGGATTCATTTTTCACTCCTAAAACTCGAAGAGACCTTACCATGTTAAAAAAACGATTCTCACTTTTCGTAGCTGTCTTTTGCGTTGCACTCGTTGGCATTCTTAGTACAAACGCTCATGCACAAAGTGGCTCACGTGCTCGTGTATTCCAGAGTGCCCCTTCATTTTCGGCACCGGTTCAATCGGGCGGATCTGCAACCCGAGCATTTTCAGCAGCACCAGCACCTACATTTTCAGCGCCGATTCAGTCAAGCGGATCTTCTGCACGTACCTTCTCATCAGCTCCCGTTTACAACAGCGCTCCCGTTTATAGTGCTCCTGCTCGGACGTATAGCGCTCCCGTTTATAGTCGCCCTGTTCGGACATATAGCGCTCCTGCTTATAGGCCTCCCGTTCAAACGTATCGCGTTCCCAGCTATGGATTCTCTGGAGGTTGTGGCGGCTATTAGAAATTGGTGAAAAAGCAAAGCTTCAAACAATGCGAGTTAGAAAGGCCTTGAGCGCTAGTTGCTTAGGGCTTTTTCTACATCTGTGGCTCTTCGTCACTTATATTGGCTGTTTTCCAATCTTCGGTGTTTGTCAGCGCAGTGTATTGCCACGATTTTCGTTTCTTCCGGGTTTCGAAAGTCTTGGGCGGTCCGCCCTTAAGTCACCGAGTAAACATCACGAATAAAGCACCGATAGAGGCACCGCTGTGAATAGGAAAGTCAGTTTGTTGTTCACGGGATTCATAATCTGTCTTGCCTCCTTAACGAGCCTACCGGGGAGAAACGCAAGTGCTGATACCCCAAGGTCTCCTAATGTCATCTTTATGCTCATGGACGACATGGGCTACAGCGACGTCAGTTGTTACGGCGCGAAGAAGGTAAAAACGCCGAACATTGACCGTATGGCTGCCGAAGGTTTACGGTTCACTCATTTTCACACGGCTGCCTCCATTTGCTCGCCCTCGCGCGCCGCGTTTCTGACTGGAGCGTATCCCCAGCGATGCGGACTTTATATGGGGATCAACCGAAATCGTGAGGCCCACTGGTTTCTTGGCTTGCATCCCGATGAAATTACGATCGCTGAGCAGTTCAAAAAGCAGAACTACGTCACATCGCTAATTGGCAAGTGGCACCTAGGTAGCGAGGAAAGATTCTCCTATTTTCATCAAGGCTTTGATCACTACTACGGTGCGCCAGAGAATATGGGCCACAACGGATTTTTTTACGATGGCAAACAGCTCATTTACAAACACACGCCACTGGCTCAACTAAACACGCTCTACACTCAACGGATTGTGAACCAAATTGAGGAGTTCAAAGACCAGCCGTTTTTCATTTTCTACTCCCACAATTATCCGCATACTCCTTACAAAGCAGGTGCAGACTTCAAGGGATCTTCGAAAGACGGAGTCCGTGGCGACGTGATTCAAGAACTCGATTGGGGCGTTGGCCAAATCTTGAAAACGCTGGAAGACAACGGCATTCTCGATAACACATTAATCATATTCACTTCAGACAACGGGCCGGTCAAAAATCAGTATGCCCTGCCGTATCGCGGCACAAAGTATGTTTCGCTCGAAGGCGGTCATCGCGTGCCGTTCATCGCTTACTGGAAAGGCCACATTAATCAGCCTGCCGTTTTGGACATTCCGGTCAACGCGACGGACGTGTTTCCAACATTCAGCGAATTGATCAAGGCACCGATGCCCACCGATCGCGTCTACGATGGCATAAGTTTAACCCCGCTACTTTCAGGTGGCTCAATTGATCGGGCAAAAGATCAGCCGTTCTACTACTACAATTGCGAAAACCTCCAAGCGATACGAATAGGCGACTGGAAGCTTCATCTTCCACGTTCGAAGAAGCAAATCCCCTTCTGGGCAACCAAGAGGCAGCAACCAATCCAAACGTCGTGACTGTATTATCTGAAAACAGATGTCGCTGAGAAAACAGATGTCGCTGCTCAACATCCAGACCGAGTTTCGGAGCTGACGGCCTTGGCCGAAGCAGCACGATTGGAACTTGGAGAGTTTGGCGTTCGGGGGTCACAGCAGCGCCCCACTGGAACCTTGTTCCCAGAGGTGCCGATTCTGAGCAATCAAGCGCAGGATTGGGACTCTCTATCAGACGCCGAAAAGGGGCGCGGGATGATTGAATTTAAGGTTAAGCCAAAAGGCAAAAGACCAAACCGAAAGCAGAAGAAATAAGTTTCTTGAAAGTCGACTACCCACTTCCTTATCGCGTTTTTTGCCTGAACGTTAAGTGATTGGCCCCAATCGAAGCTGAGTAAGAATCAGGTGCCATAGACATTAAGCTGCGGTGTCGCAGAATCGCCTCAGAGCGAGAAGAGTAGACTCAGAAGTGTGTTACTTGAGATCGCATGCGTACGGTTACTCTGACATTGAAGGCCAAAGCGTTTCAATGTTCATTCGATCCGGCAATGCGAGGTGCGTGATGCTAAGCGACAAGGTCATTATCTACGATGACAGTTGTCCGATGTGCAAGCTGTACACTTACTGGTTTGTCGCTTGGGGATTTCTCCGACCGGAAAACCGAATCGGATTCGCGACGGCTCCCGAATCCATCACGACTCACGTGGATCTAAAACGCGGTCGGCACGAAATACCGCTCTACGATCGATCAACTCATGAGACAATCTACGGCTTGGATGCGTTGACCTATGTTCTTGGCAGTCGCTGGACTTGGCTCAAACCCGTCTTCAAGTCAAAGATCTTCTATGGTTTGATGCATCCTGTCTACGAAATTATTACCTATAACCGGCGGGTGATTGCGGGCTGCAAGGCATGCTGCGGGTTTGATTGTGCTCCGGACCTGAATCGTTTCTACCGGTCTGTTTATCTTGCGATCGCTAGGGGGATTATTGCGGCAATTGCGCTTGCCTTAATGCTAGGCAACGGAGTACCAATAGCGGCGACGAGTCTCATCGTGGGGCTATCTGTTTGTGGCATTGTTGGCGGAAGTGTGATGCGTGTTCGAAGCGGCACGTTGGAGACTTGGAACTTCGCCGGCAACTATTTTACGATCTTGTTGATCGTTGCAATTGCTCTAACGCCGATGTTAATGATCCCAAATCTGAATGAGTTATTCAGCTGGATTAATCTAGCGTTGGCAAGCGTGTTGGCGATGTGGGAGATGCATCGCCGAAGACTCCTGAGATAATCGAAGCAAGAATCGGGTATAGACTCGGCTTGATGACACGCATGAGCAATGTTGCTATCTTGAAGAAGCACCGTCATCATCTTCGAAATTGCAGGTCTTCAATGACAACGATTTTCTTTAGAATATTCTCTCTTTTCCTTTTGGCTGCCACCCTTCTTGGAACAGTTGGTTGTGAGCAAGCCAAGGAGGGCTCCGGGACTAGCCGTATTTCTCAACACGATCACTCTGAAAATGGGGCGGCCGACGAAGACAGTGACCGAATTGCGATCGACGAGTTGTTGGCTCGCACGGATATTACGGAGGCTGCTAGGAATTCTTTGGAACGTGCGAAAAAGCTTGGGCAAGAAAGTCTGACTCGCGACAATGCAGAATTGATCATTAAGAACAGTTATCGATTGGAACCCAAATCTGTTGAAGTGAAAAACAGGTATAGGGTGGAGTCGACGGTTCTGCCATCGTTGTCGCGGCATGATGGGCAGATCGACGATTCGTTTCCCGACGACGCGCTGTCGGCAAGAGCCTATCTGAAAGGCAGTTCAGAACGGGCTCTCATTGGAATCGATCATTTCAAATCTCGCCCGATTTACAAGTTGTCGGGCGCGACTAGGCAAGCGTGTATCGAGTGGATGAACCGTATTTTCAAGATGCTCTCCTATGCTGATTCCGTAGACGCGTGGTCAGAGTTAGCTAAAGAGGGAGACGACCTTCGGACGCAATGCAGCGGACTTCAAGATGAACCTATGTTTTGTCTTTGTCGAGGAGTTGTGGCAGGAGAGTTAAAGGACCAAAACGTTGCCAACAGGTTGTTTCTGAAGGCCACTGAACAGTTTTCAGTTAGCTACTACCCAACCCTGCTGCCTATTCTCAGCTACCATTACAAAGCCCGATACGTCACCCACGTTCTTACTGAAGGGAATGCTGAGCGGATAGCGGCTCATGTAAAGCGTGCGGCGGCCTATAAGCACTGGATAGACCAAGACTTGCGGACCAGTGGTCACGACCAACGCTTCATGTTGACCGACGTGAAATTATGGATCAAGCGGCTATTTCACGCCAATGACATGGATGCGCTCAAAGAGTTCTGGGACGCCGTCACCGATAGCAAGCAGCTAACACCATGGCAGCGAGAAATGATTCTTGGGCGATTGAACCTTGAAACAGGTTATTACTATCGTGGGACGGGCTTCGCCGACTCGGTTACCGAAGAGGGCTGGGAGAAACTAGAACTGTATTGTGGCCTAGCTCACGAGCATTTTGAGAGAGCCCTTGAAATTAATCCGCGTTTCCCTGAGCCCGCGGTGGAGTTGATGTCAATCGCCTCGATGGGATATTCGGATAGGGAGCCAGAAGAGTGGTTTGAACTGGCGACCAAGTTCGAACCTGAATATTTGTGGGCCTACAGCATGAGGCAGAACTATTTGCGGGCTCGTTGGGGCGGGGCGCCCGATGAGCAAGTGGAGTTCTTCATGGAACAAAGTAAAAATACCGACAGTGGTGCCGTAGCTTTTCTACTGCCTGAATCTCTGTTCCGATTGAAGTGGCAAGACGAGATGGAGGACGATGCGTGGAAGGAATTGATTACTAAGCCGGATATTATGAAGGAGGTGCTCGCCGTGCTGGACAAGATTCTGGCGAACGAAGAAGAAGTCGTCATCAACCAGCGTATTTACAAACGCGACTTTTTCCTGACAGTCAAAGCTTTTTTCGCATTTGAGTCTGGGCAGTTTGAAGTGGCGGAGAAAACATTCGACGAACTGGATGGCCGTATCAACAGGGCTGCGGTTGCAAAATTAGGACTCGTTGGAGCCGGCTATGAGCTGCTGAGGTCGAGCGCCTATGCATTCACTTGCGAGTACCAGAACAGAGCGCTTGAAATCAATAAGCTTATGAGCAACTCTCTAGAAGAGCGAATTAAAAGAGCGGACAAAATTTTAGATCTTACTGAGGATATGTCTGAGTGGGTGGATGTTAACAGTGGGGGGCTCTTCTTCAAACTGGCGCGTGAAAGAGTGTTGCTGGAAACAAAGTATGCATCTGGAGAGCAAATAGATCTGTTCTTCGATGAAAATTTCACGTTGTGGAAATCGACCGATTTTACTCAGAACGAGTTTTTATCACCAACGTCGGTTAAGCTTGACAACCGGATAGGCAATCCTAAATTCTCACTGATACATGGTGCCGAAACACCCGGTAACAAGATCTTCGCGTCAGATTTTGAATTGCCAGCCAATGATAAAGAAACGAGCAAAGACACTAGTGAAGCCCTGTTTTGCCCCGCTCTTGTTATGGGAAGCATCATCTACGAAGATACCCAAGCATTTCAAGCTTTCGCCGTTGGTATTAGCCGAACGCCGCCAAAGGAATTCAACAACCCGAAAGTTAACGGTGCCTTATCGGGGAAGCTTTCATTCGGATCAAACGATTCTAAAAGTCCTCTTTTTCAATATTACTTTGATTTGAAGCCCGGAAAGAACCGCTTGAAAGTTTTCTTCGGGAGCAAGTACTTTGAAATCTATGTCAACGACCAGTTCGTTTGCCGATCATTCTCCAAACGGTTTGAGCCAATTCGCCATGTCAAAATTGCTCAACCGGGAGCTGCCAATGGCCGAGGTATAGCAACAGTATCAAATCTAACGTTGCAACGCTGGCAGGCTGGACCACCGCCTACGGTCAATAAAGCTTCCGAGGCGCTTATTGAGTACTACACCAAGGTGTGCGAAGAAGAACCGAAAAATCGTTGGCCAGTGTTTTGGCTTGCCCATTCTCTGCACCTGAAGAAAGACTACGACGCTGCAATTCCGCTATATCAAAAAGCGGTCGAGATGGGCGTCAATCGGCGTTTTGCTGGCTTTTATCTCGGCGATGCGCTGGCACGCGCAGGAGAATATAAACAGTCGAAAATCTGGTATCAGCAAGTAGTCGATTCTCAGGGGCCAAGTTACCCAATGCTTCGTCAGGATCCTCCAAACCACATCCTAAGAAACGGCTCAATTCAAGAGTGGGCTGCCTTTCGGTTGAAATGGGGGTTGGTTTCTCAAGAAGGTGGAGTTTCAATTGGGAACGGGCTTCTTACGAGGCTCAACAAGATGCATCCTACAAGCGTCGTCGAAGGGCCAAGTTTCTCAGCGATTGCGTACTCTCTATGTAACAGCGAGCATAGCACTCCAGAAACGATCCGAGAAAGAATCGAGACACACATAAAATTCCACGACAAGCTGAATGCTCAACAGAGAGAGAAGATTTCGCCACTCCTAGCCGCGCTCGCCAGTGGCCAGCCCTATGCGGAAGCTGAAGATGACCGACCTCTGTATCTTTCATTCGAGAACAAGGAGAAGGTTCTTTTTCAACACTTCGAACGACGACATCTCCATTTTCGCTGGCGACACTTCTACGAACGCCTAGTCGACTACGAGTAGTTGAGTTCTTGCCGGTCGTCAGAACTATTGCGCACCTTCGCTCTGAGATTTAGTATCAGAATCGTCCAGAACGCCATGATCGCAAATGGCATACTCATCATGAACAGGATGCTTGCTGCGTAAGCCGTGCCAGACCCATTATCGTGGATGGCCTCTTTGCACGTTGGGCATGCGTCAGCGGTGCCGCCCGCGCATACGAATACCGCCGCAACGAGGGCGATACCGGCAATTCGATTTGTTAACCGAGGCGAAAACATTTAAAGAGTATAACGTGGGAGTAGAGCAAATAGCAGTAACAAATAGTCGCATTTCGCTCGGCGAAATGCGACTGTCAAAATTCGCTGACTGCTAGTGAACGCGTTGGCCTGGCTTGGCACCTTCGTCAGGCGAGAGTACAAAAACTTCTTCTCCGCCAGGGCCAGACGCACAGACCATGCCTTCGCTCAAGCCGAACTTCATCTTCCGCGGCTTTAGGTTCGCGACCATCATTACCAGACGGCCTTCGAGCTCTTCCGGTTTATAAGCCGCTTTAATGCCAGCGAATACTTGTCGTTGCTCGGTGCCGCCAAGTCCCAAGGTCAGCTTCAACAGCTTCCGTGCGTCTTCAACGTGCTCAGCCTTAAGAACGCGCGCCACGCGGAAATCGACTTTCACAAAATCATCGATCGTACACTCCTCGGCCAATGGCTCATCGATCATCGGTTGAGCGCTATCGTTGTACTTGCTGGCCAATTCCGATGTGGCTGCGGCGGCAGCAGCTGCTTCTTGTTCGGCCTTCGTTTCTTCGGTCATCTTCTCAATCTCTTTGGGTTCAATTCGTTTCATCATGTGTTTAAATTTGGCCACGGGTGTGCCCACCAACGGCGTTTGCGACTGTTGCCAATCCGTAATCGGATCGCCCAATAGCTCTGCAGCCTGAGCGGCTAGATCTGGAACTACTGGAGTCAGATAGATCATCAGCTGCCGGAAAAGATTCAATGCGATCGTGCAAACGTCTTGAAGTTCGGCTGCCTTGTCCGGATCTTTCTTCAGAACCCAAGGGGCTGCGTTTTCAACAAACGGGTTAGCGCGATCGGCACATTCCAAGATCAGCCTCATCGCTTTACTGTAATCGCATTGCTCGTAAGCTTCGGCGATCTGCTCACCTGCATCTGCTGCTTGCTTGAACAATCCGCCATCATCGGGATAAGTCTCTGACAACCCAGTGGCTTGGACAAACTTGGCACTGCGCGAAGCAAGGTTAACTACCTTGTTAACAAGGTCCGTGTTGACCTTACTGGTGAAGTCATCGTAATTCAGATCCAGATCATCCAGTCGCGCTCCGAGCTTCGACGCGTAGTAGTACCTGAGCGCTGTTGGGTTAACATGCTTCAGATAGGTCTCGGCTTTAACAAACGTGCCCTTGCTCTTGGACATCTTTTCGCCGTTGACCGTCAGGAATCCGTGGATGTGAATTTTCTCAGGCAGGTTAAGGCCGGCTGTCTTGAGCATTCCGGGCCAGAACAGTGTGTGAAAATAAGTGATGTCTTTGCCGATGAAGTGATGGATTTCCCTTTCCGGGTTTTTCCACCAGTCGTCCAACTTCTGTCCGTTGGCGTCGCAGTACTGCTGCGTGGAGGCGATGTATCCGATTGGAGCGTCGAACCAGACGTACCAGTAATTGCCGGGGCTGTCTGGGATCTCAAAACCAAAGTAGGGGGCCGGACGCGAGATGTCCCAATCACGCAGCGGTTTAGCGCCTTCTTCGCTCTCTGGATCGCCAAGAAAGTGGCCTTTGAGATAGTTGGCGACCTCGGTTTGCAAGTGATCGCCATCCTGCGTCCACGTATGCAGAAAATCGTGAAGTTGTTCGAGTTCAATGAACAGATGATCGGCGGATCGGATTTCAGGAGTCGATCCTGAGAGTGTGCTGATGGGATCAATCAGTTCTGCCGGCGAGTAGGTCGCGCCGCAAGCGCTGCAGTTGTCGCCGGGTTGATCCGGTTTCTTACATACCGGACAAGTCCCACTGACAAATCGGTCGGCCAAGAAGACCCCTTTTTCGACATCGAACAGTTGGTCGATTTCTTTTTCTTTGACTAGACCTGACTCACGAATCTTGGCCCAGATTTCACCGCAGATTTTCTTG
>CAZDBE010000095.1:0-17604 GCA_964503675.1 uncultured Pirellulaceae bacterium | reverse complement strand
AAACGGAAACCCCTCTGATCACCTCTGTCGTGCGTTCCAGTTCTCCAGTGCGGTAGATTATGAAATCTTGGAAGCTGCGTTCCGTCAGCTGATTGATCGGCACGAAGCGCTTCGGACAGTTTTTCGAGATTCGCCCGAAGGTGCCAAACAGTTCGTGCTGCCAGAGATTGATTGGAGCTTAGCCCGAATCGATTTGAGTCCTCATGGTCCCGAGGCGGCGATTGAAGAAACGAAGAGGCTCTGTGGCGAACTGACAAGGGAAAGGTTTGATCTGGCGTACGGACCGTTACTGCGGTGCACGTTGATAGAGCTAGGTCCTGCGAATCAAGTACTTTTGATCACAATGCATCACATTATTGGTGATGGCCACTCACTCGGCGTACTGACTGAAGAATTAGGGGAGATCTACGATTCGATCAACGAGCAACGGGAGAGTTGGATTCCGGCTCCAGTACGCCAATACAAAGATTTCGCAAATCACCGGCGGTTGTCCACCGTCCCGGGCGCTAGTCACGGCGATGAAGAGTATTGGAGAAACCGATTAGATGGTTTTGGGCAAGTTCTTGAATTGCCATTGGACTACCCCCGTCCTTCGAGCCAGTCCGCGGCTGGAGCACGGGCATTCTTCGAAATTGAGGCAGGCGCGTGCGAGCGCTTACGCGAATTTGCAAGATCAGAGGGTGTTACGTTGTTCATGACGGTGTTGGCTGCTTTCTATGTGGTTCTGAAGCGACACACCGGGCAATCTGATTTAGTTGTGGGGGCGCCGGTGTCGCTGCGCGATCGAGCTGAATTCGAAACGATGATCGGGATGTGTCTGAACATGTCTGTGTTTGCTGTGGAAGCCGAGGACGAACTTTCGTTTCGAGACCTGCTTAATCGCGTGCGCAAGACAATCACTGAAGCCTTTGGGCATCAGCAGATTCCGTTTCAACAGCTTGTTAACGCAGTCCGTTCGGAGCGTGACCTAAGTCGCAATCAAATCTTCCAGGTGCTGTTTCAAATCTCGTCGTTTGGCTCGCTGACCATTGATGGAAGTGAAGCTTTGCCGTTTGATTTTGATCCGGGTACTTCACAGTTCGATATGTCAGTTCACCTCTTTGAGTACAAAGAAGGATTGCGCGGCTTCATAGAGTACGATTCCGACCTGTTCGAAGCTGAACGAATCTCGAGGATGGTCGAGCACTTGAAAACAGTGGTTAGTACAGCTGTCAGCGAACCGGATGAGCCAATTTCTCGCCTGCCGATTCTTCCATCGTCGGAACAGCACGCGATACTTGACCTGTGGAACCGGACGAATGCTGAGTATCACAGCGGGCTGTGTCTTCATGAGTTGTTCGAGGAGCAAGTGCGCTGCGTCCCTGATAAAACTGCGATCGTTTTTGAGTCAGGCTCGTTGACCTATCAAGAATTGAACCAGCGGGCTGAGCGTATCGCATCAAAGCTGCGCTCGATTGGTGTTGGGCGAGAGAGTTTTGTTGGTATCAACATGTCACGGTCGCTCGAAATGGTAGTAGCGATGTTTGGCATATTGAAGTCAGACGCGGCATACCTACCACTGGATCCAAGCTTCCCGCCGGATCGCCTGACGTATATGGTTGACGATTGTGGGGCAAAAGTTGTACTGACCAATCTTAGCACTGAAGAGCAGGTCCACGCCAACGGTAGCGAAGTCATCGACTTTGCCACGTTCGAATCGAGCAAAGAAGAAGACACAATTGGCGGTGGTCGTTTGTGTAATTGTCGAGACTTGGCATACATGATCTACACGTCTGGCTCGACTGGGCGTCCCAAAGGCGTTCAAATTGAACATCAGGCCGTGGTCAATTTTCTTACGTCGATGGCTAGAGAGCCGGGGCTGTCGATCAACGATCGTTTACTCGCGATCACGACGTTGTCATTTGATATTTCAGTGCTCGAGATTTTTCTACCGCTATGCTTTGGTGCTGAGCTCCATCTGGCAAGCGATCGGTTGGCAAAAGACGCGGGACGCCTTCTGGAGTATATGGCGACTGCCAAACCAACGGTCATGCAAGCTACGCCAACGACGTGGCGTATGCTTCTCGATACCGGTTGGAAGGGCGATGAGGAGCTGGTGAAGCTTTGTGGAGGTGAGGCAATGCCGCCCAAGCTGGCTAAGGAATTGAGCGCTTTAAATGGTTCTTTGTGGAATATGTATGGCCCAACTGAGACAACGATCTGGTCGTCTGTTCGGCAGATTCGTGCGAGCGAAGATGAGGTTCTGATCGCTGGTCCAATCGCGAATACACAGTTCTATGTTGTTGATAAGAATCTTCAGCCCGTCCCCATTGGCGTGCCCGGGGAACTCTTAATCGGCGGAGATGGATTGGCACGTGGCTATTGGAACCGAGACGAACTTACGAATGATCGATTCATTCCAAATCCTTTCGATTCGAATTCTGGTTCACTTCTCTATCGCACGGGTGACCTAGTTCGGCAGAATTCCTCTGGCGAAATTCAGTTTATCAGTCGACTAGATTTTCAAGTGAAACTGCGCGGTTATCGAATAGAACTTGGTGAAATTGAACGCGTTTTGATCGCGAGTTCCTCCGTGAAAGAGGCGGTTGTCGTGACTTCCATGGAAAGCGAATCTGAAAAGAGACTACTTGCCTACTTTATTACCAACGAAGATAAGTCCTTTGACGCGGATGAAGTCCGGGCAAGCATGCGATTGAAGCTGCCGAACTACATGATTCCGTCAATGTTTATTCCGCTGGAGAAGTGGCCTTTGACGCCAAATGGGAAAATCGATCGCAAACGTTTGCCGTCGCCAACCCAGCTTCGTCAAACAAGCGTTGAGTATGTGGCGGCTGAGACTGAGGAACAAAGAATTTTGGCTGGTATTTGGAAATCAGCTTTGAAAATCGAACAGGTCGGAATCAGAGACAACTTTTTCGACCTCGGAGGTGATTCTCTGATGGCTCTCGGAATTACGAGTCGTGCAAGGGCAGCGGGATTGTCGGTTACTCCATCTCAGATATTCGACGCACCAACGATTGAGTCTTTAGTAAATGCTGCAACTCGAGTGGATAGTAAGAAGCCGCTTCACGAAAGACAAGTTGCCCCTTTAGTTGTCCCCGTGACCCCGTTTATGTCTCGTTTTTTAAATCGGCGAAACAACAATGATCCAAATCGTTGGAACCTTTCAGTCGTTTTTAAAGGTCAGCGCCAATTAGATACTGAGCTGATAAAGCGCACGTTCAGCATCCTTTTGGATCGTCATGACGCATTGCGATTGCGTGTGAGCAACCATGAAACTGGGTGGAAAGCTAGAGTTGAACCGGAACAAAATGTCGATCATTGTTTTTCTGTGCATGATCTGTCTGATGCGCCGGAAGACCAGCGGCCATCTTTGCTTTCTCAGAAATTCGACGATCTTCAAGGCAGTCTTGATTTGGCCAATGGACCAGTTGCGCGTTTGGCGGTGATTGATCTTGGCTACGAAGAAGGGAAGAGGGTTTTCTTCGTTGCTCATCATTTCGCAATCGACGCAATCGCGAACACTTTGTTCTGGGAGGAGTTTGAGGCAATCTACCTACAGCTTGAAAGCGGCAAAGACGTTTTTGCTCCGGCTCAGGGGGTAGGATTTGCTCAATGGGCGCTTGATTTGGCGAGAGTGTCTAATTCCGAATTCTACCGACAGCAAACCAACGATTGGCTAACTCAGCCTTGGCAAAGCCTTGGAAGGTTGCCGTTGGATGGTCCTGAGATCGGTGATGCGAATAACACTAATTCGTCGGCCGCAACCATTGCTGTATCGTTGGATGTGTCCGACACCAAGAAATTATTGAACGCTGGTCTCACGGGGTTCACTACTGAGACGATCATCATCGCAGCGCTGTCGAAGTCGCTTTCTGAGTTTCAGTATTCACCAAAAGTCTATTTCAACCGTTTGATTCACGGGCGAGACCTCGCTGAGGTCGATGTGACTGCTTCGGTGGGTTGTTATGTCAACTATTCTTCAACGATAATTGAGGTAGACGTGGAAGAGCAACCGTCGCAGATTTTGCAATCAACTCACGAACAACTTTCGGTCCAAGTGGATATTGGGAATCGTGTGGATCTTGTTCGATTTTTGGGTAGCGATGATGAATTGTCAAAGCAACTTGACGAACTGCCCAAGGCCGATGTGCTTCTCAATTATGTTGGAAAAACAGAAGATGTTTTTGCCAACAGCAGTCTCTTTGAAGTAACGAATGACAGTCGAGGTGGACACCATGATCCTGATGGCCAACGGGACTACGCTCTAGCAATTCTGGCCGAAGTTGTTGAGGATCAGTTTCAGGCTAGATTCGTCTTCAGCAGGAATCTACAACGGCAGGAATCGGTGGCGCGATTGGCGGAGCGATTTGTTGAAAGTGTGGCAGAACTGCTGGAACAGCCCTCGGTTTTGAGATCTGTTGGTAGCTGAGTGAAAAAACGGTGAGAGTCAGTTGTTTCATAAGAACAATTCTGTTCAGGTGTAGTACGGGGCTGTCATATTTGCGAAAACATTTTCCATAACACCTTCGGCAAGAATCGCGTTTCCGTTGACTTTCTGTTTCGCTCAACTGAAGAGTGTCCACTTTCATCCTGTAGTGGACGTGTGGTGCTGCAGACCGGTGCGTTTCAGGCCGAAGCAGATACTAATTGCGACACAAATGTTGACTTCGGGGATATTCCACCGTTCATCCCCATCTTGCAGGGGCAATAGACCGGTGAGAAGAAGCTGGTTCTTTTTTGTCCTGTCTTCGCAGGGACAGTCATAGGCAGAATCTACTCGTTCAGGAGAGTTCACAATCACTGTCTAGCCAACTGGAACATGATATGAATTTCCCTGAGTGTTCGAGCGGTCTTGAGAATTTCTTTTCTGAGGACTACGAAGCCGCAAGAGAGCGATTCAGAGGATTGGCCGAAGAACTCAAAGCCACAAGCCACTGGTACTCGGTCTGCCCTGAACGAGATCTTACGATAGATGTTGCCGTAATTGGGCATTCAAACCTGCCGGCTGTCGTAATATCGTCAGGGGTACATGGCGTCGAAGGATTCCTCGGCTCGGCCATTCAACTCGCGTTGATGTCTCAACTTACAAAGGATCCAGATTATCTGAGTGCTTGCGCCTGTCAATTCATCCTCATTCATGCCATCAATCCCTATGGATTTCAAAACCTCAGAAGGTGCAATGAGGACAATGTAGACCTAAACCGAAATTTTCTCGATGACTCGAAAACGTATAAGGGATCTCCGGAAGGGTATTTCGAGCTGAATAGTTTCTTGAATCCTCAGTCGTTGCCGCATTTCGATTTCTTCTTACTTCGCACGTTTTGGAAAATCTTCCGTGTTGGAATGAGAGAGTTGACAGCGTCTGTCGCTCATGGCCAATACGAATTTTCAAAAGGGTTGTTTTTTGGAGGCGCTAGACCGAGCAAGTCCTACAGGGTAATCAAGAAGGAGATGGAAAACTGGTTCGGCGATGTCGACCGAATTCTGCTTCTTGATTTTCACACGGGATTGGGGAAGCGTGGTACCTATGAGATATACCCCTGCGGTACGAAGGACGTCAGTTGGTGCTCGAAGCATTTCAACTCCAATGTCGTAGCCTCGCCGTATAACGTGGACGGCGACTTTGCAACTTGGTTCAAGAAGCAAGACCTAGCAAATTCAGTGCGGTCTATTGTCGTCGAATTTGGAACCCATCACGTTTTGCGTGTCTTGAGTGCTCTGAGAGATGAAAACCGCTTGCATCACTTTTCGCGAGATGTCGCCATTGATGATCGAGTCAAACAGAAGCTGCTTGAGAGTTTTTGTCCGAAATCCGCCAGCTGGCGTCAGTCTTCTGTAAGGCAGGGATTGACGATAATTTCGCAAGCAATTCGCGCCATTGCTGAAGGATAGATTGAATTGTGTGGCCGTCTGCTGTGACTAAGGCTGTCCTTTTTGGTCTTCCACCGATGACAAAGTGGATGCGAATTTGTATCGTGTATTCCACCAGCACGTCCATCTCCAGCTTTTGGGAGCTGGTTTTCACAGGTTCAATGTGCGGGTTGTATATCGGGAGAGATTTTTGGCTTTCAAGATTGGAACGGACGAGGCAGGCTACGGGCCGAATCTTGGTCCGTTGGTCGTAACGGGTACGCTCTGGAAGACCCAAGACCGTGATGATGATCTCTACCAATTGCTCGCGCCCTGCGTTGCCGACCAGCCGCCGGGACGAAACAATCCGGACAAGCAAAGTATCGCCATTGCTGATTCTAAAGTTGTTTATCGCGGCAAGTCGATTCGACACTTAGAAAGATCAGTGCTGGCGACGTTATCTTTGGTTTCGGGAACTGTCCCTCGGACGCTGCGTGAATTGACGCGCTTGGTCAAACGTGACGCTGCTGGTGATTTTTTCGAAAACATATTCTGGTTGGCCGAGAGGGCAAACAAAGAGGTAAAGCTGCCGATTGAATGTTCAATAGATGATATCGCATTAGCAGCCGATCGCTTTTTAACTCAGTGTGAATCGAGTGAGGTGGCTTTACTTGCGATCGATACTGAGATCGTATTACCCGAGGATTTTAATGTCTCAATTGTCAGCGAAGGCAATAAGGCGAATGTCCTTTCAGGCAGAACGATGGAAGTGGTTAAGCGCCTGTTGTGCGGACGTGACGGACCAGTATTAGTGGATTGTGATAAACATGGTGGTCGCTCTAGATACCGGCATCTGATAGAGCGATATTTGACAGATAGCGCTGTCGAGGTTACCAAAGAGATCCCTGAGCAGAGCGCTTACCGCTGGTCCGGCGACGGGTTGGAAGCTCAAATACGATTTACTGCCCGGGGCGAGGGACAACTTGCAGTGGCTCTTGCGTCGATGGTGTCCAAGTACGTTCGTGAAGTCTATATGCGGGCGTGGAACGCCTACTGGATAGGCCATCAGAAAGGCCTTAAGCCGACCAAGGGCTATCCAGAGGATGCCAAGCGGTTTCGAATTGACATTAAAGAAACGCAAAAACGGCTGGGGATCAGGCAAGAGCAGTTTTGGCGGTGCCGCTAGGATCGATATATTCAAAGAAACGGCAAACCGCTACAATTTTAGCAAGGTATAGACGTCTGAATATATGTATCGATCCCTTAACAAGCCTCCCAAAACTCCATGGCCAAACGAAGAAAACGATCCTTTCCGGGAGAAGCCTCTCCTGCGCCAAAAGTACAAGCTAGGCCAGCCCAAGCCATCCATGCTGACGAACAGACCCCTGGGATCTTTGGTTTTTTCAAGAGCCTTGCGGTAAGGGAAACTATCGAATCGATCGTAATTGCCGTGGCTCTGGCAATGATGTTCAAAGCTTTCGAGGCCGAAGCGTTTATCATCCCGACGGGCTCGATGGCTTCTGCCCTTCAGGGGGAGCATAAGGATTTGAGCTGTAGCCAATGTGGGCACCAGTATCAGGTCGGCGCAAGCCATGACGCTAAAGTCGCCGCAACGACCTGTCCATTGTGTCGATACACGTCCCCAACCAAACGCACAAATCCCAATCACAAGACATTCAACGGAGATCGAATTTTAGTAAACAAATTCGTCTACGATTTTGACGATCCACAGCGTTACGATGTCATTGTATTTAAAAACCCTAACCACGCGAAGCAGAACTATATTAAAAGACTGATCGGTTTGCCGGGTGAGAATGTTCTGATTGAAAACGGCGACATCTACACCATGGAGAAGCAGCCGGACGAGTCGTGGAGCAAGACGATTCAGCCCAAGCCTGCAAGGAAGTTGATAGAGGTAGCGGAGCGTATTGCGGATACGAATTTCTTTGGCAGCGGGCTTCGTCAAGTTGGATGGCCACGATGTTGGGAGCAACGTAGCGGCGAAGCGAATTGGGTTGGCGACGGATTTGGAGAGGACTTGCGTTACAAGGCAGAGGCTCGTCCTGAAGTTAGCTGGCTACGTTTCAGCAATAATCGTCCTGATGAAGTCGAGTGGAAGCAGATTGAAGAGATTTTGAAGAAAGAAGGCCAGGTCGAGGAATTGAAAATCAAGGGCCGCCTTGTGAACGACTACGTTGCTCACAACGATGGTGTTGTTGGATCATCTGACATACATAGTGTTGGTTATCACTGGGTTGGCGACATTGGTTTTGAGGCCGATCTGAAGATTGTCTCGGGTAGCGGTAATCTAAGTTTTGACATCGTTGAAGGCGGAGCGCACTTCACTTGTAATGTTGACACCAAAACTGGCGACGCAACACTATCTGTGCGGCCGCCGGAGGGATCGGAAATAGATTTCGTAGATCCAGACGGGCAAGTGATTGCAAAGCCTTTGGGGAAAACGTCAATGACGTCTTCTGGTGACTATCAGGTTCGGTTTTTTAATGCGGATGACAGACTGTATTTTTGGGTCGATGGCGATCTGATCGAGTTCGATGCAGTTGACTATCGGCGATCGGACATTCCCGTTCCTCATTACTCCCTAGATGACCCTGCCGACGCGGAGCCATTGGGGATTGGATGTCAGAACCTTGAGTTGGCCATCGACCGCATCGCCTGTTTTCGAGATGTTTACTACGGTTCGACGGATCGAACTGACTACATCGAAAGTTATTTGGAACGTTTTCATCGCTTCGGCGAACAAAAGTATCGCCGCAATTCGCAACGAAGAGGGGTACGAGTCACCACGATGGAGAACGAGTCGCTCGCGGAGCCTTGGCTTGTCTATCAGATGATGCGAAGCCCGGAGAAGTGGGGCACCGATGAGGCGAAGGCATTGTTTTCTAGGAAGAAGGGGCAGACGGAACCTATGTTCTTCTTAGAACAATACGATGACCGGGGCAAGGATCAGTTTCTTCCGATGGGTGACAACAGTGCCCAGAGTCTTGACGGACGCGTTTGGGATGGACCAAAGTTTGTGGAACGGGATCTGTTGATTGGTCGGGCGTTGGTTGTTTTCTGGCCACATTCGCTCAACGAGCCGATACCATTTTTTCCGAATTTTAAGCGCATGAAGTTCATTCGATAGTCAGTTTCGGGCGAGATGACGTTGTGACTCAAGGAGGTAAAGCATGTCGATTTTAGAAGCCGATGGATTGGTCAAAATTTACGGACGTCGTCGAGTGGTGGACGGCGTGTCGTTATCGGTCGATCCTGGGGAAATCGTCGGGTTGCTCGGCCCTAACGGAGCAGGGAAGACGACGTCCTTTAAAATGATGTGCGGAATAGTGACCCCCAACCGCGGTCGCGTGTTCCTGCAAGGTAAGGAAGTGACCAAGTGGCCAATGCACCTGCGAGCTCGACAGGGAGGGATGGGGTACCTGCCTCAGAAGTCTAGTGTGTTCGCAAAACTCAACTGCGAGCAGAACCTTAAAGGGATGATGCAGTTGCTTGGGTTCTCATGGCGTCAACAGAAGACGCGATGCGAAGAGTTGCTTGAGCAGTTCAAGATTACACATGTCCGTAAGTCGAAGGCCGGGAATCTATCAGGTGGTGAACGCCGGCGTCTAGAGATTGCGAGGTGCCTTGTTTCCAATCCACAGATCATCATGTTGGACGAGCCTTTTGCGGGGATCGATCCCGTGACAGTGCAGAACATTCGAGTCGTCATCAATGAGTTAAGTCAGCAGGGGATTGCCGTCCTGATTACGGATCATGACGCGCGGGCAATTTTGCAGTCTGCGGATCGAACCTACGTGGTAAGCGAAGGAAAGATTTTGGTCAGCGGTTCCGCCGAAGAGATCGTCCGTAATCAAGAGGTGCGGAAAAAGTATCTCGGAGATATTGAACTGCCCGACGCGATCGGCGCCGGGGGGGCGGTGGCTGGAGGTGGCTCGTCTTCTTCGGCAGGATCCTTGCAGATGGAGGCCCGCTCAGGCGGAAGCACAATGCGAGTTGATTCTGCTACCGTTGGTGGCGAGCACTCAAAGATCACGTTCTCTAAACCTAGAAGCCGTAAGATGAAAAAGGTTGTTGCACCTTTTCGATCGACTGATCTCGACTAGTCTTGCCGCCGGACCATATAGCGTGAGATGCGTTGTGGCGGTTTCCTTCTCTGCTGCAGCAAAGATGCGACGCACGGCGCGGCCTTGGTGTCTAGATTGTGTCTCGGGTATCGTCAACCACGTGGTTCTATTGGCAACACAAACTGGCACACGCAATTGTCTCGTGTTAAACTTACAACGATTTGATTGAGTTCGTTGGTGGTTCTCCCAGTTTCTAAAGACGGTGGTTAATCGTGTTGTTGCAATTTCTGTATCTGGCATGTGCAGCCTTTTTGATGAGTCCCACCGACAACGGAAATGCCAAGGGGCGTGAACCTGACGTCAAAGATACGCAAAAGGTCACGCAACCATTTATCTCGCCTGTGGAAGCTCTGGCCGCATTTAGATTGCCAGATGGTTTTTCGGCGACCGTTTTTGCGGCGGAGCCGGATGTTCGTCAACCAATCGCAATGACGTTTGATTATCGTGGGCGATTGTGGGTTGTGGAGAACTATACCTACGGAGATAAGAAACTTCGTTTCGACCGCGCGGTCAACGATCGAGTTCTGATTTTCGAGGACACCGACAACGATGGCAAGTTCGATGTGCGCAAGGTTTTCTGGGATCAGTCCCAACTGGTGACCGGAATCGAGATAGGAATGGGCGGCGTGTGGCTGACGGCCGCTCCCGAGATGCTCTTTATTCCCGATCGTAACCGGGATGACGTCGCTGATGGACCTCCAGAGACGGTACTGGTCGGATTCGAGAACAATGTTGTCGGTCACAATATCGTCAACGGACTTCGGTGGGGGCCAGAAGGTTGGTTGTATGGTCGTCATGGAATCCAAGCGACCTCGAATGTCGGGCTGGCGGGATCGCGTGCCAGTGAGCGACAGAAGATCAATTGCGGGATTTGGCGGTATCATCCCGTTTTCAAGAAATTCGAAATCGTCGCCCAAGGATCGACCAATCCATGGGGTTGGGACTATGACCAACACGGCGAAATGTTCATGATTAACACCGTCATTGGCCACCTGTTCCATGTGGTTCCCGGAGCGCGGTTCGATCGAATGTATGGATCGCACGAAAACCCGTTTACCTACCAGTTGATTAAGCAAACCGCGGATCACGTTCACTGGGACGAGGGAGAGCGCTGGCACGAGGCCAAGAAAGGCGATCTGTCATCTGGGACAGACGCTGCTGGCGGCGGTCACGCTCACAGTGGTTTGATGATCTACCAAGGCGGAGTGTGGCCGAAGTCGTACGATCAGAATTTGATGACACTGAATTTTCATGGCAGACGAATCAACCGAGATCATGTTAAACGAGTTGGGAATTCTTATACGGCTTTCCATGGGAAGGATGATTTCTTCACCACCGATCCGTGGTATCGCGGTGTCGAACTGCGCTACGGCCCTGATGGAAACGTGTTCGTGCTTGATTGGAGCGACATAGGAGAATGTCACGAGAATGACGGCGTACATCGAAGCTCTGGACGTGTCTTTAAGCTAATCCACGCTCAAAGCGGTACGTCCGAGGGGCAGGTGGCTTTTGATTTGGGCAAGTACTCAGAGGCAGATTTATTGAAGAAATTGTCGTCAACGAATCAATGGTGGGTGCGGTCGGCCAGACGCGAGTTGGTCAACCGACATTACGAGCATCCAATCAAACCAGAAACCGTTTTGGCAGCTAAAAGGATGTGGGAGAACGGATCTCTTTCTGTACCTGAACGCCTTGCTGCGGTGTGGTTGCTGTACAGCGTTGGTGAAATGCCAGCTGGCGATCTCATTCGCCTGAGTCGAGAAGGTAACGAGCACCTGCGGAGCTGGGCCGTACGTCTGTTGGGCGACGGATTGCTTGACTTGAATCTTGCATCAGTAAAGCGATTGAAGGAACTTGCCGCCAACGACCCATCGGGGCTAGTCCGGATGTACATTGCCAGCGCGCTAGATCGATTGAAGCCGACGGATGCTCTTGAAATCGCCAGCCTTCTGGTTGGGCATGAGCAGGACGCCGAGGATCGGGTTCAGCCACACCTGATTTGGTATCGGATTGAGCCGTTGCTGGTGCACAATTTGGATGCCGCAATATCATTGGCCCGCAACAGTCGGATGGCATTGGTGCGGCAGAACGTTGCCCGTCGACTGGCGGCAGCGATTGAGAACCACCCAGATGCGATAGAAAGACTGCTGCAACGGTCTGTATCCGATCCGTTGCCAGTGCGACGCGACGTGTTGTCTGGCATTGCTCAAGGATTGGAGGGGTGGTCTGAAGCCATACGGCCATCATCTTGGAATTCATTTGCAGCGACGTTTAATGAGGAAACTGGTTTGACTGAAGTGGAGCGAGCTGCTGACGTCGGTTTGGTCGACGAGTTGAATCATGTCTTCGGTGACGGCAGATCACCAGAGGCGCTATTGAAGATTGCACTCGATCGATCGGTTTCTGTCTCAGCTCGTAAGCAAGCGATTGCCTCTTTGGGGAAGTCTTCTGATGTTGGAGAAGAATTTCTCAAGCTCGCGCCATTACTAAGGCAACGAGAACTTGCGGTCGATCTACTTAAGACGATGGCTAAATTTGATTCCCCGAGAGTTCCGGATGTGATTCTCGCTTCGTTTAAGAAACTTCGTACCGATGCAAAATCTGCTGCATTTGACACGCTCACCGCGCGGCCTCAATGGGCGGGACAGCTGTTGGAGATGATTGGGACGGGCAAGGTTGATCGCAGTTTTTTCACTGCGTGGCACGCGCGACAGGTGATTAGTTTCGAAGAGAAAGAGCTGAACGATTTGCTGGCTAACGTCTGGGGGGCAATCAGACAGACCTCGATGGAGCGTGAGGCTGAGACGGCGACATTGATGAATGTGCTGACAGAAGAGCGGCTCAATCAGGCGAATCTAGAAAACGGTCAGAAAGTATTCTCGCAAGTCTGCGCAAGCTGTCATCGCATGTTCGGAAAGGGCGCGCAGATTGGTCCCGATCTCACCGGTGCGAACCGATCGAACTTAACCTACCTTCTTGAGAACATACTTGATCCCAGTGCCACGCTGGCGACAACGTACCGTTCGTCGTTGATCCTCTTAGATGACGGCAGGCTGATATCTGGCGTGGTTGTTGAGGAAACGGACCGGATCGTTGGCGTGCAAACCAAAGACGAAATTGTGAAAATTGACAAGAAGACAATTGAAGAGCGTAAGCAGTCTGATCAATCTTTGATGCCTGAGGGATTATTGACACCACTGAGTGAAACGCAGAAGGTCGACTTGATCGCGTGGCTTTCAAAGGCGGGAGAATAACTGTGGAGTTTCTTTTAGTGACTATCAGTGGCTTCTGGTACTGAGATAGTTGCCGTGGTTTCTGTGGCCGAGCCAGCATCGCCTTAGCGTCACATGGCCAGTCCCAATGAAACTTGTCCCAGACGACCTAGATGGGCCGTCGACTCGATATCAGTTGCCGGATCTTAGAAACTAACTCCGGCATTTTGCATGGCTTGGCGAGAAAAGCGTTGGCCCCCGCTTCGATGCAGCGGCTAGAGTCTTTCGGCATGGCAAAACCTGAAATGGCGATGATCGGAGTGTCATCGGATTTTTTATGAGTACGAATCTGCCGGATTGCTTCGAGACCGTCCATCACGGGCATCTGAATATCCATCAGGATCAAATCCGGTGAACGTTCCTGCGTTAATCGGACAGCGGCTTTTCCGTCACGCGCCCGCAAAACTCTAAATCCAGATACTTCAAGGATTGGAATAAACGCCATCGCTACGTGATCGTTGTCTTCAGCAAGAAGAATCAGCGGCTCGCTATCTGGTGCAGCATTTTTGTCTGCTGGCAAATCAGTGGCAGGCCCAGCTGGCGGATTCGCGGATTTAGAATCCGGCTTTGATTGCGGCAAATCAACAATAAACCGGCTGCCTTCGCCCAGCTCGCTCTGAACAGAGATCGTGCCCGAGTGAAGCTCGACAAACCGCTTGGCCAGTGAAAGGCCTAGGCCCGACCCCGGGTACTTGCGGCTATGCGAGTTGTCAACTTGGACGAACGGCTCGAAAAGCGTATCAATTTGGTGTTGCTGGATGCCGATACCGTTGTCTGCCACGGTAAAACGCAGTGACTGGAGATTTGAAGAAGTCGCTTTAGCCGAACGTTCTTCCACCTCCAACTCAACCTTCCCACCCTCGGGCGTGAATTTGATGGCGTTGCCAAGCAGGTTGATCAAGATTTGGCGAAGCTTCGTTTGGTCGGCTTGGAGTCTCGGAAGGTTCCAGTCTGAATTGAGCAAGAGTTTGATGCGCTTTTGCTTGGCTTGAGGTGAAACAAAATCAAGGCATGACTTGCAAAGCTCTGCCACGTCGACGCTAGAAAAGTTCAGCGAGGCATTTCCAGTTTCAATCTTTGCCAAGTCAAGAATTTCGTTGATCAATTCAAGCAGATGCAAGCCACTTTCCTCGACAACCCCGAGCGTCGCTAATTGCCCCTCTGTCGTCTCGCCGTAGAGCCCTTGCTTTAGCCCTTCGGTCATTCCCAGAATCGCACTCAGCGGTGTGCGCAACTCGTGACTCATGTTGGCCAAGAACTGGTCTTTGGTTTGTGTCGCTTTGGCAAGAGCCTTGTTGGCCAACTCGACTTCTCGCCGGTCCGTTACATCCAAAACTACGCCATCCCAAATTACATCACCATTGGGTTGAAGTTCGGGTTGAGTTTCCGCGCGGAACCAGCGAATGCCCTGTCCTGGAAGTGCGACACGGTATTCGTAGGCAAATCGTTCAATCGTCCTAGCCGACTCGTTGAACTTCTCTTTCATCAATCGGAAGTCTTCTGGTTGGATCCATTTCCAAAGTGCCTTCGGATCCTCTAGGACTTCTTCCGGCTCGACGCCAAACATTTGCCGACATTTAGCGCTGATATACGTGACCGCATCGCTGCCGTCGGCGTGAAGCACATACTGGTAAACCATCCCCGGAAAATTGTCTGTTATCCTCCGAAGTTGTGATTGGGTTTTCGTCAGATTCAATTCAGCCGCCAGCTTCTGATTTTGTAGCAGTTGAGCCTGCAATTCTCTTCGCTCCGCTTCCGCCTTCTTCCGTTGTGAGATGTCTCGATCAAAAGCAAGGATGTATGGGCGATTGTCAATCAATATGCGGGACGCGGTTACCTCGACCGGAATCGTGGATCCATCTTTGTGCACGTGATTTACTTCGAACCTTAAAACCTCACCCTTTGCAAGTCGCCTCAAACGCTCTGATGCTTCCAACGCATCATCCGGCGTGTCCAAATCTCTAATGCACGTGCCCTTTAATTCTCCTGCCTCGTAGCCATGCATGATTTCTGCGGCCTTGTTGGCGGCAGCAATCCGACCTTGATCCTCACCATCGGCAACAATCAGAAAAACCGCGTCGGGTGCGCTGTCAAAGACTTGTTTAAAGTTGATCTCACGTTGCAAACTATCCAGTCGTCCCAGATCGGTAACATCGATCACAATCCCGTCAAAGACAATGTCACCGTTCTCCAGACGTGAAGGAAGTGACCAGCTTTCCACCCAACGTGTACCTTTCTCCTTCAAGACAAGTCGATATGCTACCCGATTTGGCTCCAGTGTCTCAGCACTACGGAACATCCCACGCTCAACTGTCTCCCGATCGTCGGGATGAATAAGCCTCCAAATCTCCTGCACATCGTCCATCGATTCGTCAGGATTTAGCTCAAACACATCGCGGACGTTTGGGCTAATGTATGCCAGCGTATGACTTCCGTCGGGATGACGCACGACTCGTGAGATTACCCCGGGGACGTTGTCAGTCATACTTTGAAGCTCAGTCTGAGCATCTCTCAGTGCAACTTCAGTAGCTTTGATTTGGCTGATGTCGCGCAGGATCGTTGAGAGGTACTCGAGCTCGCCCGAGTCAGATTTGTGAGCGATGATAACTTGCGACGTCGGGATTTCGTTTCCCGGAGTGTCAAGCAACGCCGTTTCACCAGACCAAGTTCCGTGCTTGATCGCCGCCGGAATCCCTTCGTCCTGCACAACCTTGTAGGCCCAGTCGGGATACAATTTGGAAATTGAAATTTCTTCCGTGGCAATGTCTAGATCCGGTCGCAGATTTCGAAACGGACTGTTCTGCCAGAGAATTCCTGACTCGGGCTTGCAAATGCCAACGAAGTCAGATGTCGATTGCAAGATCTGAATCAGTCGAGCCTGCTCCTGTTCTAGTCGCTTGCGATTGCTGATGTCGCGGGTCGTACCTTGGCGGCAAATTACTCGACCATTTTCGTCGAAGATTGGAATCGCGTTGACTCCTACCCATATGTAACTGCCATCGTGGCACAGGTGTCGGAATTCAACACTAACGCGTTCTTGATTTCCGTTCTGCTCACCGATTGAGTCTCTCAGAGCATACACGTCGTCTGGGTGCACTAGTTCGTAAGGCTTCTGCCCAATCCAATCCTGCGGTTGCATTCCAAAGAGCGTTCGGAACTGCGGTGATAGGTAGGTGATCGTGCCGTCAGTTTCAGCAGACCAGATGACATCAGTAACGCCTTCAACGAGGCTTTTGAAGTCAGGGGCACTTCCAGCGCGGGCGATTTTCGTGGCCATACGAGTTAACTTTGAAGAAGAGGATTGGGATTCTGGCTCGATGCGAGAACTGTTCGAGCGTTAAAAACCTATGGCGTTAGTGATAAGTATTTCTTACCGTGAATTCAAGGGGCAATTGCTTCTGCTGGTTGTATTGATGGAGAATTGCGTGTTGACTAAATGGTTAAGTAAAGGAGGGGTAAGTAGTGTGTAATACAAGTTAAGGAAGACAGAGTTTATGTAACGGTTAGGTCTTAAGGCTCGTAGAAGTTATCGATCGTTGGCGCGAGAACAAGATTGTGGAGGTTCGAACAGGCCCCAAGCGTGCTCCGCGATCATCTGTCTGCGGATGCACGTTTCTGGTCAAACGTCGCTATTTAATTCTCATTGGTTTGGAATACGATTGACCCGTGCCTTGCGGTTGAGACGAGGCGTTCTCAGTCTAGAGTTCGTTGAATCGTGTAGGTCTCACGTTTATGAGCGTTAATTAATATGAGTGCTTTAGGCCCACGCTTTTTAGGTCCAAACACAGGCTTCCTTATTCCACTACAGCACCGATGCGGTCTCGTATTCCGCTCCAAGATAAACCCGCAACCATTGCACTTCGCCTCTCGCATTCATCAATTGGATCAGGGGAATTAGGAGAACTAATACCCTAGGTCGAAATGTCGCGGCGGTTGGCGATCGCTAGGTTGTTTCCGTTCGGTGACCAGTCGAGTCCCGTCCTCTACCCTCGCTGGATGACTTGTTGGGTAAAGATCCTTTTATAAGCCGTATCAAAAACGAATATTTTCGATGAGTCATGCGGCGGAAGAAAGCGTCGGTGAGAGGGAGTGTATCTTTTAGAATAGATCACTCGGCATTGTCCAAAACTGCGTTGTATGTCAGTTGAGAGTGTGACGCAACGTCGCATGAGGCTAGTCGTGACGCCTAATTCTAAGTGTTGGCAATCGATCGGTGCTCTGCAGAAAATTGAACAAGAAATGACAGAAGCTTAGTTCACTGCGAGCTTAACTGCTCTGTCCGGGCGCATCGGGAAGCGTGCAGTCGCTGATGGGTTTCGAGCAGACCATGCACG
>CAZDBE010000094.1:0-17609 GCA_964503675.1 uncultured Pirellulaceae bacterium | reverse complement strand
GTTGAGGACTTTGACCTCCAATTCCTCGTCCATCGACACCATTTGCGATGGGTGAGAGATTCGAGTGTGAGACATGTCGGTGATGTGCAGAAGACCGTCGATTCCACCAAGGTCAACAAACGCACCAAAGTCGGCGATGTTCTTGACCACACCTTTGCGGACCTGACCAACTTCCAGTTCGGCCATCAGTTTTTGCTGAGCGTAGGTACGTTCTTTTTCGATCAAAGAACGACGACTGACGACGATGTTACGACGCTCTTTATCGATCTTGAGGATCTCACACTGAACGACACGGCCGATGTATTCGCCAATGTCGCCCGGACGACGGATGTCGACTTGGCTGGCCGGCAAGAAGACTGGCACGCCGATGTCGACCAACAGACCGCCCTTGATCTTGCGTTGGCAAGTACCGGTAACGATGTGTCCTTCGCTGACTTTGTCGACAAGGTCCAACCATGCGATGATGACTTTTGCTTTGCGGAAGCTGACCGAGATCAGGCCCGAAGGATCGTCTGCGCGACCTTGTTCGTTTTCGAGGTCTTCGACGAGTACTTTGATGTTCTGGCCAACTTCAAGGTTATCGGCTTCTTCATCCCACTCGCTGCGAGGAATCGTTCCTTCACTCTTGAAACCCAGATCGATGATCACTTGGTCTTTGTCGAGGCGAACGATGCGTCCCTTGATGATGTTTCCAATGTCGTTGCCTTGGCCAATGCCGGCTTCGTCTTCTGGAAAGATCAGATCATTGATATCTAGATCGTCGACGGCCACATCGCCGGCGGAAAACAGATTGTTCAATTCGTCTTCGACGGACTGATCGTGGAGGGACAGAATGAGATTGCGGTTGACCATAATATTGCTCAGGAAAACTTCCAAGCCAGTGCTCAATAGAGAGTTAGTACAGGGGCACTGGGGTTTGGGTGGCGTACACTCAGCGGCACGACAAGGGTTATTGGAATAAACAGCGACAAGGTCGATTTTGAATCAAACTCGAAGGGATTCTTTTTTAAAGAAGCGCCTCGCCACTAACGTAAGTCGGCAGATGGTATCAAAAGCCCTTTGCTTCTTCAACGGAGGAAGCAGCGCAGGTTGCCGAATTTAATGGTCTTTTCGCCTTTTTACCTTGCGGAAGTTTGGTCAAAGTCGACGTCAGCGGCAGGAACCCCGAAGAATAGCCATTATTCGTGCATATTAGGGCAAAACATGACGGCACAGGGCACTTCCCAGCGACGAACAAGTGCTGGTCTGCCCCCTTGTTCCGATGGCGTTTAAAACAAGGTCGAACCTCTAGCCAACAAGCAATAATGGTTGGCGGTTGATCTGAAAGGATGTACCTTACGCTGAGGTTGCTCTCGGGCGGGCAACTTCTCGTGCTTGCCAGAGTCGTAACCAAACATGATCAGAGCCCCGGTTTCAGTCTGCCGTCGCGTTAATGTGCCTGCGCAACCGAAAATCACCGAGCTAAAAGCCAATCACAATCCGGTAAAAGCCACTTCTTTAACAAAGGTCTTGACCTAAACGGACCGGACATGCCCCGCAAACCTCCCATCTTCTTCAATTTTGACAAAGTAAGGAATTGCTTCAGGCCAGCCCGACAATTATGTTAAATAACTAACAGAAAACCCCTTACTTAGTTCCTTGGGAATCAGCAGCATTCTTGTGGAAAATCCAATGAAAACTCGATTTTTACCCGGCAAAAAGACATTATTGGTCGTGTTCTCGGTCTGTTTGACGTTGGCCGGTCAACAGGCGCCCCTTTGTGGTCAGGAGTACCGGTCCTACAGCGGCTTGGGAAACAATATAGCCAACCCAACCTTTGGCGAGGCCCATACGGAACTGATTCGATTGACTCCAAATGCCTACGCGGATGGAATTTCGACTCCACGAGGCGGACTAACAACTTCCAACCTGCCGAGCGCACGAGCCATTAGCAATGCCGTTTCTGCTCAAAGCACTTCTCAGATGAACTCCGTTGGAGCCAGTGATTGGATCTGGCAGTGGGGGCAATTTCTGGATCATGACCTCGACCTATCCGGCGGCGCAGTGGTTGCCGAACCGTTCAATGTCTCAGTCCCGACAGGCGATCCCTCTTTCGATCCAACTTTTAGTGGAACAGCAACGATTGATCTCAATCGCACGATTTCGACGGGCGGTGCAGCAGGTGCACCTCGCCAGCAAATCAATGAGATCACCTCCTTCATCGATGCTTCAAATGTTTACGGATCGGACTCGACTCGAGCAGTCGCCCTCAGAGATCTTTCCACCAATGGTTTACTGCGGACTTCCTCTGGTGGAAGCATGCTGCCGTTTAACACGACGGGTTTGGCCAACGACAATGGTTCTGGCTTGGTTCCGTCAGAAGCTTTTGTTGCCGGTGATATTCGTGCAAACGAACAAATCGGCCTAACGGCTACGCACACGTTGTTCGTACGCGAACACAATCGTGTCGCGACCGAGTTGGCAGCGCGACTTGCTGGCGGTGAAACTGGCTTGATCAGCAAACGAGATGCGGCGATTTTGGCTTCCAATGACGTCGCTAACGAGAGCGATTTCATTTATCAATCAGCGCGGCAATTAGTCGGAGCACAGATTCAAAAAATCACCTATGACGAATTTCTACCCGTTCTATTGGGCACTTCCTCTCCAGCAAGTTCCGCAGCATCGTATGATCCGACGGTTGACGCGAGCGTGTCAAACGAGTTCTCAACCGCAGCATTCAGGGTAGGTCACACAATGCTGTCATCCGATCTGCAAATGGTTGATCCAGCGACCGGACTAAACTTTGGAAGCGTTGCACTACAAGATGCCTTTTTTACTCCCTCATTTTTCGACACTCACAGCGTCGACAACGTTCTAGCTGGACTAGCTTCGCAGACGGCGCAGGAAGTCGACACACTTGTTATCGATGACGTTCGTAATTTTCTCTTTGGGCCACCCGGTGCAGGAGGATTAGACCTCGCTTCTCTGAACATTCAGCGTGGCCGAGATCATGCAATTGGCGACATCAATGCGGTCAGAGCTGTGTTGGGATTAGAGCAGTATAACAACTTTAATGAGCTGACCGGCGGAGACATAGATTTGGCCGCAGACTTCGCATCGGTTTACAATTCGATAGATGATGTCGACCTGTGGATCGGAGGTCTCGCTGAAGCTCACGTCAATGGAGGAATGGTCGGCGAGACGTTTAACGCGATCTTGTCCGATCAATTTATACGATCGCGCGATGGCGACCGCTTCTTTTACGAATCGAACCTCGACGATTTGCTTCTAATTGACAGTGAATTTGAGTCGACGTTGATGTCAGACATAATTCTTCGAAACTCGGAGATGACAGTGATGCAGTCAAATGTTTTCATGGCTGCCGCTGCCGTGCCAGAGCCTTCGGCTATTGTCGCTATGCTGGCGATGTGCGGCGCAACACTACTCCGACGCAAACGTCGATGAAGATGATTTCGGCCTAGTCACAAGGCGGTCTTTCCGTGCGACAATTCGTCTGAAAAGTAGGCCAATCTTAGAAAATGCTGATGTTTTCCTAGCAAAGGAGAATGCTGTTTTTTTCTCAAATTCCATCATCCACCTTTGAACCTTTCAAAGTTTGTGCCATCATCTACGCGAGGGCTTTGTTACGCGACAAAGCATTTAGCCGCCCTCGACCGGATCCATCTTAAGGCTCGATCCGGCGCGGGAAGTCTTATTGAAAGGAGGTGCTTTTGTGAAAAGTTTCTGTAATAGCCAACGAGGTGGCGCTGTATAAAAAGGCAGCCGGCGGGTTGCCTTGGCAGCCACCGAACTCGTTCGGATACGGAGCTTTCAGCTAACCGATTACTTGTTTCGACTTTCGAGATGTGTTTGAAATTTGGCTTAACGCTTTCCATAATCCCAAACGTAACGGCTCACTTCCGCAAACTGCGGGAGTGAGCTTTTTTCGTAGGCCTATCGCCCCGGTTACCAACTTGTTACAGAACGAGCCACCTTGGGGATGTAGTATTGGCGTTTCATACCTAGCATCGGCTATCATTAATCACTTGCCCTTCTCAGAAGCCTCTTCGTAGCTGATCTCGAACAACAATGAAGACATTCTCATGAACCCAACCCAATCAGTTATTCTTGTCATCGAAGACGATGCGGCGATTCGTCGTGGCATCGTCGATGCGCTGGAGTTCACTGGGTTCAGAGTTCTGGAGTCAGGGGACGGACGGGATGGCGTAAAACTGGCCACCGAGCAAAACTATGATCTGCTGTTGCTCGACCTAGCGCTACCAAACGTCTCTGGTTTTGAAATCCTTGAAACGTTGAAGGACAAACGACCTAACCAACCCGTAATTATCCTTACAGCCAAAGGAGAAGAGCAAGATCGATTGCGCGGACTGCGTGGCGGCGCGGACGACTACGTGGTCAAACCGTTCAGCGTCAAAGAACTGATCGCGCGGGTGGAAGCAGTACTGAGAAGATCGCCAGCTCGTCCCAAACCGGTTGAGTCATTCGAATATTCCAATGGCATCATTGACTTCCAGCGGCGCGAGATCCGTTACACCGACGGAGCGCGTGAAGAGTTGTCTGATAAGGAAAACGATCTGCTGCTACATTTGATCGTCAACCAAGGCCGCGCTATTTCACGCGACGAACTACTTACGTGCGTCTGGAAATTAGACCCGAAAGGTATTTCGACGCGTACGATCGACATGAATGTGGCGCGCACGCGTGAAAAACTACGGGACACAAGCCCGGCGACGCTACTGCTAACGGTGCGGGGTAAAGGATACATGTGGAAGGCATGAACAATTCTCCAAAGAAAATTTGGCTGATCTGGTGCGCTCTGATAGCTGCCGCGTTCATTGTTGTCCTGTGGCTATCTTGGCAGACCATCGAACTTGACCGACAACGCGAAGTAGATCGGAACGAGACGGAGATCGCTCGCCAAGAAGCTGACCTGCAAAATCGGATCAGCAACGCGGTCTATCGAATGGATCTAAAATTACTCCCGTTGGTTTCCGCCGAAGCCGCGCGGCCGCCTTCGTTCTATCAAACGCAGGACCAGAATTCACCCTTGGGACCCGAACAAACGCCTGACGAGGTGCTGCTGTATTTTCAGATTGACCAGAACAACAAATTCACCAGCTCTCAACTGAAACAGCCCCAAGGAAAATCAAGTAAACTGGCTATGGACGTTGCCGAGAGGATGAACCAAGCACGTGGGCTGGGCAGTTTCGACGAGATATCATTCCGCTGTTCCCCCGCACAGCTACCCCCAGAATCTCAGCTTGCCAACGCTGTGGGCATGGGAAGCACGAACAGCAGCGACCTCTCGAATTCTTCCTACGGCGTTGTGGGGTCAGATTTTGTGCAGCAACAGGTTGCCCAAGTCAAACAGCAACAATCTGCGCCCGCACCCGAGCAATCAAAAACTAATGCGAAACTCGCACAGCAGAAACGATTAGGGAATCAGCGTGGCAATCGCGATTATATTAAACGAGGGCAGGCAGCCAATCAGTTTACCTCACAGCAATTGTTCAACCTTAACGGTCTCTCGCCTTGGTCCGCACAACAGGAAGTCGGCGTCATGCAACCAATGTGGTTGGGCGAGGATCTGGTGTTAGCGCGTCGCGTCAATTCAGGAAACTCATCCGTAGTCCAATGCTGTTGGCTCAACTGGCCGAAAATCGAAACGGCCCTGAAAAGCGAAGTGATCGACTTGCTGCCGGATCTTCAGGTGAAACCGGCGGTAGTCGATAGCGCATTCGATGCATCACGCGCACTCACCACTATACCCGCCCAATTGATCGTTCCAGAAATTCCAGCTGGCTTATTGCCTGAAGGATATTTGAATCCCGGATTAAGACTTTCCCTATTGGTAGTCTGGTCAGGACTTTTAATGGCGGCGGCGGCGTCGGCCTTTTTATTGCGGGGTGTGCTAACGCTCAGCGAGCGGCGAGCGGATTTTGTTTCGGCTGTTACGCATGAGTTGCGGACGCCGTTGACGACGTTTCGGATGTATTCGGAAATGCTGGCTGGCGGCATGGTTCCCGAAGAGAACAGAAAAGACTACGCAAACACGCTTGTCGCCGAAGCGGACCGTTTGACCTACCTTGTCGATAATGTGCTGCAGTACGCACGTTTGGAACGTGGGGTGGCAGGTTCGGCAGTTGAGCAATTGACGATTGGCGAATTGCTGAGTCGTTTCTCTAGCCGGCTCGGTACGCGCGCCGAGTCTGTCGGGCTGAAATTGGTGGTCGACGCTGTCGAAGACGTTCGGCAAAGGTCAATCAAAACCGTGCCAGCGAACATTGAGCAAATTCTGTTCAACCTTGTGGACAACGCTTGCAAATACGCGCGTCCTTCGTCCCGCAAACAGATTGACTTGGTTGCCTCAGTGGTCGATGACAGAGTGATCTTTTCCGTTCAGGATTACGGACCGGGAGTGGATTCACTGGAACATCAATCTCTGTTTAAGCCCTTCCACAAATCTGCTACTGACCAAGCCGACACTTCCTCAGGAGTAGGACTTGGTCTTGCGCTGTGCAAACGCATGGCCGAGTCCCTCAGCGGGACCATCGCTTGCGTAAGGAGTGACGAAGGAGCAAGATTTGAATTTGAATTTCCGTGCAATTGAAGCCTTTGACGATTCACCCGATGGTATGAGCTCAGAGCATGGTTTCGTTAGGAAAAAGAGGGGTCGTTACTGGAAGGACAACTACCTTCGGACTCGTTTTTATTGGAACTTGGGCTACACTAAAGATGCGTTCTCTGTTCGCGAAGAACGGGAGAGAGCCCTTTTTCCCTCCTCGATACTCTGCCAATGATTGCTTCCGAGTTTAAACTCGCAGCACTGTTTCCATGGACCCATCTGACACTAGCAGAGACTTAGATAAAACGAGGCTGCTATACCGTTGTCCTTGCGGTGTTCAGCTAATCATCGATCAACACGACGGCGGTAGCTGCAACAAGTGCGGGCGTGTCATCACGTCTGAAAGACTGGAGCTGGAACTTTCGGCAACCATGGCACTTCCCGAAGACGCCACACTGCATAGCTACTCAGATACGGCCGTCGACGACGATTCCTTCGACGTTGTCGGAGTCGACCCGCTGATCGGACAAAGTTTCGAGCACTTTGAGATCATCGACCGTCTGGGGCGCGGCGGCATGGGGTACGTCTATCGGGCGCTTGACAAATCTCTACAGCGTTACGTAGCAGTCAAAGTTCTTCGCAGCGGTGTTTCATGGACTGACAAAACCAGCTCCGATCGCGAGGTCGAAGTATTGCTGCAGGAGGCCGTCTCTCAGGCGCGGGTGAGTCACCCCAACGTGGTAACGATCTACTTCGTTGGTAAAAACGAAGGCGAGCCTTTTCTGGCGATGGAATTGGTCAGGGGAACGCCATTGAGCGACTTGCTTCGCACCAAAACACTGAGCTACCGGCGACTGGTTTCGTTTGGGCTCCAAGTAGCACGCGCGCTGCGATTTGCTCATCGGCTGGACATTATTCATGGCGACATCAAACCCTCGAATTTGTTGGTGCGGGAAGACGGAATTGTGAAGCTATCCGATTTCGGCATGGCTAGACGCGAATCCCATGGGGACGCCGCAGCATTCGGAGGGACTCCTAACTATCTTGCGCCGGAATTGATTGAAGGCGGCAAGACAACCGTCTCCTCAGATATTTATGCATTGGGCGTAACGCTGTACGAGATGACTTTTAGTCAATTGCCTGTGAAGCTGAAGGGCAAAACGCCGGCCGAGTGGTCAGAAGAACATCACGCCGCGTCGATTGATTTTCCCCAACCGTGGCCAGAACATCTACCGGAAAAATGGCAGACCATTTTGCGACGAATTTTGCAAAAGGATCCGGCGAAGCGGTACGCCAACTACCAAGAGTTAGTGGACGACCTAAAAACGGTTGAGGCACTTTCAAGTATCCGCGCTAAGACCGTTCCACGGTTGCTGGCAGGACTGATCGATTTCACTTCGGTTTTGCTGGTGGCCGCATCGATTCAGTTCTTGCTGTTTGATGTGCTTAAGCTGGGAGAGCAAACCGACAATTTGGCGATTATGTTGCTGGTTTCACTGGCCGACATGTTACCTCTGTTCTTTTATTCCTTGAGCGTTTTTCTGTTCCGACAATCGATCGGCAGAAGCCTGCTGTATCTTCGGGTGGTAAATCGATATGGCTTGAAGCCGTCTGGGCGCGTCATGCTCACTAGAAGCTTTGTCAGGATGGGGTTTGTTTGGTTACTGGTGTCCAGTATGGTCTTTGATGTTGAAGGATATGGTTGGCCGCAAACGGTCAGAACCCTGCTGGCTGGTTTCGCAGCGGCTTTGCTTCTGACGCAAATTACCGTACTGACCTTCAGTAAAAAGAACCGGACCCTGCAGGACTGGATCTACAGAACTAATGTCGTGCTGGACACCTAAAGGCGTTTCCACATGACTAAAGGCATTCCCTCATGAGGCCAAACCAAAATTCCGATCCTGAAATCGCTGACGGCAGTCTTTCTGATCAGTCGATCGCAGGCATGTCGATTATCATCTCGGTCAATCCAAATTCTGGTTCCACCGACCGCACTTCATTGGTGGAAGACATTCGGCAACGCTTGGTTGACGCCAATTTTGACGTCGATGTTCTGACCGATGTTACCCGAGTCGTGAAGCGCGCCGGTGAACTTTCAGCATCCGGAAAATTGCGGACTGTCGTTTCGGCTGGCGGTGACGGGACGGCGTCTCTGCTGGCCAACCGGTTGCCGCAGGGGATACCTTTGGCAATCCTGCCGTTAGGAACCGAGAACTTACTGGCGCGGCATCTGGGAATGTCGGCTGACGCTAAGCAATTTGTCGATGTGATCATCAATGGGCGCTACCAGAAAATGGATGCCGGAAGCGCCAACGGGAAACTGTTTCTCGTCATGGCCGGTTGCGGGTTCGATGCGCACGTCGTAGAGAAACTTCACCAAAACAGAAAGGGCCACATTAGCTACTGGTCGTGGTTTCGCCCCGTTCTGAGTACTCTGCGTAGATACCGCTATCCTGAACTGCAGATATCGGTTGAACGACGCTCGGATGAGAAAGGCGGTCAGGAGCAACTGGAGACCAAGGAGACTCTCACCAGCACCTCCGCTCGATGGGCCTTTATATTCAATGCCCCAAGATACGCGATGAACCTCCCTTTACTACCGGAGGCAGATCCATACGACGGAGCATTGGATTTATGCAGCTTTCGCTACGGAGGCCTCGTGCGCGGAACGGTTTATTTGGTGGCGGTAGTTTTGAGAAAACATCGTCAATGGTGCGAGACAGAGTTTTGTAAATTTCGTAAACTGACGATTAGTTCAAACTCACGTGTCCCGTTTCAACTCGACGGAGACCCGGGAGGCGAACTCCCAGTCACGATTGAGGTACTGCCGAACTACCTGACCCTTTTGGTACCCGGGAAACAAGCAACGTAAGTCGGTAGTAAACTAAACACGGTAGCTGGAAGCCTCCGCCAAGCAGTGCGGCGTTCCGCCAGCCTTCCCATGTCATTTTTTCTAACTACGGAAATCCTTTGATTAACCAACCTGTTCGAATCTCCGATTCCGTATCCTGCGGCAAGGGGCAGCCACTTTTGGTGATTGCCGGTCCATGTGTCATTGACGACCGGGAATTGATGCTGGAGATTGGCCAACACGTCAAAACTGCCTGCGAAAAACTAAAACTTCCCTATGTTTTCAAAGCTTCCTTCGATAAGGCGAACCGAACAAGTTTAAAATCGTACCGTGGAGTAGGCCTCGAAAAAGGGCTGGAGATTTTGGCTTGGGTGAAGGAGTCATTGGACGTTCCGGTGACCACCGACATGCACCTGCCGGAGCAGGCTGCTGCAGTGGCGGAGGTGGTCGATTTGATACAGATCCCAGCTTTTCTGGACAGACAAACCGATTTGCTGCTGGCTGCTGCCAAGACTGGCCGGGCCGTCAATGTCAAAAAGGGTCAGTTCATGGCCCCATGGGATATGAGGCACGTTGTCGGTAAACTGTTGGAAAGTGGATGCAGCGATATTTTATTGACAGAACGAGGAACCTTTTTCGGTTATGGACGCTTGGTAAATGACATGCGTTCCATGATCCAAATGGCTGAACTTGGCGCACCGGTCGTCTTCGACGCCACGCACAGCGTACAAATGCCAAGTGCGTCCGGCGGCACCACCGGCGGACAACGAGAGATGGTGGCTCCACTCGCCAGAGCGGCAGTCGCAACAGGATGTAACGCAGTTTTTATTGAGACACATCCAGATCCAGATCAATCACCAAGCGACGGGCCTAACATGGTACCTCTGGCAGAGATGGAATCGCTGTTGCAAACATTGAAGAAAATTGACGAGGTCTCCGGTTCTCAATAGTAACTATTGACGGCTTGGCGACAGAACTGTTTTAGGAAAAAGTTGATGGAATCGCGGACAGAACAGATACGCATACATGTGAACCCACACGTTGCAAATATCGCTCGATGGGGATTCCCAATCCTTCTCTTGACCGCCGCTGTCTCACTTGTCGGATGCGGTAACACCACTGACCAGACTCTTGCCACGATCGACACCAGTGTCCTGTCGGCCAAAACGGATGACCTTGCGAGGACAATGGATTTTGTTTTTGCCGATCGGCAGTTCGACCAAAAAGACTTTGAAGAGAAAGTTTCGCTGGGGCTCAACCGATGGGCCAACTACAGCGCCGACCAAGCCAAATCTGCTGACGTCGACCGCAGTGACAAAGTGAAAGAGTGGATTGAACAGAATCAAGACATGTCGCTGTTTAACCAAAATGATGAGCTTGTTTTTCTAAACACTGACGCTTACTTCCTTCAGGAAGCTTTCTGGATGTCGAAGATTTCACAGCGCGTCGTCACCAACCCGACATCAACTTTCTTTGAACTTTATCGACTTTCGGCCGACAATTTCAGCATCGCCATAGAAGAAAAGGATGGTCTATCCGCGGTGATGGCAGAAGCTCACCCTAAGCTTGAAAAGGAACAGATCGCAGCATTGGTCAAATCCATGAAGCTTTCGGATTGGGTTGTCAGAAACATCTACTTGTTGGAAGAACTCTCGCCAACTGAGGACGAAATTGAAGACCAACGGCTTAACTCTGAAACTACGCCATGGGCTGCCGGTGTCAGAGGAACCGGCTATCAGCGCCATCCCTGGCAAACACTCATCTACGGTCGCGGCGACTACGTTGATCGGGCCAAAGTGTTGTTGATGTTACTTCGTGAGGCCGAGTTGGATGCAGTCATGCTGTGCGTTGGCGACCAAGAGGCACCCATTCCTTGGGCGGTCGGCGTGGCGATTGCCGACGACTACTACCTGTTTGATACAAAGCTGGGATTACCCATCCCAGGAAAGAATCCCGGATCGGTTGCGACACTACAGAATGTTCGAGAAGACACAAACCTACTCAGCTCACTCGATTTGACGATCGAGGAATCGCTGGAAGATGATTCCAAATACTGGGTAAATCAAAAGCAAGTGAAAGCGCTTTTCGCTATGACCTATGTGGCCCCTGAATCACTTTCAAAGCGGATGGCGGCGCTGGAATCCAATCAAGTCGGCGACGAACGATTGAGTTTGGCTTCCTACCCCGAGAAGGAGATTGGTCGACTACCACAGGTTGAGGGTGTCGAAAATTTACTGTGGGATATTTCGTTGCAGACCCATCAGTTCCGAAAAGCGGTCAACGAAACCATTCCCAAAGCGGCAAGTGACGATGAATTGTCTGATCGCCTCCAGTGGTACAATTCGGAAGAAATGTATGTTGATCAGTTTCACATTTATCGCACCAATCGCGTCCGTTTCTTTAAGGGCATGTTTGAGACGAAAGGCCCTTATCAAGGTCGCAACGCAGTCGAAAGTTGCCAAGTTTTGCTCTACTCAGATGACGAAATCGACTCTCTGGCGACCGATGACAAGACAATGGCAATGGTTGGCCTATCCCAAGAAGAAAACCCATTGGTCTTCGAGAGCAAACTTAAATCCATGCAAGGACAAATGAGGTTAGTCCGTCGCGACGTTGGATTGTTTCTTTCTCAATGTCTGTTTGACAATGGCAATCCGGGCACCTCAGCCAACTGGCTTGACGGTATCGTGCGCAAAGCTGATGTAGGGCGTTGGCGTTCAGGAATACAGTATTTGCTAGGACGCTCGTTTGAGTCACGAAAGGAATACGACTTGGCGATCGAGCAGTATCAACAGGAAGGCTCTAATCAGATGCACGGAAATCTGATTCGCTCGCGATTGCTGAAGGCTGCGGTCGAGAAGGCCTACCCGGGTGTGTCCCTTGACGCAAAAGTGGATGATTCTGACACCGCTACGGCTAAATCCGACGAAGCGAGTACCGAAGGCAGCGAAACGAAGCAAGCCGCTGACGAGAAGGTCGACACTGAGAAATCCAAACCCGATAAGTCGGAAGTCGAAGAGGCTGAATCTGGTGAATCCGACGCACAAGAGTCTGAAGAAGATTCAGAATAAGATTTGGGGAGCGGACAAGGCTAAGACACATTCTCCAGAAGCCTATAGCCCACCTCCCTAGCGATTGGATCAACCGCTGGTGTCCCGTGCAATTTCTTGTGCGCTACTTCCACTTGAACGTGGAACCGGTCAGACGCTCAAAAGCCTCGATGTACTTAGCCCGTGTCTTGTCGACGACCTGTTGGGGCAATTCTGGTGGCTCGCTGTTTTTATCCCATGTAGTTGCGTTTAGATGCTCACGCACAAACTGCTTGTCGAACGACAGTTGATCCTGTCCCTCGACATATGAATCGGCAGGCCAGAATCGGGAACTGTCTGGTGTCATCACTTCATCAATCAAAATCAACTCACCGTCATGTGACCCCCACTCGAACTTGGTGTCCGCAAGGATGATTCCCTTCTTCGCCGCAAAATCACGACCGCCGTGATAAATGTCCAAGCTGCGTTGCTTCAGCTCATCGGATGTTTCTTTTCCGACAATTTCGACCATCTGCTCGAATGAAATATTCTCATCATGGCCCGCTTCCGCTTTGGTCGCTGGTGTGAACAGCGCTTCGGGAAACTTGGCACAATTATTTAGCCCCGGCTGCAGATCAATCCCGCAAACGGAACCATTGTTCTGATAATCTTTCCAGCCAGAACCGACTAGATAGCCGCGCACCACACACTCGATCGGAACAACTTCGCATTTTTTGACGATCATCGTGCGGCCATCCAGCTCGTCTGCGTCGAGCCCTTCTGGGAGTTCGATAGAATGCACGTCGGTCGAAACTAAGTGGTTAGGAGTGTCAAAATGGTCGAACCAGAACTTACTGATCTCGGTCAAGACGCGCCCCTTGTCTGGAATCATCGTGGGGATAACCCAATCAAAAGCACTGATACGGTCACTGGCCACCATCAGGTAATGCTCGCCCAGATCGTAAACGTCTCGTACTTTGCCCTGTCTTACAAGTGTTGCCACGATGCACTCCGACTCTTTTTTCTGTGTTGATGATCCAATTTCCAAGTTGGCCTGAGCCGAGGTAGAAATCAGGACTCCCAGCTTGCGAGCTCAATCTGAATATACCGATTGTATATTGCGGCGGTAGACCCGAACTGTGACGATGAATTGGATGTTCAAAAAAATAGAAATCTAGTCTTCTGCTCCCCGCTAGTGGCCAAGCAACGTGATCAAAAATGGCCAGGGGAGGCGGGCGTACGCCGGGCAGGCATATTGACAATGAGCCAGAAAATATGAAGCTATTGATGTTTTAACGGTGCTGCAGGTTTGCCAAAGCGCCATTCTCTCAAAATCGAGATTCTGTTCATGGGTGAATTTAAGTTCCGGCTTCCGGCATCATGGTCGTTGGAGCGCCGACAGGCGGCCGCGATTCATACTGTCGGAATTGACGGAATCCCATGGCCTTGCAAAGTCTCGACAGATGGAGACATCTTGACGGTCCTCCGCAACCGGAACGAATCGGGGAAGACCTATATTCCTTGGCAGTGCGACACGCGTGGCGAACTGTTGATTTCTACCGCCACGTTGCTGGAACAGGCGTCTCCCTACCCACTGATAACAGAACTCGCCCGGGGTACGCTCAACCGTTTGCGGAACCAAATCTCAATTTGGGAGGAAGGCGGGCTGGTCATTCCTCCTGAGATCCATCGTGAGGTATCTGCCTCAGCCCCCCACCTTGGCAGTTCGATTCTGAATTCCGATCCCGTGGAACAAGACGAACTGGCTAGGTTATCCTTGGATTGTTCGGTCGCTGCGATCTTCGACATCAGCGATGAATTTGGAAAGCAAGTCACTCAATTTCGCAAGTCATCTGAAGAGATGCATCCCTTTTGGCTGGCCAATACGATCAGCCCGGCGCGTGCCGTCAGAGAAGGCGTTGATGTAGAAGGATTTGAGCTCGTCCGGATGACGTTTGACCAATTGGCCTCAACGAATGAGGGAATTCTAGAAAAGCGCGTCATTGCAGGACCATTTCTTGATGCCAGTGTCAACGGCATGCCGCAAGAATTGATTGACGCCGGTGATTTTACCTCTAGAAAAAAACTGCTTGTCGACAGTTGCCGGTCCCACATGAAGCAACTGTCACCATCTGCGTCCCTATTGCATGTCATTGGTGGGCTTAACGGGATGGGACACCGTCATCTGAGCTACCCACATCAGTTGGAGCTGGCGACGACTCTCTTGGGCGAGGTCTCCGATTCGAATGTTGAGATTCCAACAATGGTTAGTTTCGACTTTCCATGGGCCGAGCGTTTGGCTTCGGCGGTGGGAGGCTCACACCCGCTTCAGATCGCCGACTCGCTGTTGCGTCAGGGGGCGCAGGTTTCTTTTCTGGGGATCGAGGTTAATCTTGGTTATTGGCCGGGCGGCAGCATGTTGCGCGACCCACTCCAGTGGATCGACATGCTGGACCTGTGGACACAACTGGGGATACCGCTGATTGTTTTACTCCGAACGCCCACTTGGGCACCTGCAGGCGGTGATGACGGAGGCGAACTTCCGCAGCCCAGTTCGTCAGACAAACAGATCAATTCCTTCGATTCAAAATCGGATGCGGTGCGAATAAGGTATCTGAAGACAATTCTACCGATGTTGGTGGCTCGCCCGGCCGTTCAAGGCATCATCTGGAGCCAATGGCTTGATGGTGATGACAAGCGCTATCCACACGGCGGCTTGGCCAACGACGAAGATGTTCAAAAGCAAGCCTACGAATTGCTAACGGCGACCGAACGATAGACATTCGAAAACGCCCGAAAGTCATCGCGTCCTAAAAGCAAGAATACTCTCCCCCAACTAGGAAAGCTCTCGCCCAAAACACACCAAGCACATGTCATCGATTGGCTTGACGACGCCCATGTGCCGATGAACCTCGTCGCAGATCACTTTTTTGATCGCTGACGGCGTCTTCGCCTGACTCGCGTGCACCTCGGCTAGCATCCGTTCAGTCGTAAGCTGATTTCCATCGGCGTCCATCGCCTCATTAAGGCCGTCAGTATAGAGGATCACGACGTCCCCAGATGCAATGCTGACTTTGCTGGATTCGTATTTAAAATCGGGTAAGATTCCAACTGGTACGCCAGAATCTTCCAACGGCAATTCCTCGAGCTCACCCGTTGCGTGCCTGCGAATGACTGGCGGCATGTGTCCTGCGTTGACGACCTCAAGCGTATTGGTTTTGGTGTTCATTAAACACAATACCAACGTTACAAACCGGTTCAAATGCATCTGGGTAAGTTTGTTGTTCAATCGCTCCATGGCGGCAGCGGCCGACTTGGTGGTCGCCAAGGCAAACCGCGACTCTCCTGAAACTTTGGCCATTAACATTGCGGCAGCAATCCCATGCCCAACCACATCGGCAATGATCACAGCCACATGGTCGTCATCGAGTTCGACATAGTCAAAGTAGTCACCGCCAACCTGCTGCATTGGTCGATAAAACGACGAGAACGAGTAGGCTTCGATCTTGGGAGCATGCTGAGGCAAAAAGCGACTTTGAAGTTCGTGAGCCAGCGCTAGATCTTGCCCCATCTCACGCGAACGTTTCGCCTCCTCAAACAGATCCGCCTTTTGAATGGTCAGGCTCGCCTGCATCGCTATGGTGGCAAGCAACTCAAGATCTTCCTCGGTAAACACAATCGATGACCGGAGCGAGTCAAGTTGTACTACTCCAATCGATTCGTCCTGGCTGTTGATCAGCGGAGCACACATGATCGATCGAATTTGAAAATCCATCACAGATTGACTTAGATCAAAACGGTCGTCAGCCGACGCGTCACTGCTGATCATTGGGCAACCCGTTTCCATGACTTGATTGACAATTGTCTTACTAATTCGAATCTGCTCTTCATCCTGTGGACGTCGTGTCTTGCACCCAAGGGGCAGCAGGGATCCGTCAGAGGTCTTAAGAATAATAAAACCGCGATCGGCTTCTTCAAAATGTTCGAACAAGAAGTCCAAAATCCTCGCAAGAACCTCGTCTCGTTTCAACGATTCACTCAATACTTGAGCGACCTTGATAAGGGTGCGAAGCTTGTGCTCTGCGCTCACATGCTGGTGGCGGAGGCTATGGTGAGAGGATCGTTCAATTTGAGCGACACGCGAATCCGTTTCCACTGGCGGAACATCCTGAAGCACAACCGACTGCAGCACGGACAACTCAAAGGTGTCTCCGCGCGACGCGGGCGCAGTAGACTGCGGAGCTCTTGTCCTCGGGCCGTTACTGGTTTGAAACGTAAATACGACATCGCAGATTTTCACCTGGGCTCCATCGTAGAGCTTAGCCGGACCCGCGATCTTCGTATCATTGAGAAACGTGCCATTGCGGCTATCGAGATCCTCAACGTAGTACGCGTCATCGCGAAAGTCCACCGTCGCATGTTGGCGGCTGACGGACCCATCATTGATGTGTAGGTCACATTCGGGATGGCGGCCAATCGTGACGCTTCCTTCTGCGAGACGAAACGTTTTCTTCTCGACGCTATCGCTGACGGAAGTAAGAATAGCCATAGGGCAAATCGTTGGTAATGGGTAATCGCAAATGCATGAGCTCAGACGTCTGACAAATTATAGTCGAACTCAATTGCGTTTGGATGCCCATGATCCAGACTTTTGGATTCTGAGAAAGAGTGTTACCGGTTAACACCTATTGTTTAACCAGTCTTCCCAGAGTTTGCATGAACTTTTGATGATCGGCGGAGGTCGCAGCAACTAATTGATTGACGCGAATACCAAAAAAGGCCGAAGCAACGAAGCTTCGGCCTAATCTGATTTGAGAATTGATCACCATCCACAGCTCGAGTCTCAAAGCTGTGGAGGTTTGGCTGCTGGCAACCTAGCCGATCGCTTCGAACATGCGAGAGACTGCCGCGTCTAGTTTTTCTGCCGTCTCGTACTGACCACTGACAATCTGAGCCTTGATGTCGGCGACGCGATCAGCCCGAATGTCAGCACTTGTCTTGCTGATCATCTGTGCTTCAGATGAAATCTCTAGTGAGTCAACTGGAATCGTTGAGCCTGGCTGAGAGCTGGACGCAGTATTTTGCGTTTGCAGGTTGACGTTTGAAGTCGATTGAATGTTAGATGTAGGTCGAATTTGCATCAGGTTTCCCCCGTTACGGGTTT